>JACPIK010000002.1:1103363-1471151 GCA_016188115.1 Candidatus Woesearchaeota archaeon
TCATATTCCAACGAGCAAAAGAGGCATACGTTCCACACCCGGTGTCATGAGAGGGCAAAGTAGAATATATTTTTTCCTGAGTAAGAAGACTATTTTCCAACACTTTTTTTTCAAACACATATTGGTCTTTCGCAGCTCGATACGCATATTCTTCAAGATACTTATACTGCCATTCACCTTTCACATGGGGTATCTCATCCATTCCTTTGTAATTAAGAACGACAAATAGACCTATCGATGCAAAAATAACAAATACGATCAAAAACGCGACAGTTCCCTTCTTATGCAGTGAGTTCATGATACTCCTCGTTCCTGATTTTGCTTTGGTAACTCGTCTTCTGCTTCAGCACCAGTTACTGTAGTCAGAACTTCTTTTTGTATTTCGAGTTTCTCTTGATTTCGCACTAATTCATTATGATATACTTCAAAATCTGTTGTATGTGATATCGCTACATAATCCGCATTCTTTGTAGATCCTGCCAGTGACGAATAGAGGAAAAAATACGCTAAGAGTGAAACTGTAATAATAAACAGGAAATCGAACAGATCATCGACAATTCCCTTCTTACTTCTCGAATTTTTAGGTCTTGAATGAAGGTTTTGCATTCGGTGTACCTCGTTCTATATCTTTTGGACTCTGCCTGCTCTGTACGCGTGCAGTATCTACCGCTTCCCATGCTCGCGCTGTCTTTCGCGGCAGTGTTTCTTGCACATATATCATCAACTCATCTTTACTAAATTTGGATCCATCCCAGACTAACACATCTTTGCGCAAACTAAAGTGATCAACATTATAATAGTTGTTTGTCGCAATTTGCGCAGCTAATGTATTTTTAAGTTGAAGTCTAAAATTAATCTCTCGATGACCTAACTCTTCAGGAGTTTTATAACAATCATCAAGCCGTTCTTGAGTAAATTTTGCCAAATCAATGCTCCCTATGATTACGTTTCCAGTTAGTTCATCTTGAAATGCAAAACAATCTGGATTATTTGCGAAACGCAATGAAATAAAATCGGAACGAACTTCTGCGGGAACATGTGTCAATTTATCTTTATAACCTGAAATAAGAAAAACAAATGAGATCAGCAGTAAACTAATCGTAAATCCCATCACCAACCAATACATACTCTTGCTCGCAACATCAAATACACTCATGGTCTCGCCTCAGTTGAGGGTGGTAACGGTGACGTTGGCAAGGATGATGCAGGGCACTCTTGCAATGTGATTACTCTCTCTTTTTTATGGATACACACATGCTGTTTTGCTTCAATGAGTCCTTGGTTGGTCTGTCCCACATATCCCACAGGAAGATAAAAATGCGCAGTTGTTTGGTCGTATACTCCATCTGTAGTTTGACGCAGCATAATCGTATCGGATGTTAAAATGAGAGTGTATTGGGTTAAATTTGCCGGATATTCTACTAACACCTCTCCGGGTGTTGCGACAGCTGCATTTACCAGCATTGCTATATCCTGTGTGATACGTGTTTGCGTAACTGTTTGCGACTCTGCGAGTTGTGTTGCTATAGCAATGGTAATACCTGCCACAGCAATCACAAAAAGAACTTCAAATATCATTAATGCCGGTTTCACGCTGGCGCGTTTTGATCTTGGTAAAACAGTGAAGAATGGAATTTGTAATATCCTCAAAATCATGTTTTTAGAGATCATCTTCCTATTTTACCTGCAAATGAATTTTATGCGAATCTTTTACAATTTCAAGAAGCAGACGTCGTTGGTCATGTTCTTCTCGATAATAATGAAATGGCACGATATCTATACCCTCCATAAATTCACAAGACAGTTTAGCACAACTATACGTTTGTTGCGTTTTTACTATTCCATTTTCCTGTTCTTGATGTGAAATTTCAAATTTTCGTTCTTGACATAAACAGATACAATCCTTCTCGTTGCATTGGGAGGGATACTCGTATGCTTCTACAAAATCATAGGGTTCGCTTATTTCCACTCGAGAGGTTCCCCCTGGTCCTTCAACAATCTCGTTATCTCTTTTTTGTTCTGAATTAATCACCGTTAGTTGGTTTGCTTTAAATGTCACAATCGATGTCTCTTGATCCATAATCAAAATGATCGTTTTAACATCATCTCGCATGTTAGGTTGCGCGAGTTGACGAATCGTATTTACCACTTCCCCGAAATTATGTTCTGCTTGATCACTAAGACGAAATACTTTAGAAACACCATAAATTGCTGTTCCAAAAATAAGTATTGCAAGCACTATAGTTAATAAAAAGTCCATTACAAATGCGTTTTTATGTAATCTCATCTTTTTTCCTACTCAACAATTTTCCATTTATTCTATCACTACTCATTTATTCCACACAGCATTCTGGCTTTGCAGTTTTTCCATCTGGAGCAAACTTTGTTGCAGCAGTTTCTTCTGGACAGCCTTCAACTTTACCGTTTTCATCACCCGCAATACATACACATCGATCAAAAAGATCCACGACTCTATCTTTATCACAATCGTTACTACCCTCAATGTTTTCATTAATAACGCCAAACCCTTTATCGCCGCCGCTTTTAAACCAGATAATCAACAACACAAGCACAACCATTGCAATAGTAGCACCAATAATAATCCACCACATTTCTGATGAACCATTGCGCGTCTTTTTACATTTCTCTTGCTTAAAATAGTTTGAAATAGTTCGCATCAGTATCACTCCTTGTGTTTATTCTTTTTTATTTTCCTTCATAATCGGATATCTCTTCACAATTATTTTTCAAAAACGGACCAATTGTTTTTGTTTCTAAATCAACTAGTATAATTGTATCTAGTTCAGTTTCTCTAAATGCCTTCTCGATAAGGTTCGATCCTCCCTCTAGAGCAACGATTGCCCCTCCAACAACCAAACCTACTCCGCCTGTCGCAAGACCATACACCAAGAAAGTTGTCCCTCCTACGGCTGCGGCGCCAGAAAGAAAGTTTCCATCTTCTTTCTTTGATTTAAACATAACTGCATACGCATGATCTTCAAGAATTCCTGCAGGAGTATTTGTTCCTGCTGCAACATTTGTTTCTTCACCAAAAAATCCCATCACCCGACCATTTCCGCCTCCTCGTTGGAAATAATCTAAATATGTCATTTCTTTATTTTTAGAATAAGGAGTTTCACGTAAGAATTGTTCAAATTCAGAAGGTGAAATTGCGTTTCCTTCTTCCAGATCTTTAATATCATCAATAATCAGGGAATAACACGTAAAACATCCATTCTCTGACCCAAAGAGAGGAAAATTAGCAAAAACATCATTGTTATATCTTCCTTCACCCATCATATCCCAACAACGAGCCATATTTTGAGCAATCTGGAGTTGCACATCATGTTTATCTCCTTTTATTTTCTTATCAATGGTTTTACATAAAATGGGTGCGCCTTTAACATCCGAACCACCCACTTCTAAAGCCGCAGACATACGCAGAGCAATACTGCTTTTACATAACGTCTCCGCTTGAAGATCATCATTTTTTGCCTGAGCTTTCATCCAGACCGTGACAATGACTAAAAAAGCAGCGATGGCTATAATTACGTAAATTAGAAATTGAAATTCACCGCGTTTGCAACGTCCCATTCTCTCCCTCTTTTTATAGGTAGAAAGAGAGTGGGCTTTTTGAATTATTCGTTTTTAATGTTCTTGTTTTTCTCAGATTAAGATGAAGAACAGGTAAGAAGATATCCTGTATCCAATGGTCTCATTCCTTCTTGTGTGAATTGTCGAATTAAATTTCCCTCTTCTGCAAGATCAGCCCCTAGACAATCATCATCAAGACCATCCGGATCATCTCCTGAACAAGTGACGTCTCCTACTGTCGTGGGAAAGAAACAAATATGTTTTTTATCTGGAGTATAAAGCAATCCGCCATCTAACAAATTATTTCCTTCATCGTTAATCTCTACCAATCCTAATGCAGAGTTCACTGTTGCTCGTATGGCATTTCCGGTAGCATCAAGACCGGAAGAACGAGTGATCGTAAGTGTTTCAACTGGAAAATAATGCATTGCGTAATCACGTAACATACTTTCTTTTTTAATAGCAAAGGGCACATCGGGAAATCGGACATATGCTTCATAAAAATTCCCTGCAACATTTACCTCTCTTCCATAGGCATCGTTACGTGTTCCGGCAATCACACAAGGTTTTACTCCTTCAATAAACTCATAGGATACTTCTTGAATCCCCCCTACTCCCCCAAGGACTTTGATACTCATACCTTCTTTTCCTTCTTTATTTTTACCAGAAGCGAGTACTAGCGATGTCCCCTCTTCACCAAGGTCAGGAAATCCCGATTCACCTATTCTTTCGTTATATCGAGCAAAACAATACGATTCTTTTGCATTATGCATCAAAGTTATAGTTTTTTTAAGTTGCATAATTACTTTCTCATGTGAAGAAGGAATGGCAGGTTTTGTTCCTGGAGTTTCACTAACACCAATATCCACAAAATTCTTTGCATTATGTGTGCTATCCTTTGCTTTTGTAAAGCTACCGTTAGGACCATACGCCCACAAAAGAAGTAAAACCATAATAATTATCAGAACGGCAACACCCACCACCTTTTCAAAAGAATAACTGCTCATTCTATAACAAATCCCCCAGTCCACCCAATAAATCAGTTAAGTCGCCGCCTAACACTGCAAACCACACAATAACAAAGATAAGAAACGCTAAACCTAGAATCATGAGTATTAAATGCCATGCTTCCATTCCTTTTTTGTTCACCTTACGATTCATGATAATAATTTCCCTCGCAATTTAAACGCATAAAATAGTAACGCCATCCCTAACAATAAGACCAAAATTATGATCATCAGAGTATTTGGTGTTAACCAATCGCTGCCTTTCTTGGAACGAATAAAAGAAGTGAGAATACCCATGCTCTCACCTAAGTACAATACATTTTTTTTGCACTAAATTGCACACATTGGCTATCTGCGGATTTTTGCGTGCAAACAGGATCAGTTCCTACTGTTTTACATTCAACCGGCACGCCTAAACAACACACTTTTGCGTCTCCACCAGCAGCGTTCCCACAATCAAACGCGCCATTCTCTAAAGTACTTCGGGGGCATTCTCCACTCGCAGCGCAAATTCCTCCTTTTCCTTCACAATCACTTAACCCTGCTTCTAAGAGATTGGTTTTTCCTGTAAAAAGAACAATAAGAATAACTAAAACAAGAAGAGCAATCACTGCGCCAATAATAATCCACCACATGGTGGCATCAGCGCGACGTGATTGTAAAATTGATGTCATGACCAACTCCTAATAACGGCAACCGTTTGCTTCACAGTTTGTTTTGTCATCATTCCAGCTTTTACACCGGCTGATTTCATCACGGAAACGAGATTGGGCAACTTCTTTATCTTCAGGCGTTGCTGCTTGAGAATATTCAGTTGTATACGTTGATTCACGCGCAACAGTTGGTTTACAAGAACCATAGCTAATCTTCATTTCTGCAAGATCAACATTTCCCTGCGCGCCGACACCTTGGTTAAAAATTGCGATTCTTCCTGTAAAAATAGCACCTAAAATAACTAAAATGAGGAGTGCTAATACTGCAACAATAATTACATTAATGGACATACTTTGCCCTTTGTTTGAAAGCATACTCTTCCACCTCTTTTTTTCTACTAACCTGGTAAACGGAAAATATGTATATAAAACTTGCTGTATGTGCGAGTGCTCATTCCATTGCTCTGTCCCGCAATAGTTAAATAGTAAAAAGTGTCCTCTCGTTGTGATGTTTACACAAAGAGGTCGATTTTGGTTACTCATAGTGCTCTTCCTATTTCTTCTTCCATCTCTTGTTTTGAGCGGTGTTCATTTCGTTGACCCTACTCTGGCAAATAACACCCTTACCTCAAATCAAACTGTGTACATCAATGTTTCTTTTACAGAACTAAACCTTCAAAGTATAATTTACAATTGGAATAGCACTAATTTCACACTTTTCAACAGCTCAACTGTCTTGTTGTTGAACTTCAACAACCTTTCAAATTTAGGCGAAAACGGCAGTATTGTCAAAGATGCGAGTCTTTCTGGAAATAATGGCACTACTATTAATGGAAGTACTATCATCACTAATGGAAAATATGGTTCTGCGATTACCTTTGATGGTCTAAGCGGATACGCCCGCATTCCTCACAGCACTTCTCTTCAATTTGGAACGGGTGGGTTTTCTATAAATTTTTGGATGAAAGTCAGCTCAACACCTGTTGTAAGTCAGACCGGACAAATTTTTGGCAAAAGAGTAGCTGGCGGTGGCAACTACGAGCTCCAAATCTCCAATGAAGTTCTTGTGGCCTACCTTGAAACTCCTACAACTCAGATTACTTCTACTTATAACATTAGCCAACATCTCGGAGAATGGATTTTTGTGACACTCAATCGTAATAATACTGCAGCAGGAATCTACGTTAATGGTTTGTTAAATACATCGGCAACATCAACCCAAAATATCAACAGTGTCGCACCATTAGAACTAGGTCGTGATGGGGATGGAAAAAACGAGTATTTCAACGGGTCAATCGATAATTTTATGATTTTCAATCGTGGTCTTACTCACGCTGAAATCTTGGAGTTATACTTCTCAAATTTAGAACGACATAGCAATGAAAGTTGGACTTTTTTCATTAACCAAAGCCAAAATACCACTGGCGTTCTTGCCAACGGAACATACACCTATCAATTTTTTGCAACAAATAGTTCTGGCACTACTTCAAATACAACACAATGGCAAGTACGTATTGGACAACTGCTCGATGTTCCTGAATGGAGTACTCTAGGTATGGTAGTAATACTCATTATCACTATCTCTAGCTTCTTTCTACGTAAAGAAACATAAAACCAGTCCAAGAAAAATTGTTCGCATGCATTTTCTCACTCGGAGCTCTTCGCAACTATTAAATACCTCATTTTTCTTATCTATTGTATGGTTGTAGTGAAGAGGTTTATTTCTAATACGTTGTGTTTTATTCTTCTATTTTGTTTTACCTCATTAACCTCCGCAACAGTAACTCCTACATTCATTAATCCTACGCCAGCCAACAACACAGTAACATCAAACACTTCTATTCTCATCAACATTTCTTTTACAGAACCATATCTTACCAATGTGACTTATATTTGGAATGGAACCAATTATACTCTCTATGATAACTCTACTCTTCTTTTCTTAATGGGTTTCAACAATTTCTCTGGTATTGGTGATAACACCACAACTGCTGTCGATGTTTCTGCTCGCGCCCGCAATGGCACAATTACGGGAGCAATCTTCAATACGACTGGTCGTTACGGTGGCGCGTATAGTTTTATGGCAGGAAATCAATATATCCAAACTCAACGTAATTTCATGAACAACCTCTCCACCTTTTCTATGGCTGGTTGGGTTTATGCAGAAGCAACAGGGAACAGAATTGCTTTTTTTGGTCAAAATGATGCTATCGAGTTTGGTTTCATTGATGCTAACACCATCACGTTTTATACTAGTGATGCCTCAAGTGCTTCTTGGACAATTAACAGTACTCTCTTTCCTCTTAATGCGTGGAATTTCGTCGCCGTTACTGCAAATAATAATACTAATCCCTCTCTTACAATTTATATTAACGGGATTGCCCAAGCAACCGGAGGCACTGTTACAGATACATTCGGCAATTCTGTTTATAATTTTAGCATCGGTGGATGTGTTTGGGATCCAACAGGCAATAATTTCACTGGAATGATTGATGAAGTGATGGTTTTTAACCGCACACTCACTCCTGCAGAAGTGTATCTCACATATAGTTCTAATCTTTACAAATATGCTAATGATCAATGGTATCTCTCTATTAATCAAAGTCTTAATGCAACGCAAACTCTTGTCAATGGCACTTATACCTACCAAGTTTTTACGCAAAATATCTCCGGAACTTCATTAAACACAGAACAACGTACAGTTATCATCGGACAGCTTCCAGGTGTACCTGAATTCGGCGAGTGGGCAATACTACTTATTTTAATCTCTACTGTTCTGGGGTACTTTCAAATGAAAAAAGCTAATTTGTCTTAGGCACTTAAGACCACTCTTCCCGTAAAGGTTAAATATCCTACGAACAGCGTTTTATTCATGAATGGACAAAAGAGGAGTAGATTGTATACGTTAAGTAGTATCATCCTTTTTTGTCTCGCGTTCTCATTTACTGTTTATGCTGACCAAAGTCCTACCTTTATTGATCCTACTTTTGCTAACAACACGCTAACCTCCAACACATCAATTGTAGTTAATGTTTCCATCACAGAGCCTCTTTTAGGCAACATAACCTATAATTGGAACGGCAGTAATTACACATTGTACAGCGAAGAACTCGTAGTTATGTTTAATTTTGATAACCTTTCAGGTGTGGGAGAGAATTACAGTGGAAACCGCAGTAACATTTTCGATGCATCACGCAATCGCAACAATGGAACTTGGATCACTAATCTCACCAATGAGACTATCAGAAGTAATTGGACTGCGCAGGGCAGGCATGGTGGTGCCATTGGTTTTGATGGTATTGATGATGTTGTGTACATCTCTAGTATTCCTGGCTTAAGCAATGCTACTAGCATAACATTTTCCTACTGGGTAAAATTCCCTGACAATGCGACAAGTTATGACTTGAGTGGTTTTGTCAAAAGTGGCAGTGGTCCTGCAATCCGTTTAGGTCGAAGTAGTACCGGTGGTATTTTCATCAACCCTGGAACCCATACCGATATTTCTATTTCTCATTCCATCAACAACAAAAACCAATGGTATTTCCTTGCGTTAACTTCAGCTGTTGGAAAAAACTGGACCGTCTACGTTGATGGTAAAAATATTTCCAGCGGAACCAATGGTCTTCCTAGTGTTGGATTTGCGGGCGATACCCCATTTGGCATCGGTGCAACACTTGAACCAATTTCAACGGTATGGGAAACCAGGGGGTTCATCGATGAGCCTCGTATTTACAACCGCAGTTTCACACCAGAGGAGATCTACACCCTTTACATCTCAAATTTCCAGAAAGTAACAGAGTCGCAATGGTACTTTTCCGCTAACCAAAGCCTCAATGCAACGGATGTTCTTGTGAACGGAACGTATACCTATCAATTTTTTACTAAAAATACGACCGGCACGCAAAGCAGTACCGAGCAACGAACCATTCACATTGGCCAACTACCAGCAGTTCCAGAATTTGGTGAGTGGGCAGTTTTACTGATTCTAATCTCAACTGTTGTAGGATATTTTCGGATGAAGCAAAGGACAGAATAAGATGGTATTGGCTTCTCAACAATCATTAAATCGGTTCTTACTTTTTTCATTATTTGTAATTTTATTATCAAGTCCAAGCATCGCATCAGTCTCTTTTGTCGATCCAACTATGTCAGACAATACTCTTAGTTCAAATACAAGCATCATCATTAATGCAACTATTACAGATGCAGCATTGCGTGAAGTGATGTATGTTTGGAACGGTTCCAACTTCACGTTCTACAATAATAGTATCTCATTGATGTTTAATTTTGATACTTACACTCAACTCAACGACACCAGTAAATTTCATAGAAATGCTTCCTATATGGGTGATGCTGCCTACACAGCTTCAGGAAAATATAATGGAGCCGTTGCATTTGATGGAAATGGAGATTATATCCAACTCAACACAACAACGGGGATTCCTGTAGGTAACGACCTGTATACAATTTCAGCTTGGATTAATCCCACCATCTGTAATGGTGGGTATGGTATTGTGGGATGGGGAAGTTATGGGTCCTCAAACCAAGCGAACGCATTTCGTCTTGCAACAGGTTGTTTTATCCTCAACTACTGGTGGGCTAATGACATCACTTCTACCGGCACAGTTGCAATCAATCAATGGAATCATGTCGTAGCGACATTTAATGGTTCAACTCGTTCGCTTTATATTAATGGGCGCTTAGACAAATCCGACACCCCCAGCGGCCACAACGTAGTTGTTGTAGATCCCGTTACAATTGGAAAGACTTACTCCAATGAATATTTTAATGGAACCATTGATGAAGTTCGCATCTGGAACTGCTCCTTCAATTCTACAGAGATCTATGAACAATATGTTTCTAATTTGCGCCAGTATGATACGGACAAATGGGAACTGCTTGTTAACCAAAGTAAAAACGCTACTGCCGTTTTAGACAACGCAACCTACACCTATCAAATCTTCACATACAACACGACCGGCAGCCAAAGTAGTACAGAACAACGTAGTTACACCTTAGGACAAATTCCCATCACCCCAGAGTTTGGTGAATGGGCAATGTTACTCATCCTCATTACGGTCATCAGCGGTTTTTATGGTCTTAAACGGCATTCAGAGTAAGGATTAAATACTCTCATCTGCTCTTCTCATCATGGACCAAAAGAGGATAATGTTCACTATTTTAGTCTTTGCGCTGTATTCTTATTCTGGTCTTGCTACTGTTACTTTTATTGACCCAACACCTTCCGATGCAACCCTCTCTTCCAACACCAGCGTGATCATTAATGTATCCATCACAGAATCAAATCTAAGTTCCATTACTCATGTGTGGAATGGTACTAATTTCACTTTTTATAACAGCTCATTGGTTCTCCTTCTTAATTTTGAACCGTATAGGGGAATGAATGACTCTTCCTCATCAGCTCTGAGCCCGAGCATTTTTGGCGATTCATCCATCAATTCCAGCGGGGGCAAGTATGGTGCATCGCTTACTCTTGATGGAACAGGCGACTATCTAACTATCCCTCGAGTAATCACAGACGATTTCACACTTGCAGCTTGGATAAATAAAAGAACATCATTAACCAATAATGGTGCTTGCAGTAATGATCAATGGTATTGTGGGTTTGGCATTCTTGACGCAGAAGTAGCGGGTGTAAGCAATGATTTTGGATTAGGAGTGAAAGATAACAAAATTATTTTTGGAATCGGAAATGCGGATACCAGTATCCTCTCCACGACAACACTCAATTCAGATCAGTGGTATTTTGTCGCCGCAACTCGTGAAAAATCTACTGGTGCTATGCGAATTTATGTGAATGGTATTAATGAGACTCAAGCAACAGGAAATACTAATTCTTTAACTTCAAACGCCAACATCTATATCGGTGAAGATGGTAGTGGAAACCGAGGGTTCTTTAATGGTCAATTTGATGATGTCCAAATTTACAATCGTACTCTCTCTAATGCCGAAATCGCCGAGCTCTACCTGCAAAACATCTGGCGACATAATGCGACACAGTGGTATTTCTATGTTAATCAAAGTCAGAATGCCACCACAGTATTATCAAATGGTACGTATACTTACCAAATTTTTACTACAAACACGACAGGAAGTGGGAGCAATACAGAACAACGCACCTATACTTTAGGTCAACTCCCAACTGCTCCTGAATTTGGTGAGTGGGCGATACTGCTTATTTTAATCTCAACAGTTGCAGGCTATTTTCACATGCGCACCAAACAACAAAACGACTAACCCAAAGAACACTCATCACCAAGTTTTTTAAACTTCACAACTCTTCTTCTCCTATGAAAACCGTCATGTGTTTTGGCACATTCGACTTACTGCACTTAGGTCATCTTTCCTACTTTACTCAAGCTAAGAAATACGGTGATCATCTCATCGTTGTCATTTCTCGTGATTATACCAGAAATAAAGAAAAAAGAAAAACGATCTTTAATGAGAAAGAACGTGTAAAATTAATTCAATCGCTTAAAATCGTTGATGAAGCCGTCCTTGGCTATCCACAAGATCATCTACGTATCATTGAAGAACAGAAGCCAGATATCATTGTATTAGGCTACGATCATCCGATAGCGGAAAAGGAATTGCAACAACGACTTGCACAACGAAATTTGCATCCCGCAATAAAACGAGCAAAAGCCTACAAAACCCATTCTCAAAAAACTGGTACGATCAAACAGAAAATTCTCAAACTAAAATAAAGATTAAGAATATTTATAAAAAAGATTTCTAAAAATAATACTATGACAACTTTAACTATTGATGATGCCATATTACTTGACTTAATTGCAGGAAAATTCTTGAAAGAGCTATCGCCAGAACAAAGAGCACGGGTTACTGAGGCTCTCGAAGCACGAGCTATGTGGGGCGATGGACCACGAACTGTACAAAAGATTCAAATTACTAACCCAGAACACTCTAGCTTATTTTCTACAGGTGAATCATGGCATGCGTATGCTCAATTATTACATCATGGTCGAGACGGTGTCCATCAAGTTGTTGAAGATCCCCAAAGAGCCCGATACAGTGCAAAATTAAATCTCTCTTTCGTGAATCCTGTGAATCCAACAGAGTTACGAGCAAACTTAGCTCTATATCGTGCTGATCAACCCCAAGCATGGCAAGTTTCTATTCAAGATAGAATCGGTGTTCTCACAATTGACGGAACCAGTTTCTATTGCGGCGATCACAAGGGTAGTAATCTCACTACTCTTACAAATTTTATTAAAGGGCCTGAAATTGCTGATAAAGGGAACCGACCGTATATTCGTGGTGAATACTTAAATCGACCAATAGGAACTCTAAATGATCCCATCTTTCTACCACCTCGACCGGTGAAATAATCAAGATACATTTTTAACTTCATTCTTTTTTATTATTCTGTGGTTTCCAAAACACCTTTAATCCTTCTCGCCGGCTATCTTGGCAGCGGTAAAACAACTCTTTTACTTCATCTCCTTTCACAATCAAAACAGAAAATCGCCGTTCTCATGAATGAATTTGGTGATGTAGGAATTGATACAGACACCATCAAAGGAGAAAACATCCAGATCAAAGAATTACTTGAAGGCTGTGTGTGTTGTTCGTTAGTAGGTGAGTTTGAAGCCGCAGTCAAAGAAATTATCACAAAATATCATCCTGAATTAATCATCGTTGAAACAACAGGCATTGCCGAAGCGGACAATCTCGTCCTTTCTGTTCGTGACTCTCTCTCACAAGTTGATCTCAAATCTGTTGTCACGGTTGTCGATGCTGATCTCATGATCCGGTTTCCATCATTAGGACACAACATTGAACTACAAGTCCAAGCAGCCGATGTATTGATCTTGAATAAAATCGATTTGGTTTCAAAAGTACAAGTAAAGACCTGCGAAGAACGATTACACAAACTGAACTCACATGCCAGGATTATTACTACAAAACATGGCAAAATTGATTTTGCTTCTCTTCTCAGTGCAAAATTAGCCTCTTCTAAAGTAATTAAACCAGTTAATCATAAAACTACTATGCAAACATTCTCACTTTCGACTACAAAGATTACCAAAAAGAACCTAGAAGAATTCCTCCAAAAATTACCCAAAAGCGTTATGCGTTGCAAGGGGTATGTTACCATTGGGTCAACTCAATACCTTGTGAATTATGTACGTGGTCGCTGGACCATAGAAAAAGGCAACGGAACACAGAAACTGGTGTTTATTGGAGAAAATGTCACAAAAGACAAAATCAAGATCGTAACATTACTCAAAAAGCACTTAACTTAAACTTTCTACAGCATCAATTTTTTCGCAACCTTTTTAACCCGTCAAAACTCCTTCATCCTACACTTAGGAGGTGTTTAACAATGTGTATCGGAAAATATACAAGTAAATATAGCGAACACTTTTACGTTGTGTTTCGTGTAGTTATTGGTCTCATGTTCTTCATGCATGGATTCTTAAAGTTCAGCGCAATGAATGTACCTGTTGCAAGCTTATTTGGCGTCGCAGGCATTGTAGAAATTCTTGCAGGTCTTGGCATTTTAGTAGGTATGTTTAGCCGTCTTGCAGCTGTTGGTGGTCTTGTGACTATGGTTGTTGCATTGGCAACTCAACATTTCCCTAAAGGCATTAATCCTTTAGCAAATGGCGGAGAACTTGCAGTACTCTATCTTATTGCATTCTTGATAATCTTGGGCAAAGGCAACGGCAAAGCAAGTCTTGAGAAAGCTTTACTTAAGAAAGAAATGTGTTAAGTCCTTTCTTTATTTTTTTCTTTTAGTTTCTTTTTTTCCACAATCTATCCACCCAATAGTTATGCAACTTAATAAGATTTAAATAGCCTTTCTGCTCATAACTCAGTATGAAAACAACTCAGATCATTATTGGAATTATTGCTGTTCTCTCATTATTTCTCGTAAGCTGTAACAGTACCAAATACGATGAATTTGCACAATGTCTTACTGATAATAAAGTAGTCATGTATGGTGCGTATTGGTGCGGTCATTGCGCAGAACAAAAACGCATGTTTTCTGACAGTTTTGAAAAAGTAACCTATGTTGAATGTTCTTTACCTGACAACGCTGGTCAAACCCAAGTGTGTCAAATGAAAAACATCACTGGCTATCCTACCTGGGAATTTGCTGACGGTTCAAGAGTAAGTGGGAAACAAGAATTTGAGACATTGAGTGCAAAAAGCGGCTGTCTTCTTCCGGATGGAACCTTAGGAACTGATCAACGACCCACAGTTTCCCAGCTACCTCAAGAACCGATCCCTATGCCAGATATTGCGGCTCAAACAGAATAGATTATTTTTTATATTGCTCTTCTTTTATTTTAATCATGGGAATTGTTGAAGACGCACGGGTGTATGCTGTTTTAGAAATTGAAAAAACCGGCTTACCTAATATAACACATTTTGAAATTAGTGAGAAGAAAGCAATCCAACTCGCTAAAGTACTCAAAGCAGATGAAAAAATCGTACAAATCGGTGTCTACTTCATGGATTTAAAGTTAGGACAAGCAATGAAAGAAAATAGGCTCACAGATCACATTCCTATGGCAGTCACAGCGGCACAAGAATTTTTCAAAGTTCATAAGATTTCCAAACCTAATCAAGAAAAAATCATTAACTGTATTCAAGCCCATCACAAAGAAATTCCATTCACTTGTATTGAAGCAGAAATTTGTGCTAATGCTGATTGTTATAGATTTATCCACCCAAAAGGATTTTTTGCCTATCTCACTATTCTTGGAAAAAGATACTCAAATCTCAATGAGTGTTTAGAACAAGCAGAAAGAAAAATGGATGAAAAATACAAAACCCTTTCCCTACCTCTATGCAAAAAAGAACTAGCTCCTTACTATAAAAATCTAAAACAATACCTCAAAGATGCACGCTATCTCTAATTCTTCTTTATTTCACACACTTTCGTCACAATCTTCTTCGATAAAACATACCAAGAATAAATCAACAGCCCTAATCCTAATACGGCTAATTCTACTCCTTGAAATGGCAGCCATGCCAATAATCCCGTCAACCCCAACAAACTAAATATTCCCAAAGCACAGGATGCGCACCCAGGTGCAACCACCCCTGCAATCACACCAACGACTCCCATCCCCATTTGTTCACGTACTTGACGACGCAATAAAAAAATCATGTACGTTACAACAATACCTGTCAGGATCGAAACTAAAGACAAAAACAAATACGAACTCAACGGCATCAAATCCACCGAACCCCAGACACTCCAAAAAGCAAACACAACATCACCCTCAAAAATCAAGCGGTAATTCTTTATCAAAACATTAAACCAATACGCAGCAATACTTATCGCTACCGTTAAAGCAATATACTTCCAAGAGCCATACACTTCACGCGCAGCAGTAAAAAATTTGTGAAAAATCATAATAAAAAAAGAAAAACAAAAGCTTATTCAGCCAATGCTTGTTCAATGACTTGTTGGAATGCAGCGAATGGTTGCGCTCCGCTAATCAAACGTCCATTCACAAAAAATGCAGGAGTTCCTTGTACGCCAGCAGCGCTTCCATCTTGCATATCTTTGGCAACTTCTTGTTTGATAGCAGGATCAGCACGGCATTTTTCCCATGTTGCGCTATTCAAACCAATCTCTTGTGCCCATTGTTTAAGAGTAGCTTCGCTAAGCAATTCTTGATTGGCAAAGATTTTGTCGTGAAGTGCGTAATATTTTCCTTGTTTTCCAGCACACTCAGCTGCAATTGCTGCAGGTTCAGCCATAGCATGGAAAGGTAGAGGATAATCTCGGAAGATTAATTTTACTTTTCCAGTATCAATGTATTGACTTTTAAGCTGTGGTAGAGTTTGTTGATAGAATCGACCGCAGAATGGGCATTGGTAATCGCTAAATTCCACAATGGTAACTGGGGCATCTTCATCCCCAAGAACAGCATCAGTATCAACTAATTTTTCCATATTAACAACGGGAGCAGGTGCTTCTTCCCCAGGAGCTAAGGGTACATTTGGCACATTAGCAACACCAGCGCTTCCTATTGATCCTACCTTAAACGCGATAAAGAGCAACAGCACGATTTGAATCACTGCTGCGCCAATTAATAATTTATGCATCGTTGATGTTTTTTCACCATGAACATGTGTTTCTCTATGATGAGTTTCTTGTTTTATATCTTCCATAATTAAACCTCCTATTTGGGCAAAGAGTGGAGCAATAGCTATATATATTTGTGGGTCTAAATAGAACCATCAAGAATGTCTAAAAATAAAAAATTTTCAAGAATTATCGTTTATCTTGGTTAAAACTCATCTCGTAAATATATTGCGAGAGTTTTTCCTTCTTCTGTACGCTTAACCAATTCTTTTTTCTCTAACTCTGTTAAAACTTGACTTAATTTTGCTTTGGACATATTCACCCGAAGAGCAAGAGTATTCTGCGTGATACCTGGCTGTTCTCTAACCGCGCTAATAACTTCCTGTTCAAAGGGATTAAGTCCTTTAAGTAGAATTTTAAATTTATCTCCTGCCCTCTGTTTTGATTTTTCATGCTCAAGACGTTCTAAGACTGCTTCTTCCCCTTTCGAAAAAAAGAGCATATAAAATCCTAAACCAAACAAGAATCCAAAAATTCCAAACGCAAAATGAACAATGGTAAGAGATGTTTCAATACGCGCACAGCTTGGGTCTTGATAGCACCCTAATGCTTTAATATCTTGATTAAGCGAACGCATAAACAAAAGAAATATCACTAACAATGCAGCAGCAATCACCAACAGTACGATGCCGATTTTCTTTTGATTCACAGTAGGTAAGGCGAAGGCTGCTTCTTAAATCTTATGGAGGAAGAACTGGAAAAATTCTACTTAAATCTGCTTATTCCACTCATGTGTTCATGAGTGATTTAGTAAGCTAATCCACATCGGCTGGAATAAGCAGGGTCTGAACGTAGGGACCGAGGCGAAGCCGAGCATGCCTCTGGTCTATTGACCAGAGGTGTCCTGGAGTGATTGACAAATGAAACAAAAAAAGAAGAAAATCTATTCTTCAACAGTAATGGTGCCCTTTTTACCATACGCTTCAGTCCAAAATTGATACTCGCCAGCCTGCGTAAAAGTATGCGTCCATTCTTCACCATATGCAAACAATTTACCTGCAATTAATGCATCAACATTATCCATACTTTTAATGGTAATAACCATACGTTTCTCAGTAGGATCATTGTTAAACCATACAACAGCATCATCCTTGCGAATGGTCAGATCAGTTACATCGTATCCTTCTTTTCCTAAAATTTCAACGCGATGATCTTGAGATTGTGGTTCAAAGATCCGTGGCTCTTCCTTAGGTTCGCTAGGAACAGGAAGATCTGCTACAACGCCACCAGTAGGACTTAGATCTCTACTTGGAGCAAAGAACCAGATAGCTAATCCGATAAGAACTAATAATGCGACAATTCCAATAATCGCCAATGTTTTTTTATTCATGATACTCAAACCTCCAGTTTAATAAGCGTAAAAATGAGGGGTTCTTTTTATAGGTTATTGTGGTGGAATAGAATGAAGAAACTTCATTTAGGCAGCGATGCATAAAATTGCCGTAGCGTTGGTCGTACCATTTCAATCAAATTATCATATCCTTTTAGTGAGTATCCAACACAATTTGCTCTCCCTGCAATAATTTCTAACCTATCTCCTACCAGTTCTTTTGGTCCCCAATGGTCAAAATCGGGCACATACATCTTCGCGCCAGTTCCATTCTGAAACGAAACACCAAGATAAGCTCTCCTTTCCGTATGAATCGTGCATCCTGCAAAAGGAGTGAAATGTAAAGATGGAATAGGTAATGACTCTCTCCGCGAGGTTCCTACTTCAAAACAATCTCTCTTAAAACGCAACGCTAAGAGTGCTAGATCTTTTGTTTTGAGTGTTAATGCCCGTTCGTTTACAATTAATATATCTGTACCTTCATCAATACTCCTAAGACGAGCATACAGATCAGCTGGATTCATGAAAGTCCAAGAACCGCCAGAATTTATAAGAACTTATATCTTCTATTTCTTCTTTTGTAAGTTCTTAATGCCTTTCTCCGTAATCTTAACTACATGATACATCTTGTTGTTGGAAGGATGATCATTCTTTGTGTCAATATCAACTAAATCATATTCTGCTAGTTCTTCACAATTATGTCGTCCCAGTTCAAAAACTATTTTTTATCATTCAATTTCGCAACCGGAAAGTAGCTCAATTTCTCTAATAAATTTTTGGTTAAATTCTCTAATCTTAATTTCAGGAAAATCTTTCAAATTTTCTCTTCTATCGTTAACAAATTTAATAAATTTCTTATCACAAGTAACAAAAAAATCTCTTTTTTCTAAAATATGTTGCAAAAGTATCCGTAGATCTACATGGTTGTTTAGAATTTTTTTCTTATTCTCTGTCTTTTTCCCCAGAATTTTTCTTAATCTCAAAAAAGAGGTATCAAATTCATGCTTAGTATAACTCATTTGTTTCCACTTTTCCGATTCTTTCTCTTTGTCTGTAGAATTAAGTCTTACTGAGCAATTATAATCGGTAGTCAATACGTTCTCTTCTATCCAATCTCTTATATCTTTCCCATTCTCATCTTTTAATCGGTCAGTTTCAATCTTAGAGAAAAAATCTCGATGCATTTTAATGATATTATTTTGCCTAAATTCTGCTAAGTCTAAAAAGACCCTCTGCTCTTTTTCGAAAACTTCCCGATCTATGTTATCCAAAGATATGGTTATCATCTAAACTAAAGAAAAACCTGATTATAAAAATCTACTTCCCATACTCCACGCTTCTATAAACAATAAAACACTCCCTCGAATCCTCGACCGTAACATACCGTCCTAACTGCCCTTTCAACACCTCAACAGAAATCTTCTCATCCAACTTAACATCATGATCAAGGGCAGTAAACTCCACCGCCCGTCCGAAATGAGCATGAGGTCCCACGGACATCAATTCAATTTTTCGATCATTATCAGGATCCACAATCACTTTGCCTTTAATTCGATCCAAAAGAACAGAAAATTCCTGCCCATTCATACGACAAACAAACACAGCAGCTGGAATCAAATACGTCGTTACCTTCAAGATCGGCGCATTAGACATCAACTCAATATCGCGTAAAGACAACTTCGGCATAATCAACGGCAACATCCCCTCATGAGATGCCACTTCTTCGATCACATCTTGATGGTATTCTTCCTCTTCATGCACTTGTGTAGTCTGTCCCAAAATATCCACAGCATGTCCACCATGCTTACTCTTACGCGGTCGAATTGTCACCACCAAAGGTCTATCAACTACACCACAAATCAGAGCCGTTCCTACAGGCAAATTTTGAATTTCATTCTCTGTCTCAGGTGTCACTCCCTCCAGCGAATTCACCACCGCGCGTAAATCATTAGGGTTGGTAATTTTCATAATAATCTGCGTTGAACACTGCGCTAAAATTGATTTTTGAACGAGAGACGGTCTCTGAGAAACAACACAAAGTCCCAGTCCAAACTTACGTCCTTCTGATGAAATTAACCGAATCGTCTCCAAACTTTTCGCTTTCCCAAACCCTTTCTCAGGCGCAAAATTATGCGCTTCTTCAATCACACAAAAGAACGGTGGGATCTTTTCCTGCTTGCGTGCCAAAAATAAATCCTTCAACAATTTAGCTACAATCACATCTTGTACTTCAGGAGTAATTCCCTTCAAATTCAAAACAGAACATTTACCGGGACTAATCAACTCTGTCAGCGGCGTCGGTGCAGAAGAAAAAAGTCGCAAATCGCGTAAATACAACAACGTATCAATCAACGTCCACTTACTCGGGGAATTCAACTGTTCTAAATGCAAGATAATGTTATCAAAATTAACCTCTTCTAAATCTTTAATAATCGAAAACAACATTGCTTCCTGCGTGTTAGACAGTTGCACGGGCAGCATCTTCATCAACTCATAACTACTCATCTTCTCACTTAACTTCAACGGCCGTACATCATTCTTTAACCGCGTATCTCCATATTCCTGAATATTCAAACTATACCCCTTTGGTTCTACACCCCAACGTGCGAGTATTTCTCGGTTCTCATACGCCGGCTCTTTCATCGAACTATACTCACCATGGGGATCAATAACTAATAATGGCACACGCTTATCCATAATCTCTTCCACTAAACACCCTACCGTGTAACTCTTTCCCGCACCAGATTTTGCTAATACTGCTAAATGCCGAGTCAACACTTTCTGCAAATCCATATGGACCGCAATATCTTTCCCTTCAAGTTTCCCTACATATGCCCCATGACCGCCAATATCAATAATTTGCGTAATAAACTCATCATCTGCCTCAAGAATTTCTGTACCTGGCACAAACGGTGTGCGAATCCCTTTCACTCGTCCATCCTCATCTTTATACCCAACAATTAAACAACTTGCCATCGTTTCATTCTCTGTTCTCTCCAGCTCACGAATCTGACCAAGAACAAACCCATATTCAACATGATGGATTTGAATAAATTGAAATTTGCGGGCAGCAGGACTTGTTACTGTAAAACGAAAATCCGTCGTACTTACCTTACCCACAATACGTCCTAGAATCATAAGAATTTTACAGAGAAGGTGGTTTATTAAGATTTAGATTGTAAACGAATATAGATATTCCCTGCAATCACTTATTCTCCAGAGTACGTAACATTATAACCTCTTTTTTCTTCTATCACGCAATGGTTAATCGCTTTGAGATCATGTCTAGAGTAGAAGACACTCGAGCCAGAGTCCGCAACCTCTTCATTGCAAGACTTTTCAGTTGTACAGTCTTTTCGGACAGCTCAGATGGTTACAAATTGTAACCAACTGGCCCAAAGCGTTTCATTCTGTAACGGTTTCTAGTGTACGATTTTAGCGTACAGTTATTTTTTTGAACTGGTTACAAATTGTAACCAACGAGTTTTGTTCCAAAGCGTGACAATTCATCATAGGTTAATCTAATTCTCTTTTCAGTTGACTACAATTTGTAGTCATCCCCCCACTGGTCACACTGGTCAACTCCGCAATTCCTTTAAATATCCCCCAAACAGAAACCAATCCATGTTCGACGATCTCTACCTCTATATCAAAGAGCAAAAGCTCTCCCCATTTACCCAAGAATCAACCACTAAATCATCCACAAACCCTATTTTCAAAACAAGGGAAGCCAAGAACATCCATCAACGTGTTCTCTCTCACCTTGCCCAAAAATTTCAATTCAACACCACCTCCCAACTACTTGATCTGTTCAACACCCTCCCCAACAACCTAGAACAACGACAAGCATTTTTCAAACAGCTTCAAGACCAACCATTCCTCTCCCTCCCTCAACTTTCATTTTCTCCAACTACTTGGAAACCCTCTTATTCTCTTATTATTGCAACGGAAGATGAAAATCTCTACCTCTCCTATCTTAAACAAAAATTCCCCGTAACCCTCCTAAGAACCCCTCATGATCTCGCTGATATTAAAGAGTACGACTTAGTCTACGCCACCAACTGTGAACGCTACGAATCCATGCTTGAAGAATGTCCCAACGTACTCTTTGTCGATGAAGAAGAAGTCTATCTCGAACGCTATCTTGTAATGCTTGCAAGTTATTCTACCATCATCACCACACTCAAAAACTACAATTCTCCTACCCCTCTTGCGTTCATCACTCCTCTCTCTGAATTTTTAGATCTGCTCACATCTCCCTCTAAAAAGAAACTCACCCGAGATGACATTCTTCAAAAATTGGAAGAAATTAACAGGGGGGTCTCGTCGTCTTTAGCGACCATGACCGTGCGGGGAGACGCACTCTACACCCTTTTTTCGACCGAAAAACTCCCTAAAGATATTCTGGAAATTGTTGCCAAGAACATCACTCAAAGTGGTCTCCCCGCCACCCTTTTTACCCAAACCATTCCCATCAAAGTTGATGATCAAGAACTTCAAACTTTTCTTACACACCAAACTACCTCCTCTACTATTCAATTTGCCAAAGCACTAAAGAAAAACGCTGCAACACTCATGCAGATTCCTCATTATCTTACGCAACTTAATCAGTCTATTCTCATACTTGATTTTTGCGCAGGTATCTCTCACTATCTTCAACGTGAAAATCTTCGCTATCCTCAACTCTCGCATTCATTAACTATCTCAGATGCACATAACCTCTTCTTAGAACAATCTCAACCAGTCACCTTCTACCTTAACCAACAAGAACGCTGCTCTATTCTCACCGGCGCAAACAGCGGAGGAAAAACAACTCTCTTAGAACTTGTCATCCAATCCATCACTCTAGCCTATCTTGGTCTCCCAGTTCAAGGCAATATCACTACACCATTATTTCATAACATCTATTACTTCGCTAAGAACAAGGGCTCAACTAGCAAAGGCGCATTTGAAACCCTTCTCACAGACTTGGCAAAAATCAAGTCCAACGAACCAACTCTGCTTTTAGCAGATGAAATGGAAGCCGTTACCGAACCAGGTGCTGCTGCCCAAATCATTCGCGCTACCTGTCAATTTTTCATCGACAGGAATTGCTTTATCATCATGGCTTCTCACTTAGGAAGAGACATCTCCACCAACCTTCCTACCCACACCAGGATTGATGGTATCGTTGCCAAAGGTTTAGATGAAAACATGAATCTCATCATTGACCATAACCCAGTGTTAGGCATTCTTGCTCACTCTACCCCAGAATTAATCGTAGAACGCCTTGCCACAACAACCAAAACAGACTACTTCAAATATCTTAATCAACAATTCAAAACATCGTTTATCCATACATAAACGCGCCGATCGCTACCAATCCATTAGCCAAAATCCAAAGCACGTTAGAAATAATAATTGGTCTTTCTTTGTGAGCAACCCCATACAGTAACCAAAAGAAAGACAGAAATGTATACGTCGTCCATGTTACTGCTGAAAGACCCTCTGCACTCTTCTCCCCAAACACAAGCAATATCTGCGGCACGGTCATTACTGGACCAATAACCCCAACCACATAAATCATTTTATCCAAAAATCGTTTGAATGGATCTGGGTGTGGTGTCGCATCAATACACTTTCGTTTTACGAAATGATGTAATCCCTGTGAACCATGAACCATGTATCTAGGAAAGAAATGGCGATATTTAACTCTTCCTTTTCTAATATCATCATCCACAAAGTTAAAAGACTTAGTTGGTTTACTATAAAAGTAAGCATCTTTAAGAAGATTCGGCTCTTTGTATCTTTATGTCCCTTGAAATTCATAAAGCAAGTGATCGAGGATATACCAAAGAAGATTGGCTTACTTCATACCACAGCTTTAGCTTTAATGAATATTACAACCCCCATAAAACAAGGTTTGGTAAACTTGTTGTTCTTAATGATGATACCATTGCTCCAAGCGAAGGCTTTCCTACTCATAGTCATCAAAATATGGAAATTATCACCATAGTAACCAGAGGTGAACTCACACACCGAGATTCAACTGGGGGTAACGGAACAATAAATTCTGGAGAAGTGCAAGTTATGTCTGCAGGCAAAGGTGTAAAACACTCTGAATTTAACAACTCCTCAACCGACTTAGTCCATCTTTTTCAGATCTGGATCGAACCAAAAAATAACAATATCAAACCACGTTACGATCAAACCACTTACTCTCTCCAACCAAATATACCTACATTACTTGCCTCGAATCATGGCGGGCTACATATAGAACAAGATGCAACCGTTTCAATTCTTCATTTGGAACTTTCTAAGTCTTTAACATTTCATGTTCCTCAAGACCATGGTGCGTATGTTTTTCTCATCGAAGGCGAATTACAAATTTTAAATCATCTTCTTCACAAGCGCGATGCCGCAGCTATAACTCATTTTCGTTCATATAGCATTAAATCAATTAAAGATAGCACTATTCTTATTTTTACAGTTCCCCTCTAAAATACAATCATAAACTCAATCGCCAACACCGACAGTGCAACGACCAACGAACCTGCAGTCACAAGAAAACCATATTTAACAAATTCTTTAAAAGAAATAGTGCACCCATAATGTTTCAGTAGGGACATCCACATAATTCCTGCAAGTGCGCCAATCGGGGTCAAATTCGCGCCAAGATTTGAACCAATCACTGTAGCATAACTTGCTGCAAGCAAATTAACATTCTGCAGCTGTCCTAACATAGGTACAAATGCAACCGTCATTGAGATATTATTAATCACATTTGCCACCAATGTTGATGCTACACCATACACAAAAATAACCAAAGACGGAATACCTAAACTAATCTTTGCTAACCATGTGCCAACTATGGCACTAATACCCTCTTTTTCCAACGCCTCAACTAAAATAAATAACGACAACAAAAAAGGAATGATAAGCCACGGAATTTTAACAATCAGAGCATGAAGAGACTGTATTTTTCCCCCACGCCAACGATGATACATATTCTGGGCAATGATAAATCCTAGAAGTAATAATCCGAAAACCACAGAAGTTGTCCAAATATCCCACCCTAAAAATGGTGCAAGCGAGATAGTCAGAATACATAAAGTAAGAATAATTGTACCTACGATCGCACCTGTCTTGTTAGTAAGAGCTTTTTTTGGGTCAACATGCACAATTTTAATTTTGCCTTTAATCGAATCTCTAAAAAGATAATACGTAATCAACGCGTTCGCAATTCCTGCAGCAATAGTGGGAAAAAACATCACCGCAAAATAATCCCAAAACGAAATTTCAAATGCGCTCGCCACAATCAAATTAGTTGTATTGCCAACTGAGAGAAACATACTCCACGTATTAGCCGCAAAAAATTCTACAAAAAAATAAGGTTTAGGATCAATTTTTGCATGTTTTGCAAAGTAATAAATGAATGGTGTAAACGTCAAAATCAAGATATCATTCGAAGTAAAAATTGTAAGTATTGCAATCGTGGTATACAACGAAAAAAACAATTTCGTGCCACTATTACCTGCATACACCAACGCTTTACGCGCAGCATATTCAAACATACCACACGCATCAAGAAAAATACTCATAAATATCATTGAGAAGAAGAGAAACACAACCCCCAAGGGTGATAATTGAGTATTTCCTAAAATGCTAACCACTGCACTTTCATATGAAACAATATTAAACAACACAATACTCGCTGCGCCTAACATCACTCCCAAAAAGAATGTATCAATCTCAATATGACTTTTTTTCTTATGTGGCACTGGTATAACAATCGTTGGTTTATACCGAACTAACAACATTGTAGCAAGACAACTAACTAAAAAGATAGCTAATACTACCAATACATCTATCACAACATCAAGAATAAAAAAGAGTTAATAAAAGTAACTATGGGTCTAAATTACACTAAGGAAGAACAGATTCGATCACAGAATGAATTCCCCTATATCCTTCTGGTGTTGCTAAAATGGCTGCACCTGCAATTGCGATCGGAAGAGCAATCATTGCTACAATTTGTGACATGCTATATCTCCAATCTTTATCTTTAAAATGAGTATCTGCTGCCGTTACCACTTCTCCTCTACTTTGTCTAAACGAATCAGTATAATACCGAGTTACCGGTCCCAATGGGATACCAATTGCTGCCCGTAAAACTGATGCCGTTGTCGCTTGTTTAAGATCATAACCTGCCCACAGATTCATAGTCATACCGAATCCAAACGTCAACACTGCTGAATATGTTGCATCAATTTTCTTTTTGTGTTCCTGATAAGTCTCACCTAATCCTGTAGCAAGAACAGAATTCCCTAACGTATATACTAACGACCAGCCAAAAACACAAGTCATAAGTGAATTCCCCGCGGAGGCTAAAACGTTTTCATCAGGCACACCGAGTAGAATATTGTCTACAACCATATAAGCAGGCGTTCGTGAGATATTACCAGCAGCAATATCACTCACATAATTTGAAGGGCGAAGATAGCGCTTCTCTCGCACGTTTTCCAAAGTTGCGTTCCATGCATTTTTCAAAACGGATTCTAAAGACATCTAGGGCAAAATAAGACCCATAGTTTTAAAACTTTTCAAATTTATCACTAAGAAATAACAACAAATCTAATCATTATCCACACGTGGAGCTAAAATAAAGCTAAGTAACAATCGATCTGTCACTTTATACTCTAATTTTAATGGATAATCAGTATTAAAATAAACGTGAACGGTATCAGACACTTTTCCTCCAGCAATCATTTTTTTTAAATATTCTAAAGAATACTTTGCCTTGTACTTTGCATCTGCTTTATCAACTTTAATACCTGTAACATCGTCAGCATGAATATCAATAAATGCTTTGGAAAGATCTCCTTCTGCTTTGACAAATAAATGGTCTTTTTCACATAATAATGTAACCGACTCTGCCACGACGCTTACATCATCAATTGCGTCTTGAAGAACTTTTGCTTGAGTGGTAACCGTAAGAGGAAATGTAAGCTCAGGAACGCGTTGTTCTTTTTCATCAAGATCAAGGATAGGCAAGGAAAACGAACGCGTCGTATTACCTTTCAATTCAATTTTAAATTTGCTGTCTTCCGTTGTTTCAAGAGTAACAATATCATCACTATTCGCCCGTTTAAGCATCTGTTTAAGATTATTAAGATTAATACCGATTTCTTCCGCTTCTTTTACTTCATATTTCGTAAATCCACTGGCGAGAAGCTTAAAGACAACCATCGCTACGTTGGCAGGGTCCATTGCTACAACTTCAAGAGCATCTTTACCAATCTTGATCTTCACTTCACTTACCAGTTCAGAAATGATACTAATACTATCTTTGAAGTATTTTGGTTCAGCCAGCACTAATTTCATGAATAACTACCCCCCAACTATAAAATTTTGAGGCATAAAGTCTTTATAAAGTTTGTTGTAATAAAAAGGCAGGTTCTTTTTTCAAGTTCTCAAGTTATCAAGAAGAGCACACACTCGTTGCTCCATCTAAATCATACTCTGCGCGAATCCAAGAAAAATCCATAGCTAAAGCTTTAGAACAAAAATCTCTTTTTTCCAGAGCATATTCTGCGCCAAAAACAGCTTTACCACTCTCAACAAATGGCAAAATATCTTCGCAATTCTCTTGTTCAAAACACTCTTCATTTACTGCAAAATCAAAATCATCTACTAATTCCTCAATTTGCATCAAATCGTTCTTCAATCCGATGGCCAGTCCCCGCGCATGTGCTTCACGCGCCATCCATTCATTAAAATCTAATTGATCTTGATGGCGAAGAGCAAATCCAGTCTCTTGTTCAAATCCGTCAACATTATCTGGCTCAACCGCATCACAGCCTTTTGCAACTGCAAGATCCAACCGTTGAGTAACCCATTTTTTCACTTCACTAGATCGAATATCAACCCAGTTCTCACCCTCCCATCCTTCCAATTCTTTTCCTATCACACGGGCTGGTAACAAAGAAGCATCCTCTCGCCAATCTTCTACACTCCCTGCGCTAAAATAACAAATCACGCCTACGCCTCGCTGTTGTAATCGAGAAATCAACGCAGCATCGCTTTCAAACAAATCAATGTCATACACATCTACATCATATTCCTCATTAATCTCACCCGAAAGTTGCCAATGCCAACGTAATCCTGGACGTGGTTGCCAAATCCTAGTTTCAATCGTCTTTATTGATGGGGAGGCGGCAGGGTTAATAGTCTCAATAATCGGCTCAAGTGTTTTATTTTCATCTTCCACTATTTGCGGTAATACTTCGTCATCTACCTCTATTTTTTCTTCACGCACTTCTTGAGAAATTGGTACTTGATTTTTTACCTCTTCAGAAGACACAGCATTTTGTGTAGTAGTACAAGAAACACAAACCAGAACAATCAACAGTACTACCAGAATCCAAAATCGCATCTTCTTCACCTATTTTGAACGAACCTATAACGTAATTCTCTTTCCATCTTGCATAATGTGGGTATTCTTAAATCCAATCGTTGCCGCAAAATCAGCAAGCATCTTGCCCTTAGCTGGTTCAGCATGAATTGGAATAATATGTTTTGGACGTACCAACTCGAACATCTCACGATGATCCTCTAATGCGCCATGACCAGAAACATGCACATCACAAAACATCCGAACTTTTTGCGCTTTAAGTGATTCTTCTAATTTTTTACGTTGATCAATATTTATCTGAACAGGAATAGTTTGGCAACTAAACACAACGATATCTCCTGGGTGAAATACAAATTCTGTCTCCTTACGCGCAATTCTTGAAAGAACCGCTTTAGGTTCACCTTGATGTCCAGTGCAAACAATGAGATATTTGTCTCTCCCATCTTTCTCAATACGCTTAAACATCCGTTCCGCTTGGTCTCGAAATCGCATCATCTGCACTCGTTTTGAAAAATCAACTAAATCTAGATTCTCTGCCGCGCGACAATATTTATCTAATGATCTTCCTACAAAAATAATTTTACGATTTAGTTTATCGCCCATTTCTATAATGCTCTTAAGACGTGCAATATGGGAAGAAAATGTTGTTACAATCATCGCCCGTCCTTTACTCTCAGTCTTAAGCATTACTTCTTGAAGCATATGGCGCGCCACACTCTCCGAAGGGGTTTTCTTATGTAAATGCGCATACAACGAATCAACTATTAAAATTTCTACGCCCTCATCACCTAACTCTTTTAGCCTCTTCAAATTAGGTTTATGTTCTAAAACTGGCTGTAGATCAAACTTAAAATCGTTTGCATACATTAACTTTCCATGAGGAGTATGCAAGACAACAATAACTGTATGGGGGATTGAATGAGTAACATGGACGAACTCTACCATAATTTTTTCAGAAAGTTTGTACGTCGCATTGGATTCAAGCACAACGGTCTTGTTTGGAATTTCCATCTTATCATCAAGCAGAATAGTTTTAAGCACCTCTGCAGTAAACGCGGTGCAAATAATCGGCGCCTTGGGAAAAAGTCCAGCCGCAAAAGGCACAGCGCCAACATGGTCAAGATGCCCATGGGTTGGAATAATTGCAATAACTTTATCCTTCCAATCATTGATAAAACCATAATCTGGTACCGCATTCGCTTTGAGTAGTTGATTATAGGTTTTAGCACTTGTATCCTCAAGATCCTCAGTATAACGAATATAATCCTCCATCGAAAGACCCATATCCAGAATTACTACTTCATTATCTACTCGTACAGCAACGCTATTTCCTTCAGTTTTGGTAAACCCGCCAATGGTGCAAATCTCTAACCCAGCTGCCATAGGATAGATAATAGAATTGGAGTATAAAAAAGGTTCGTTGTGTAGGATGGCTGTGTATACAGAAAGTAACCCGGTAGTCTTTGTATAAAACGTAACTCAAATAATTGACTTCTTCTTCAAGAAATAAAAGAAACAACTCCACAATATGATAATAAATGTGATGATATACCAAAACGCTTGATCGTTATGTCCACCAGGAAGAACGACATTCATTCCATAAACTCCTGAAATTGCCGCAGGAATAGTAATAAAAATTGTAAAAATTGTCAAGACTTTAATAGTTTTATTCAGGCGGTTGGTTAAAACTGCGGTATGATAATCTCGTACGTTTGAGATCGTTTTAAGAGACGCGCGACATGTGTTCATTCCCTGAGTCGATTCAACAATTAAATCATCAAGAGACGCTTTGTCATCTTCAACGAAATCAACTTTTCGTAGCAACTTTAAGTATAATAAATTCGCATAATAGTATGTTGAAACAAGATTGTTAAGAAAATCCTCATACACCAAAAGATTACTCATATCCTCATCTTTGAGATCTTCAGCCGTTTTACGACTACGTTGAACACTTCGAACAACTCGAATCGTTGCCCGTTCCATATCATCATTACATAAAAACAGCATTTTCAATAAAAATTTTCGTTTTTGACTCGGACTAAATTCTTCTGTTCCATCAATAAAAGTATGAAGAAAAGGCGGTTCATCACGTGTTAGCGTCAAAATAAAATTTTCACTCAGCGCAATAAGTAATGTAGCAAGCTTTGTTCCTTCTGAATTCACGGTTTTGATAAAAATATAATTTCGTTGTTCATAACTATCAAAACGAGGTAACTCATTTTCATCAAGCGCTGCCTCAATTAACTCACGATCTAACTTATACGTGTTTTCTAATAACTCTAATTCTCTTTCATCTGGATTTGTCACATGAATCCAACAATCATTTTCAAAACTAAGAAGAGTATGCAACTTTCCTTTCGACGTTTCGCGTTTAAAGAAAGTGATCATATTAACACCAATCTCCTAGGCTATATAAATATTTTCGGTTTGCTAAAATTTTGTCACTCCATCCTCTTTCTCATATCCTCAGGCATTTCACACTCAATCTCTCTTCCCTCAATAGAAATGTGACCTAAATGCAACATCTGCCGTACACCAACAACACCGGAGTCCAAATACTCTTTAAACAGCTTATCAGATGTGCCGTATATTTTATCTCCTACGAGTGGGTGTCCAATAGATGACAAATGAACTCGAATTTGATGTTGTCTACCTGTCCGAGGAATTATTCGAAGTAACGTACATCCTCCCACCACTCGCAGAGGATAAATATCTGTTTGAGCTTTTTTCCCATTAACATTAACACATTTTTTCCAATTGATATAATCCCCTTTCACTTCCCCTATGGGTGCATCAATATGCCTAGCTCCATCAATAATACCCTCACAAATTCCTACATACTCTTTATTAGAAATAGAATCAAACAACTTTTTAACTAACTCTCCGGATGTAGCAAATACAACAATACCCGACGTCTCGCGATCCAATCGATACACTGGAAATACACGATATCCTAATTTTTTTTCCAACAAAGCAGTCAGACAATGATGAATATACAATCCTCCTTCATGCACAGGCATATTGCCTGATTTTGCAACGACAACCATGGAATCAGTTTTAAGTAAAATAGAATACCAAAAATCAATGACTGGTTCCTCCATAGTTCAAACCTTTTAACGATATAGTAAACCAACTAAGTCTTTCAACTTAGTGGATGACTATAAATCCACTCAAAAAATCATAAAAAATGTAGAAGCAGACATCCAAAAACAGTTGTTTTTGAACCTGCTTTTCTACATTTACTTTGTTCATGCGGACGGCAGGGCTCGAACCTGCGTAGGCACTAAGCCAATAGATATCTAGGGCATTTTACTGCCGTTTGAGTCTATCCCATTTGGCCACTCTGGCACGTCCGCATTAATTTTATCTTATGATGTAACAATGCAAAAACCGATTTTGTTTTTTTCCTACTGACACGGTCACATCTAATCTGAAAAATTATTATTTCTTTTATAAAACTATAGCTCTAAGAAAAGAAGAATACAAAAAATTAATTTAATCCCTGTAATTGTCCTTCAATATCTTTTAATTGATCTTCAAGTTCTGTAAGTTCATCTCGTTGAACTCTATTTGTTTGAGAACTAGCAGGTCGAGGACCAGGCGATTGTGTCACTATTTTTGGCTCAACCGGAGTTTGAACTGATACAGGTGCAGCAACAGGAGTTGGTAAACGCAATTTTCCTTTTGGAAAGTGAGCTCGTAACTTGGTATCAAGAAGAGTTGTAATTTCTTTAACATCTGTTTTTAATTTCAAAAACAAACCTACTTTTTCATCCTGCAAAGCTCTGAATTTCTCATATCCTTGCATAAAAATAATTACTTCTCGTAAAGATTCTAACACTTCTTTTCGAATCATCTTTGGATCCGGAAGTTGTACCATTAACTCTGGCTCTTTTTCTCCAGTACTGCGTGCTTCTTTGTGAGCTTGCTTATGCGCAGGTACCGGTTGATGAGAATGTTTTCGTGCTGCCATGGTATCTCTTACTGGGTGTGTTCTGGTTCATTGAGTGAGTGTTCAATAAATTCCAATTTTTTCTCAACTTCGCCTAATGTGTTTTGCCACATTTCTACATGGTGATCTTCTTCATTTTTAAGTTCATGAATACGGTTAAGTGTAGTCTTAGCATCTTCTAGTTTCTCATGTACTACTTTTATAAGTGCGATAACCTGTTCATAATCATCAATTTTTACAAATACTGGCATGCGATCCATAGTAATCCCTCCTAGGATGGAAACAAGATTTTATCCGTTTCTTGAAATTTATCATGCATCACTTTGACAACACGTCGTAGGCGAGCAAAATTATTTTCTTCATTATATTCTGATTGTTCTAAAGCGTGATTAATATGCCCTAATTCTTGGAGTGTTTGTTTCAATTCTTCAAATTCTTCCAGAACTTCTTGATACACATCCATTTTAATAAAAAGTGGAGAAGGACCAACAGAGACTGGTTGAGTAGCTACATTGATATTTCTCGTTTCTCTCATAGTGGGTGCTGGAGGAAAAACTGATCGTGGTATTTCAAAACGAGGCACTGGCTTTTCTTCTGGCATAGAAATCGGTTTTCCAAAACCCACTGCGTCTTTGATCTCGTCAGGTTCTATACTCCTCTCCATTGATGAAGGCATTGTAGGAAAACGCAAAGCATTTTCATCAAACTTTCCTTCAGGAAAGGGAACCCGCGGTGCCACTTTCTTTTTACCAAAAAGCCATCCCATACTACCAATGCAGCCAAAGCTGTTTAAAAGATTTGTTTAGTATTGTGGAATAGTAACTATCCTAAAATCCTCATTCCAAAGCGTACTTTTCAAGAAATTCTTCTACAACTCTGTTTACTTCCTCAATCTTCTCAGCATAACGTCTATAATCATGGTCACAATCTAACTCATAAAGTTGTTTGGGCTTAGATGCCATCTCATATATTACTTTTACAGACTCTTTTGGAACAATTGTATCTTTCATTCCTACAAAAAAGAGCTTTGGCTTTGTACATGTAGCAGCTGCCTCTCGTGTGTTATACTTTGCAGCATCTTCGTAATACGTTACCGGCAGTTGAAAGGTTCTTTTACTTCCAGTCGGTGCATCGCGAGTTGATATTTCCACTCCTTTTAATGTTGATTTGTGACCAGTAATAGGATCACAATTTGACATAACTGCAATAATATGTGTTACTGCGTTATTACCTGCTCCTGCGAGTAATGCCATCGTTCCTCCTCTGCTGTGACCCATGAGCACGGTTGGCTTGTTTCCAAAATAAACAATAAGCTCTTCAATAGCACGAAGGTAATTTGTTACGGTGTATTGAAAAATATCTCCGGGGCTCTCCCACGTACCTGGTGGATCAAATGCGCATGCCAGATAATCGTGTGTTGCGAAATAATCTACGTGGCTTCGCATATGTGCATAATCTTTAGTATCTAATTTTCCTGGAAGAAGGAGCATCACCTTTTTCGCATTCAAATCTCCACGCAGATAGACTGCCAATTCAAAATGAGGCGTTTTAATAATCATAAATTTTTTCTGTGTTTACAATTTTTAAACATTCTCTTACATCTTCTCAAAAATCACGTACTTCTCAAAAAAATCAAGAAGTCAAATAATCTCCAAAAGTAAGTTTTTTATTTTCTAAAATTCCTCTAGTCTCAAATGAGGCACTATGTGATACTCATTTTATTTCTAAGTACACTAGCCATAGCGCAACCCCAAATCAACGAAGTAATGTATAATTCATATGATGATCAAGAATGGGTCGAACTCTACAATCCTACTAATCAAATTCTTAATCTTTCAAATTCAACTTTCTCAGACTCTCGTGACATCGATGAACTCATTTGTTGTCGTGCTCATAATCAGTGTTCTTTTCTTCTCTCTCCACGCGGATATCTGCTTCTTGTTGACCAAGATAGTACTCTATTTCAATCTCTTCCCCAAAATGTTTCTTTTCTTTGCGTCGATGACAATTCATTAGGCAATGGTCTTTCCAACACCGCTGAAAATCTTTCTCTTACTAACAATAATTTGGCATCTCATTTTACCTATACTTTCTCACAAGGGGCAAACGGTAACAATCATTCGTTAGAACGCCGAGAAGATAATTCCTGGGCTGAAAGTATTACTCTCAACGGCACACCTGGCTATGAAAATAGCATTTGGTTTCTCTCGTAAGATTATGCTCCACTCCAAATCACAGAATTCCTCCCAGATCCATTTGGTGATGCTGCAGCAACAAAACCGCAAGGCGAATGGGTAGAGTTATACAACGCGGGAAATAAACCATTAGATTTACGTGGTCTGATTCTTAAAGACGAACAAGATGATCATGAGCTATTCATCACTTCCACAAACCTCTTTAATGCCAGTCTCATTCTGTTTCCCTCTCAGTATGTCTCAATTTATCGCGATGGAGATAGTGATTTTGCATTAAACGATAATGGATTTGAAGAGATACGTCTATATTACCACGATACTCTTATCGATAGCGTTTCCTATAGTCAAACTACCGAAGGCATGAGCTGGTCGAAAGTTGATATGCAATGGGTAGAAACGCCCCCAACTCCTGCAGCTCAAAACCATTATACTCCTCTTTGTGATTGGAAACTTGCTTTTACCAACCCTCCTGCTATTTCTCGTGGAGAAAATTTTTCTTTCACCATTGAAATTTCTCGTCTTTATGGTCCCATTCAAAATATCACTGTTCGTGGTCAAATAGAAGATATCTTTGGTCGTATCGTTGAAACATACCAGCCTTGGACTTCACAACTCATTACTTCTTCAAATTCCAGAACCTATTCTCCAAATTTGCCTGAGGGCACATATAGTCTCTCATTCTGGCAAGTAAATCAATCTTGTAATGATGCAGCCCAGCTTAATAACAATGCTTCACATGTGGTTGCCATTAACCAGCAGTATCATCAAAATAATTCATTTATTTCAATCGAAAAGGTTAATGTTGGGGGTGATAACATCGCTAAATGGGGGGATAGCATTGAAACAAAATTAGCGTTATACAGGGGTGATTCTTCCTCTACCTCTGTCACTCTTTGGGTTGAGAAAGGATCCAAAAAAATCAGCGACACCGCTCGCATCACCCTCTCTCAACAATTTAAAGCTTACAATCTTACGGTTCCTCTTTTCATTGACTTAAACTGTGCAGAAAAATACAACTCTGGGACTGCACAAGTTGTTCTCGAAGGATTAGGCATGAAAGACGAACAAGATATTTCTATTACAGAAGATCGATCCGATGAATGTGACGATCTACCTGAAGATTCTTCCTCAACGAGTTCTCTTGCAACTGCACGAAGCGTGTCATTTCGTATTCCTTCATTTCCCTCTATGGTCACACAACCTTTCTTCGATTTTGATGTGCAGATAAATAATGGTAAAGATCCTGCGCAATACAAAGTCTGGTCTTATCTCTACAAAGGTCGTACCTGTTATTCTTGCCAAGGCGACGAAAATTTGCGCGAAGCCAATGCTCAGATACTTAATCTTGACAAAAGTGAGACACAGGTGATTCCATTCACGTTAACGATTGATGATCTTGCTCCTGAGGGTAATTATAGCGTGAAAGTCAAATTGCTCAAAGAAGGACAAAAAACCGCCAAAGAATGGACTGGGTCAGTATTTTACTCTCCTTCAAATAACCAGTTCCAGAAATCTCAATTTTTTAATTCACCTAATCTATCTTTAACTCAAAGCAATCCTTTTTTCACTCTCGCCAATACTCAAAATAATCTTGGTCTTGCCATGCCAGAAGGTTTACCTAGTCCTTCACATACATCCTCATTGTTTAACCAAAGTATGGGCTTTGTCGCATACGAATCAAACAGCAGGAAAGCAAGCGCACTTATTCCTGCTATACTTATCATTAGCTTAAGCCTATGCGTTATAACTCTATTCTGGGAAAATGTGAAGAGAACAACGAAATGAAAAGACAACATAGGGCTCCCTGTAAAATAGATATCTATCTAGAAATACATGCACTGTAGAAATACTTAAAAACTGCCTTCTTTTCCAGTCTTACATGAATCCTCCAATTACCTTTCGCGCTCTCATCGAAGTTATTGGCAAACCCAAAGAGCACGTTGAGGGTGCTATTAAAGAATACGTTACAAAAATCAAAGCTGACAAAAAGTTTATTGTCCTTGAAGAAGAACTAGCCGAAGGAAAAAAACATACTGAAGAAGGGATGTGGGCGACCTTTGCTGAACTTGAAATTAAAACCAACGAACTCAAAGAAATTTCCCGTTTTTGTTTTGAATACATGCCTTCATTAATTGAGATCATCGAACCAGAAAAATTAACTTTGAGTGATGTGGATATTTCTCTCTTCATCTCCGATCTTCAGACTCATTTGCATAACGCAGATATGATTGCAAAACAGCTTAAAATTGAAAATGAACATCTTAAACGCAACAGTGCCGGACTGCTCAAAAATTTTGTCTTAGTTCTGCTTCGTGCAGGTCCATTGACTCTATCAGAACTCTGTTCACTCACTGGTGTTGATAATGAACAAAAAATGGGTGATTTTTGCGACAAGCTCATTGATGAAAAAAAGATTGATTTGAAGAACAGCAAATATTCTTTACATGAATGATACTCAATTTTGAAGGAAAATAACTACTAAATAACATGGAATTAAACGAAAAAAAAGTGGAAGCAGTTCTCTTTGCAGTTGGTAAAGAGATCACTCCAGAACGTATCTCCAGTTTATGTGCTCTAAGTATCGAAGAAACTACTTCTCTTCTCGAGAAGTTATCTCAAGATTATGCCCAGAAAGACCATTCCCTTCAACTTGTCAAAAAAGATCATGGGTGGAAGCTTACTGTGCGTGATGAATTCGTTCCGCTGGTAAGTTCGTTAGTAAGCTCAACAGAATTAGAACGTCCTTTAATGGAAACTCTTGCCGTGATTGCGTGGAAATATCCCGTTGTTCAATCTGATGTGGTGAAAATGCGCAGTGCTGCTGCTTATGACCATATGAAACGTCTCGAGGAACTAGGTTTTATCTCCAAGGAGAAATTTGGTCGTACTTTTCGTCTCAAATTAACCCCTAAATTCTTTGAATATTTTGATTTGCCCAGTGCTCAAGCTAAAGAGGCATTCCTTGCTCGTGTCCCTGCCGAAATTATTAACCAAGCTGAAAACGTGGAAAAAGAAACTGATGAAGTCGAACGCCTAATTGATCTAGAAGAAAAAGAAAATGTTGCGCGAGAAGAAATCAAGAAAGCCATGGGTAGTTCCAAAAGAACCTCTCAAACAGAAAAAGAGCAAGATGAAGAAATTATGGGCGAAGTTGAAGAAGACCTTATCGAAGACATAGAAGAAGAACAAAAAGAGTGAGCTTTTAAACTTTCTACCAATTCTAAATTGTATCCTCTACCTTGGAAACCTTTATATACTCTCTTTGCCCTATTTTTTCTAGATTTTAGCGTCGATAAATCAAATCGATCAAATCGTCCAATTTCACTTCCAAAATGGCCACACCCCAACCCCCTCGTGATCAATCCAAAGACCAGATTATCCCTCGTCTTATTGAAGAAGAAATGAAGACAGCGTATGTCAATTACGCTATGTCGGTTATTGTGGGTCGGGCGCTGCCAGATATTCGAGATGGTCTCAAACCTGTCCATCGTCGTATTCTCTATGCAATGTACGAAATGGGCATGTTACATAACAAACCCTCTAAAAAGTGTGCAAGAATTGTTGGGGAAGTACTAGGTAAGTATCATCCTCATGGCGATTCCGCGGTGTATGATTCTTTAGTGCGTATGGCCCAAGATTTCTCTCTACGCTATCCCTTAATCAAAGGTCAAGGTAACTTTGGTTCCATCGATGGAGATACCGCAGCAGCAATGAGGTATACTGAAGCAAAACTCAATAAAATTGCCGAAGAAATGCTTCATGATATCGAGAAACAAACCGTTGATTTCAAAGACAACTTTGATGGCTCGCTCCAAGAACCCTCGGTCTTACCCTCAAAAATTCCCAATCTTCTCATTAACGGATCGTCTGGTATTGCCGTAGGAATGGCTACCAACATTCCTCCGCATAATCTCAAAGAAGTCTGCGATGCTCTCATAGCGCTTATCCAAACCCCTGATCTTAGTGTACAAGATTTAATTCGTTATATCCCTGCTCCTGATTTTCCTACAGGAGGAGAAGTTCTCTGTGGAGCAAGTCTCTTGCAGGCCTATGCTAAAGGCAAAGGAAAAGTTATCATTAAATCAGTTAGTCGTATCGAAAAAGATCAAATCATTATTTCTGAGATTCCTTATCAAGTCAATAAAGAGGAACTTATCACTCAAATCGCCGCGTTAGTAAACGAGAAAATAATTCTGGGTATTCGCAACATTAACGACGAATCTGACCAAGAGGGAATTCGTATTGTTATTGATTTCAAAAAAGATGCCGATCCTAATGTGATTTTAAATCAACTCTACCAACATAGCCGACTTAAAATTTCGTTTGGAATAACTATGCTTGCGTTGGTTGACAATCAACCTCGTATCCTTGGCATTAAAGAATTCCTTGAACATCATATCCAACATCGCATTGAAATAATTCGCCGTCGCACAGCATATGATCTAGAAGAAGCTAAGAAACGAGTGCATATTCTTGATGGATTACTCATTGCCCTAGAAAATGTTGATGAGATCGTTGCAGGTATTAAACGAAGCGAAACTGTTGAAAAAGCTCGTGATTTCCTCATACAATCCTATTCTCTTTCTGAAATTCAAGCAAGAGCAATCCTTGATTTACGATTGCAAAAACTCGCTGCGCTTGAGCGCCATAAAATCCGTGAAGAACATAAATCATTGATGATAAATATTGATGAATATAATTCCATCCTTGCATCAGAAACGAAAGTATTAGGATTAATTACTCAAGAACTCACCGCAATTCGTGATGATTATCAAGATGTGCGTCGCTCCAAAGTAATGATAGGAGAAGATGAAGATATTGATTTAGAAGAACTTATCGAAGAAACACAAGTTGTCGTGACTATGACTAACTCTGGATACGTCAAACGTCTTCCTATTGACACATATAAAACACAGCGTCGTGGCGGTAGAGGAGTTGTTGCTGCGGGAACCAAAGATGATGAAGATTTCGTTGAAAAACTCTTTGTTTCCTCAACTCATGATTATCTTCTTTTCTTCACAAACCAAGGTCAACTCTATTGGTTAAAAGTGTATAATATTCCCGAGGGAACAAGACAGGCTAAAGGTAAACATATTGCTAATTTGCTCGAAATGAGTGAGGGAGAAACTATTACTGCTATCGTTCCTGTGCGCGACTTTAGTAAAGGGTATCTTTTCATGGCAACAAAAGACGGAACTGTCAAAAAAACACCTCTGGGAGAATTTTCTCGTCCTCGTAAAGGTGGTATTCGTGCTATCAATTTAGACGAAGGAAACTCGCTTGTTGGAGTGCAATATACCAGCGGGTCTAATGAAATTATTCTCGTTACCAAATATGGTAATGCCAATCGTTTCCACGAAGAAGCTGTGCGCGCCATGGGTCGAGCTGCCGGTGGTGTACGTGGTATTCGTCTTGATGAAAATGATTATGTCATAGGCATGTTAGCTGCTGATGAAGGGAAAGAAATACTCACTATCACGGAAAAAGGCTATGGCAAACGTACTCCTGTAAGTGATTATCGTTTGTGTAATCGTGGTGGAAAAGGCGTCACCAATATTAAAATTACTGACAAAAACGGACCTGTTGCAGCCGTCATGCTTGTTGACGGAAGTGGTGAAATCATGTTAGTCTCACGTCAGGGAATTGGTATTCGCATCCCTTGCAATCAGATATCATTAATTGGTCGCGCAACACAAGGTGTGCGTGTCATGCGCATGGACGAAACTGACTCTCTTGCTGCTGCTGCGCAAATTGCCGCTGAAGATGTTGATCCTGCTCTTTCTGATTCTGGTTCTTCATCACAAGATCTGCCACAATAAGTAAAGTTCGCATTAAGACCATCGATGAAAATTATATGAATTTACTCGTAAAGTAATTAAATAAAGCCCTAAAATTGATTTATATGAAATGGTCTGCGTTAGTTCATCCTGGATTTGAAGATGCGTTCATCCATGAAGCTACTGCGCTGCTTCCCCAGAGTTCTCCTCATAAAATAGGTAATGGTATTGTCTCTGGTACTCTTAGCGACCCTGCGCAATTTCTCACTCTACTACATTACTCTCATCTTTCTCGTCGTTTGCTCATTGATCTAGGTTCCGTACTCAACCTTGAACAGACCCCTCTGCTCCCTGCTTCATTTCCTTGGGAAAAGTTTTTTACCAACGGTCGCTCGTTTCGGGTTGAAATTGAAGGCGTACCTGGTCAAGAAAACCGTCTACCTATTGCGAAGCAAGTTGCAGGTGCTCTTTTCTCGCAGCTTGAAACACATAAAATTATTCCCACACTTGAATTACGCAATCCTCAACAATTAGTTCTGGTATATTTTGATGGAGAAAAATATTTCTTTGGGATTGATGTCCTTGCGCAAGAACTTGATGCACGGCAATATCGTCTCTTTGCTCATGCTGCATCATTTAAAGGCGATTCTCAGGCGTATTTCCTCTCTTTATTAGGCTACAAAGAAGGTCAAAAATTGCTAGTTGGCTTTGCTAAAGATGGGTCTGCTGCCATTGAAGCTGCCACCATTGCTAATCACTATCCTCTTACTCATGATCTGCAAAATATTCTCGAGATCCCTTATTTTACGTCTTGTACTCTTCCTCTTCCTCCTTCCTCGTTACCTCATGAAGTCTATACCTTTGATGAAACCACGGGAAATTTACTCTCCATTCGCAAAAATGCCACGCTCGCCGGTGTTGCCAAAGCCATCAACGCACGTAAACAAAGCATTGAAGATCTTGACGTTGCCTATGGTGATGCCTTCTTCGATTGCCTGCTCTTTCATCTCACCCGTAAAGATGAAGAAAAACTCAATGAAATATATTATCAATCTGCGTTGATTCTCAAACCCAAAGGCAAAATGCTCATTGTTGGCCGTGCTACTCTTGAACTTCCTATCCCTGAGAAATTTACTTTACTTGACCAACGGACCTTAGAACGCGGACAAAGTTTGCATAATTTGTGGTTGTTGGAGAAGGCGTAGTGTATACAATTAATTAGAAAATAATCAATATTTCGAATGGAATCAATAACCTCTGATTTAGGCATTTTTGGCATTCTACTTCCTCCAATATATAAGGCTGAGTCTATCACTGATTTCGTTACCAACAAAGATCAGCAAATAAAACCAGTTTCTCGCTTTCGTCTTCTATCTCCAGCAGGTTTTATTGCGGGAAAGTTTTCTCGTAACCCTCTTACTTGGGAAGTGCTTCCCATCGTTGATTTTGAAAGAGTATACTTACAGTTTACTGGTAAGGGGTACCTTCTCTCAGACCGTACAGGCGAATTATCTCTCAATCTTGCATTAGGTTGTTATTCCCCAGAATTACCCTCACGACATTATCACTTTGTTAGAACTTTGTATTCACCTCGAACTAGCCAGAGTTATTTTTTTACGTGGAATACCTATCCGCCTCGGCCTAATGGTGGCAAAAGAGATAGCGTTGATGATTTTGTGGGTGCCTCTCAAACGTCCTAGGACACTCGCATCTCCCACATCTTTTATAAACACCAAAAATCTCCTTCTACCATGGTTTCGTACCAAGAGTTGCGGGCTCGTATTCATGAATCGTACAGTTTCAACCGTCAAGAAGTTGTGGGTCTTATTGCTGCAGTAGGTTTTACTGCTTTCATCTTCTCATTTCGTGATTGGGGTACAGACTCGTTTAATGCAGCAGTGGGGATAGGCAATTTTTTGCTTGTTGCTATCATCGCAGCATTTAGTTTTTGGTTTCGTTTTACTTGTCAAAAAATCTTTGGTTTAAGCCAAGGATATTTAGTCGTATTTCGTCTCTGGTGGACGGGAATTTTTATTGCTCTTGCTCTTGCATTTATCACTAGTGGTCGTCTTCCCCTTATTTTAATAGGTGGTATTGTGCCTTCATTTATGGTACGGCAACGCCTTGGAGAATTCAGGTATGGATTTGGCTACAAAGAAAATGCCGTTATCTCTATGTGGTCAATTTGGTCGCACCTCATTCTCGCCATCATTTTTTCTATGGGGCTGTATCTCTTTCCCAGTGCGTATTTCTTTGAAAAAGGTCTTTTGATTAATCTGATCGCGGCAGCTTTGTGCATTCTCCCCCTTCCTCAACTAGATGGCCTATCTATCTTTTTTGGTTCTCGCAGCTATTTTATGTTATGTATCGTTGCCATCATCGCTGGAAGTATTCTGCTCCTCACAAACACTCTCTTTGGAATTATTATCTCTGCAATTATTGGGTTGCTTGCCGGTGGGTTTTTCATACTCATTGGCTCGGAGAAATAAACATGGTCTCAACAAAACAACGATTCACGAGAAACTTTGTTTCTGTGCACAAGAAAACAATGTTTTCTTTGTGTTGTTGGGACCTCCAGAAACAAGAAAATTCAAAACGAATTTTCTGTTCAGAAAAACCTGGTGTTTTTCTTGAATCACTTCGGGGTGATTTCTGATGAGTGGTCACGGAGGAGGAATTTTAGGACTCGATCACGATTGGGCAGAATTATTCATACTTCTTCTTCTTGCATTTGGCTTTGTTTTAGGCATGGTTATTCGCGAACCTATTTTTGCCTACGTTTTTGCCGTCATTGCTGGCGGTGTTGCTGGAAGAGGTTTTTACTTACGTCGCATGAAAGAACCAATTCTTACTTCTATTTTGTTTTCATTAAGCTTTATTGTAGGGTATGTATTTGGCGCATTCTGGGCAAACCGATTGATCATACTTCTTCTTTTTTTAGTATGTTGGTATATATCGTATAAACTTCATAAGCGTCATTATTTCAAAACGTTTAAAAGCAACATCTTCGTCAAGTAAGATATGGAGAAAAAATTTAAGGTAAAGAGCATTGTCATTAGCCGTAAACCAGGAAAAAACCCTGATGGCTTTAAATCAGCATTTATTGGTCTCTTTGAAGAAAATAATCCCCATCTTAAAGGTCGTGCTCCATTTGAAGTACTCGAAATTCATGACATCGAGAAAGTTCGTATCCGTGATCTACGCAACATCTCTTACTATCTTCTTGGAAATGATGTTGTTATCAACAACCTTACTGAAGTAGTTGTAAACCGAGAAGGCAACGTTGTCACCATTACTGGCGATCAAGATTTGCCTGACGCATAGTGAGCTAGATACTTCTCTTTTTTCTGTCTCTTTTTTTTATGATACTTTCTAACCTACAAGTCTCATTATTTTTCTATTATTCTCTTCTTAACATTTTTGTTTTTTTCTAACTCTCCATTGTCTCTTACCAAATCAATTATATTTCGCCATATCTCCTACTTATTTTAAAGTGTCACTAAAAAGTGACGAATCTATCAAAAGTTTTATAAATAAGTTCCTATTTAAAGCTCCATTAAATGAGGAATACCACCATGACCCAATTATTTTCAACCAGAAACAAAGTAGCAGTATCATTTGCTCGCACTAAAGATGATATGGTTAATCTCTATGACCACATCAAATTTTTATATCAACAAGTTGCTCTCTTGCAAAAAGAATGCGAACGCTTACGCGTTTTAGCTCAACATCAAGAAAAATCTACCTCAGTTATCCTTGTAGCTTCCAAAAAAGGCAAACGTGTCCACAATTCAACCTGTCCATTCATGAAAAATGTACGCCGTGAACAACGTGTCATGTTTTCAAACATTGATGAAGCAAAAATCAAAGGGTACAAAAACTGTTCTTGCGTAAAAGGATAGACTATGCAATCTTCTCTCTTGTATGAACTCATCAAAAAACCAGCATTTATGGGGAGAGTAAAAGCAATAAGCCTTCCTGGCACAGATATGTTCTTTTATGGCGTTGCGCCTGTTTCGCGTTCTCCATTTGTAGAAACAGTAGTTTCCACAACCTTTCGCGTAGAGGGAAATTCAAGCACTCGATTCATTGATGAACAAATAGAAGGAGGAATGCATCCTGTCCTCTATATCCATCCTACTCGCTCAGTGAATGGGAGTAATCACTGGGGTAATGAAGATCTTGGTGAATTACGTGCTTTGCAAGATCAAGTTGGCAACGGCTTTTCTCCTGTTGGTATGGCAGTACAACCTCACTTTCTTCCCGCTAATCAAGTCCAATATGAATGCCATCTCTACCAATTAAATGTCCATCAGCACCAACCATTTCATACTGGCATGATTAACTATTATATCTGTGATTGGGCTCTTAGTGCAGTTTCAAAAGATCGTAGCATGGGCATTGACACACTTCTTCAAGAATTTTCAGAGAGATTATGGGGTAGTACTTTACCTCAGCTTTCTACGCTTCGAGCAAAACCTAACAGAAAATGATCTTAAAATGATGAATTTTCAAGATTCTAACCCATGCAATTTCAACATAAAATTAAAAGAATTAATCTGCCTAAACAAAAAGTTATTGCACAAGATAATGAAAAACTACGGCAAATCTTTGGTAATTAACCTTCTCGACCATTCTCCATCTTATAATCTATTCACACTGGACACACTGGTCAAGTGCGGACAGGGTTTATAAGACATCCAAGCCTATTTTTCTCTAAAGATGAACGAAAAATTGCTTATTGTGAATCATGATCGAGTTCAGAATAAGATTTACACTCTACGAGGTGTACAAGTAATGCTTGATAGAGATTTAGCTCAAATCTATGGGGTTAGGGCAATTCGACTTCGAGAACAAGTTAAAAGAAACCAGAGACGTTTTCCTTCAGATTTTATGTTTCAATTAACTAATGCAGAGGTGGAAATACTGGTATCGCAAAATGCGATACCCACCAGAAATTCTCTTGGTGGATATTTGCCGTACGCATTCACCGAACAAGGAGTAGCAAATCTTTCCAGCGTTCTTAAAACTGAAAAAGCTATCATTGCAAATATTCAAATCATGAGGGCATTTGTTGCGATGAGGCGCTTTTTTACTTCAAATGCTCAATTATTCCAACGATTAGATGTTGTTGAAAAAAAACAAGTAGAACATGATGATAAGTTTGAAGAAATCTTTAATGCAATCCAAAGCAAAGATCTCAAACCAGAAAAAGGCATCTTTTTTGATGGCCAGATATTTGACGCACACAAATTCATTTCTGACATCATCAGAACAGCAGAAAAATCGATTATCCTCATTGATAATTATATTGACGACTCAGTTTTGACCATCTTAACTAAGAGAAAGAAAGGAGTTCAAGTTATAATATTCACAAAAGAGGTCTCTAAACAACTGCTCTTAGATCTAACAAAACATAACGCACAATATCCATCGATTGAGATAAGAGAGTTTACACAATCACACGATCGATTTCTCATAATTGATAATGAAAAAGTGTATCACATTGGGGCCTCTCTTAAAGATCTTGGAAAAAAGTGGTTTGCCTTCTCAAAATTTAATAAAGAGGCACTCATCTTGCTAGATAAGTTAAACTTAAAATAATTTAAAGGCTGCTAAACCATGCTCCAAAACTTCTCACCCCGCCTTTACCAACAAACCATCTTAGCTTCAGCTGCAACCAAAAACACATTAGTTGTTCTTCCAACAGGGCTGGGAAAAACCGGCATTGCTCTTCTTCTCGCTACACAACGTCTTATTCAATACCCTCAATCAAAAATATTGCTTGTCGCGCCAACCAAACCTCTTTGCGAACAACATCTCGATACGTTTCGCAAACATCTTGCAATTGAACCTGAAAAAATTGTTCTTTTTACTGGCAGCGTCACACCAGTCAAACGTGAAAAACTATGGAAAGACGCTACCATTATCATCAGTACTCCCCAAGGTCTTGAAAACGATATCATCAATCGTCGTATCGATCTCAAAAACGTAAGCTGTCTTATTATTGATGAAGCTCATCATGCTACAGGTGATTATCCCTATGTTTGGCTCGCATCACAATATGAAAAGAACGCACAGTTCCCTCGTATACTTGCTCTTACTGCTTCACCAGGGACAGATCTTGAAAGCATCAAAGAACTTTGTAAAAATCTCTACATCGAAAAAATTGAAGTACGCACAGAACAAGATCATGACGTTGCACAATATGTGCAGGATGTGGAATTAAATTGGGTTAGTGTTGAATTTCCCGCTGAACTCAAAACAATTCAATCTCATCTTGTGGCGTGCAAGACCAGTAAACTCACTGCGATCATGCAATTAGGTCATAGTCGAAGTTCAAATTTAAGCAAAGGTGAACTGCTCGGTCTGCAACAAGAACTGCAAGGAAAACTAGCTCAAGAAGGGACTGATTTTGATGTGTTTAAATCACTTTCATTGCTTGCTGAAGCGCTCAAAATTGATCATGCTATTGAACTTCTCGAAACCCAAGGCGCGCAACAAACAGCCCAGTATTTAGAAAAATTACAAACAGAAGCCCGTACCTCAAATACGAAAGCGGTCAAAAATCTTGTTCAGGATGAACATTTTAAAGCAGCGCTCTATCTTTCACAGCAACAAGTTGTGCAAGCAACACCTCATCCAAAAATAGTTAAACTTCAAGAGATAGTAACGCAGACCATCCAAGAAAATGCTACTGCCAAAGCAATTGTGTTTACTCAATTTCGTGATTCTGCGGAAGTCATCATCAAAATTCTTGAAACCTGTGGTATTACCTCTCATATTTTTGTAGGACAAGCTAAAAAAAATGGATTAGGTTTTTCACAAAAACAGCAAAAGGAAATTCTCGAACGCTTCCGTGCTGGAGCATTTTCTGTTCTTGTGGCTACATCTGTTGCTGAAGAAGGTCTTGATATCCCTAAAGTTGACAAAGTTATTTTCTACGAACCGATTCCCAGTGCCATCCGTTCAATTCAACGCAGGGGACGAACAGGACGATTGGAAAAAGGTGAAGTTTGCGTATTAATGACCAAAGGCACACGTGACGAAGTCTATCGCTGGGCAGCGCACCATAAAGAGAAACGCATGTATCGACATCTTGATGAGTTACGCAAAAATATAGGATTAATTCTCCCTACTAAAGATGAAGAAACAAAAGCTAAATCAACAGAAAAATCATTAATGTCGTATGCAAAACCATCATTAACACATCCCTCAAATTTAGAACATGTGTCTTCTCCTTCTCTTACAAAGATCTCCTCTCCTCCTATAAAAACTATTATCCTCGCTGATCATCGGGAAAAAAGCAATCGCGTTGTCAAAGAACTTCTCGACCTAAATGTCCATGTTACACTCGAGCAGCTTGACCATGCCGACTATGTTCTCTCTGGTCGAGTTGCCGTTGAACTCAAACAAGTACCCGATTTTGTGGCATCATTAATTGATGGAAGAATCATGGATCAATTACGTGATCTTAAACGGGTATTTGAAAAAGCCGTTCTTGTTATTGAAGGCGAAGAAGAAATTTATAATGTGCGCAATGTTCACCCTAATGCGTTGCGTGGGTTGCTTGCAAGTATTATTCTTGATTTTGCTATTCCTATTATGTATACCAAAAATGCGAAAGAAACCGCAGTACTTCTTGCCATCATGGCAAAACGAGAGCAAGAAAAAGGTGTTGATTTTTCTCTTCACGCAGGAAAACCAAAAACCCTTTCGCAACAACAAGAATATGTTGTATCTTCTTTCCCAGGGATAGGCAGTCAGATGGCTGGTGCTTTGTTACAACACTTTGGATCAATTGAAAAAATTATCAATGCCTCCAAAAAAGAGTTAGCCAAAGTTGAAGGTATTGGTGTTAAAACCGCAGAAAAGATACGAGAAATTATTGAGAAAGAGTATGAACAAAAAGAGACTAAATAATCTCTTTCTTGTTAGATTCTGAATAACTAATTTTTATTATTACTATCCACTCATCAACTCTTTCCAGTTTCCTTTTAAGTTATATACTCTCTTAAAACCTAATTCTTCCAAAACTTCGCACGCAACAGCACTCCGCCCACCACTTTTGCAATGGACAATGTAAGTTCTATTCTTATCAAATTCGGCAATTCGCTGTTCAAAAAAATCATCATTAATATCTACATTATGCGCTAAAGGCAAATGTCCTTGCGCAAATTCAAAATCAGTGCGTACATCGAGAATCATTAAATCAGGATGCACTTGTATCAATTCACGCGCTTGTTCAACAGAGATAAAATTAACCATGTGCCATCTTACCTGTTTGCCAGTCGCGCAAAATCAATCGACTTGTCGCTTCAAGATCAGGTTGTCCGCCTTTGAGCAGTCGTTTAAGCCTATGCGCAATTTGCTCTAAAATCTCTTCGGCATCAACACCATCAACTTCATAATAACGACGAATAAGATCAAATTCGTCCTCAATCAACGTCATTGCTGCTAATTCTGGATCTTTAATTTTTGCGTAATCAACAGCGCCAGTTCGTCCATGCTTTGCATCATTCTTCTCTTTTGAAGGAAACACACCAGGCGTATCAAGTAACAATATCTTACTATCAACACGAATTTTCTGCAATCCTTTAGTAAAACCACTCTCTGATGAAGTACGGGCAGCACCACGTCCTGCTAACGCATTGATTAACGATGATTTACCTACGTTAGGATACCCTACCACTCCCACGACGCATTTTTCTCCATGAGATAACATCAGAATTTTCTTCTTGAGCATCGTTGTTCCGAGATGTTCACGGCTTGAGATATAAACAGATGGTCGCAAATTTCCTCGATCTTTTTTGAGCTGAGTGATATCAACAAGATCACATTTTGTAATCACATAGAGCAATATTTTACCTGATAAGAGTACTTTCTGTTCAATTTCTGGATGTCGTGTCTCATCAATCGAACGCGCGTCAAGCACTTCAATGATGATATCTGCATTATCCAGAACATAGTTAACGTGTCTCCAGAAGTTTGGCATAGAGAGGTAAGGTGAGATGGTGTTTATAAAGATGTAGCTAGTTCTTTCGATCGTTTCAGAAACAATTTTCTCTCTTATGGAACCTTTCAAAATAGCTGATGGCTAAATCAACTCCTCAATCGTTCTACTCATTTTCCAACACGACAAAATATTTAAACCAAAAAATAATCTTTTTTCTATAAAAAGAGGTGACTTTGTAATGAAAAATATTATTTTCGTAGCACTCATTGCTACAATGTTGTTATTAATTGGTTGCACTCAACCGCAACCAGAGACTGCGCCAGAAGGCGTAGATGCAGAAGATTATGCTAACGCTCCAGAGGCAGAAGATGGCGCAATTGCAGGGAATGCTAAAGCCACTGGTTCAACCTGTACAACGACAGCAAGTGGCATTGTATACAGAGGTAAAGTGTATGCCAAAGAATGCACTGGCAATACTAAAATGAAATATTCCTGTGTAAGTGGAAAATTTAGTAGCACTGCTTGTACAGCTGCTTCAGCCCCTGTTGCTGCCCCTCCTCAACCAGCACCAAGCGCGCCATGTGAAGGGACCGTTCCCGCTAATGCAGAGATTTGTGCAGGAGACGAAACCACTGGTGTTCCTGCAGGAGTCAAACGTGCTGCTGTTGCTGCCTGTACTGATGCTCGTAAATGTGAATATACTTGTCGACCAAACTTCGTGTTTGACAGAGGAGTATGTGTTGCTGCGGCTCCAGCTCCCGTAGCTGAATTTTGTCGACCTGTTGGACCTGGTCGTGTAGAAACCAATGTCGGCGTACAGAATACCCAATGCCAAAACAACCAATGGACAAATTACACCTGTTCCGGAAACGCAGCAGCTCCAATTCAGGGTCAATGCCCAGATGCTTGGCTTTCAGCAAATTTAGGATGTAATGCTCAAGGTAGCCAATGTTGCAATATCTTGGTACACCAAGCAAGATCGAGCTTCGTTCAAAATGTACGTTGTGAAGGAAACGTGTTTATGAACGAGACTTCTACAACTTGTGGCATGGTTACTCTAAGTCATGATTGTGGTGCTCGTGGTTGTTTAATTGAAGCTCCTGCAGGTGCTAACCAATGGTGGAGAGCTGGTTGTCAATAAGCTTTTCTTTTAGATTTTTTTCTTTCTTCTATTTTTTCTCAGGGCATTTTCTAACACAACTTTAATATATCTTCAAATCCTCTATCTCCACATGACATTTTCCAAAACCTTTCCGAAAACCGTTCCAGGGAGCAATTATCCAGTCTGGGAAGAAATCTATCTTACTGAGCAAGAAGAACGTGACGTTGAAGAACAATGCCGTAAAGAGAATTACGTTCTCATGGATATATCTCTTAACCAAGCAAAAGCCCTTGCAATTAAACATGGGATTAATGAAGATGGCATTCGTGCTACATTGGCTGTAGCGTTATTTGAAAAACAAGCATCTCATGTTATCTTTCACAAAGAAAATTATGCTAAAGAAAAATGGGATAAAAAGAATTCTTAAGACTTCAGAATTAGCGTTTCTTTTTTTGCTGTCCTAATCTATGCTCAACATGTCGCGCGTCTTCTTTCGAATTAAAAAAGAGCAGATGTTTCACTCCTTGTGTTGTCATCAAATAACCACCTAGCAAAACATGATCAAATTTATGTTTAATTACTGCATTTAAAGGTATTTTAACACGTTGGCTTTTACGTCTGCTTTTGTGAAGAATTTGTAAAGCCTCGTTTGTAAGTGTATATGTTTTCTCTAACTTGCGAATCTCTAAAACAATAGTATAAATCAGGGTGTATATTGCCAAAAAAAGAGCAGTTAACAAAATAGCATCAAATAATCGTCCAAATTGTAACAGACTTAAACAAAAAACAAGTAGTGAGAGAAACCCTACAAAATATCGTTCTACCGGCAACGAAAAAGCATGATTTAATGTAATATTCCAAGTGTGAGTTGATTTCATGATTATTCCACCAAAGGGGCTTTAGTCATACTAATAATTGAAGCAATAAACATAAGTGTAAACAGCGACATGAATGCGACCCCATAATTCATACTTGCAGGAAAAACAAGATACGCACTAATCAGGAAGCCAAGAATAGAAAGAACCATAAAACTACCCTTAAGTGGAGCATATCCCCAGCCAACATGCTTTGCTGATCGAGAAACGGACACAGTTTTGGGCTGAACCCTTTTTTTTACCCTTGCCATATCTAAAGCCTCTTTGAGCATAGAACACATTGTAGATATTTAAATCTATAGGTTGCTCTAATGCCGATTTAGGCACAAAAAACTAAATTTTGAGAATAAATTGAGGTAAGAGCTTACGAGCTTTCTCACGTCGTTGCTGGTGTGCTTCAATGAGGGGGACAAGCTTATCCACTAACATCTGCTTGAGCTCCCCTGACAGAATCTCCCCATTTTTGTATTGGTGGTAAATTTTTGCTAATTTTGCGTCATCTTCCTCAAAAAATGTAAGCCATTGATAAGCAATATCAATATCAGGATTTCCTCCTTTTTTACGATGTTCTTCAACAGTTGCTTGACCTCCCGAAAAAGCATATTTCATTACTTTAGAACGAATCGTTTTCGCATCATCATTCATGTAAATAGCCGTATTTTGGGCAGATGATGACATTTTGCCATCTTCTCCCATACCACCTAGGCCAGGCAGAAAACGACATTGAATACTTGCTGGTTTATAATATCCTAATTTTGGAATGACATCACGGGAAACTCGAAAGTGAGGATCCTGATCAATTGCATGAGGAATAAGGCAGGGGATATTTTTCTTAGCAAGAACTGAACCAATAAATGCCGGAACAGCCTGCATGGATGTGTAAAATATTTGTCCCAAATTACTATCATCTTTAAGCCCAAATGCTGATTTAACAGTGGAAAAAGTAATTTTACGAGCTACTTTACACGCTTCAGGATACATTATCTGGGCATGCCGTGTATCAATCAAAAAATGTGTTTTTTTTGGATCAAACCCCACTGCAATGACATCAAGCATATTTTCTTCTAAATATTTCTGAGAATCTTCCCAACTTTGATCTGGTTTGAAAAGAAATTTTTCTTCATCAGGAAATTGAAAGTATAATTCAACGCCAAATTTTTCTTGAAGCCATTGAGTAAAAATCCAGGGGACAAGATGACCTAAGTGCACATGACCAGAAGGAGAGCGGCCCGTATAAAGATAAAATTTATTGCCCTTTTCAAATTCATCAAGAACGAAATTTAAATCGCGATGCGCAAAAAAAATATCCCGACGAAGGAATCGATGGAGCTCACCGGTATGTTTTTCGATTCGCTTCAGAGCTTTTTCATCAAGCTTTGAAACCCCAAACTCTTTGATTAACTTATCATAATCAATAGTGCCTTTAACTTCCCAAGGAGTAACCGTAGCCATTAGCGAGTAAAGTGAAAAAGAACTATATAAACCATTTGGCATAGATAGAACAACCTAGAGACTTAAAAAAGAAGAAAGAGTAAGTAAAAAATCAAAAATTTACCGTTTTGCTTCAAAAGCGCCAGGAAACTTCTTCTTAAGCTCGTCACTGCTCATACGAGGTGTATTAGAGACACGCTTTGCTACATTTGTCTCTTCTTTACGCAAACGATCTTGTGTTGTAGGGCGCATGGTCGTAGGCATATTGCGTACTGCTGACCGCTTCTCTTCAACAACATGACGAGGCTGTGGAGCAACTTTTTGTGTTGTAGGACTATGAACTGGTCCTTTATTATCTGCTGGTATTTCTACCCAACCGCTTTCACGCGCATTAGACTTTTGTGACTCTCCACCTTGGAGCCAACTTCGAACCGATCCCAAAAACGATTTTTTTTCACCCATTGTATATGCCTCTTTTTCTATTCTACCCCCCCTATGAAATTTCGAGATACTTCACCCTTTTTAGACTTTTTGTTTTTTAGGTCCATAGCAAGTGATTAAGCCAACAATTTTTGCATTTGCTCTTTTTTCAGTTTCCAAATATGCTCCATAATTCCTTTCAAATTTTCAATATCTTCTGCATTATAATGCAATAGCAGATCTAAATATTCTTTATCCCTGCTGGCATGAAACGCTTTCCACAAATCAATCGGATTTCCATATAAATGGGTTGGTCGCTTGAGATTTAAAATTCGTTCTACCTCTTTAAGTCCTCCCATCAATTTGAATTGCGCGCACAACGGCTTGAGATCAATATGGGGTATGGCAAGCTCTAAACCATACTCTTTACGTAAGATCGGCAGATCAAATGCTGCACCATTAAACGTGATAATTAACTTGTATGGCGCAAGTTCTCGTCGCAGTGCATCACGAGTAAGATTCATCCCTTTGACAAATTGATTAGTATGGTAATAATTTGAAATTCCAACAACAGTTACAACTTTATTGGCATCTGTTTCAATATCCACAAAGCACGTTTGGTCACGAAAATAATCATAGAATCGCCATGCATGAATTAATGGCATTTTTCCTACAAAATAAGAGCTATTTCCCTGCTGTAATGCCTCATCTGCAACTTTGAGCGAAGTATCATAGAGAATTTTGCGTTCTGGATTTATCCCTTTAATCTTTGGCAGCTTTCGAAACGTCGCCCAATCTTTGATACCAGCTGCCCAGAGCTTTTGCTCACGCAGTGGCGTACAGCTGGGAAGAAAAATAAAAGAGTGACGGATCATACTTGTTAAAATAAGAAGAAAGATAAAAGATTTACTCCCCATGAGAAAGAGGAGCAGTCCTAGTATCTCGAGAACCACCAATCACTTTAATATCCTTGAAAAGAACCGCAGGACCTCGATGTTGTGTAGGAACCCATCCTGATTCAGCCCCACAATGCCCATATCCTGTGCCATATTTATCAGAAACCGCAAGGACATTTCTGTCTAAAGCATCAACTTGTGCAACCACCTGTGATTCACGTAATGCTCGCATATTTCCATTTTCATCTACTAACCATGCACACTCCGGTTCTAGGACGAAAAGTCCAGTTGTTGGATCGACTTGTCCTCCTCCTCCCTGAACATAAATCCCTAATTTTCGAGGTGAATCTCCAATTGCTTTCTGAAACATTTTTTCAACTTCCCTGTGGGGTTGAGCATAATCTCCTGCATCTATAATCACATTTGTAACACGCGGTTCAACGTCTCGAACATCTCCTGCTGCAACTGCCCAATCACTGCGTGCTCGTCCATTGGAAACATAAGTCTTACCAGTAAGAAGAGATAATGCCGCTGCACTCGTTGTGTCTAATAAATAATTACATAGCACTCCTTTTTCAATAAGAACAACAGGCAATGCTTCTGTACCTTCTATGTCATATCTGTAAGAACCTTTCCCATCATGAAGTGTAGGGTCATCAACGATTGTAATCCATGCTGGAAGAACACGTTCACCGATCCGTTCCGGTTGGTACACATTAGAAGAACCATCTGTAACATATTTTCCTGAGAGCATATGTGCAGCCATTGCTTCATGGATATACGTACCAAATGCCGCACCATCTAAAAAGACAGGATACTCTCCAGTTATAACATTGATTGGGTTTGCCTTTGCGGTAAACTCGGCAGATAGTTTTTCTGCATTCCTTCCAACAATCCTTTCCAGATCTGCAACATCACGAAATAGTAACGCTTTTTCCACAGCATAAGGGTGACCTTTACGATCTAATCCTTGCAATGCCAAATTCACCTGTACTGTTCTTCCTATTTGATAAATTCTGCTTCCCGTAGAGTCTATAAAAAACTCCGCAGTTGCATCGGTTTTTAAAGTAAGAGAACGTATGGCATTTTGAGGTGCATGGGTAGCAAAAGCCCTATCCACTATTAAAGCTAAGTTATCAATGGGGGGTAAGTTTTCTAATGGTGTTTGAATATAATTAATAACAGTTGCTTGGGGTAGAGGCACTAGCGGATGATCCATACCTACTTGGGCATGACCTAATCCGATTAGAAAAGCCATATTTGCATGCTTAACAGCCCCATCTATAACACTTCCTAATGTCTGTTCAATTGCTTTGGTGTTCCTTCCTAACCCAGTGAGACCCATAACGATTCTTCCGCTTCCTTGAGGACTAAAACTGGAATATAAAATAAGACTAGCACAGGTTCCAGAACCTTTTGATCTTTGTCCCGTATCTTCTCCTTCATGTAGTTCTATTACTTCTTGATCGCTTGCTCGGTAGTGAACAGAACCATACATTGGTTTAAGTGTAATAACCGTCCCATCAACCGGTTGTCTGTTAGAAAGTAACATAGCTTGTTGGAGTGGCTTTTCTAAAGCACGAAATAATGCATCAGGACTATAAGTGGCACTTTTTAACACTCTTCTTCGTGGATTTGTCATTATTGGATCTTTAACTATCTCATTCTTATACCTTTATATTCTCAAGAAACTATATAGCCGTAATCTTATTATACCTCTTATTTATCATTAAACCATGTCTTCCCATTCCATCCAATCCGACCTTCAATCCCTTGCCAACTCCCAGAAAGCCGCGTTCTTTCCTTCTTTCTTTAAAACCGGTCCTGGTCAATATGGTGAAGGCGATGTTTTTATTGGCGTCACTGTTCCTCAACAACGAGAGGTAGCGAAAAAATACGCAAATCTTCCATTACCTGAAATAAAAAATCTATTAGATTCACCCATCCATGAACACAGACTTACAGCTCTCCTCATTCTCGTACTCCAATATCAAAAGACTAAAGACAAAAAAATTGTTGATTTCTATCTTGCAAACACTACCAGAATAAACAACTGGGATCTAGTCGATACTTCAGCAGATAAGATACTTGGCACATATCTCCTAGATAAAGATCGACAATTACTCTACACTTTAGTCAAATCTCCTCTCTTATGGGAACGTCGTATTGCTATCATTGCCACTTTTGCATTCATTAAACAGAAAGACTTCACAGACACTATCAAACTCAGCCAGCTCCTTCTTGCTGACAAACATGATCTCATGCACAAAGCCGTAGGATGGATGCTGCGTGAGATGGGCAAAAGAGATGAAACCACCCTTTGTCACTTTCTGGACCAACATGTAAAAAAAATGCCGAGAACTGCATTACGCTACGCTATTGAACGATTGGATGAGAAAAAAAGGAAGCAGTACCTGCAAAAGTAAGCTCCAGAAACTATTTATACTTCTACAATAACTCTATCTTCATGGATATTGAATTCGAAGCAACGTTTTCCAATATCAATAAAAAAAAGATAAGAGCAAAACTCAAAGAAGTTGGCGCTATTCTTGTTAAAAAAGAATTTCTTCAGAGACGCAGCGTGTTTCATTTTCCACAAGGCCATGAGATTAATGGTGGCTGGATACGTATTCGAGATGAAAGCGACAAAATCACCATGAGCCTTAAAGTCGTAGATGGAGATCGTATCCAAGATCAGAAAGAAATTTACCTTACGGTAAGTAGCTTTGAAATAGCACAAGATATCCTCATTAGGCTTGGTTGCACTAAAAAAGCCTACCAAGAGAGTAAACGTGAATTATGGAAATTAGGTAGCGTTGAGATCACTATTGATGAATGGCCTTTTCTTGAACCGTTTGTTGAAATTGAAGGTAAAAACGAAGCTGCAGTTAAGAATGTGACGAGGAAATTAGGATTCGATTATACTAAAGCGATCTTTGGTGCAGTTGACGTATTGTACAGCAAAAAATATAATATTTCCAAGAACAGAATAAACAATAAAACTCCCCTAATCTTATTTAAATGCAAGAATCCGTTTCTATAAATCAATCACAATTGTTTTTTTCTTCAAATCAACACTCTTAATCTTCTTCTCTTTCTTTAACTCTGACCCAACATCAGTCCAACTTTTAGTTTTACGTAACTCTTTTACAATCTCCAGCAATTTTTGCAGAGCAGTATAATGTTGATACAACACCTCTCCCTTCGCAGTATTAAGTGCAATAGCCTCTTCTTGTTTTCTAATAGATTCTAATTGTTCTGAAATTATTTTCTCTAATGATTTGATTTTTTGTTCATAGGGGGATGTTTTAACAAATGGGATAATTTGATCAATTAATTCACTATACGTCTCGGTTTTCTCTAACACTTCTTTCTCAAATAACTCCATGGGCGCAATATCATCACTATAACGAAAACCATGGGGTTTTGTCAACTCTTTGATTAGCACGTCACGTTGCTCTATCAAAAAACGGATTTGTTTCTCTGTGGCATCAACAGGAAGCATCTCTTTGGCAATTCCTGCTCGTTTGCATAACTCTTCTGCATATACACCACCTAACCCTAATTCTGTTGCAAGAGCAGTAGCAAGATTGCGTTTCTCACTCTTCGCTAAAATAACTCCTAACTCGCTAACGGCAACTGTTTTCCAGCTAGTTTGAGCTGTGGGAAAAACATACTCTTGTTTTGCTCTGACTAATCTATCTTTCCATAGTTGTTGTTCAAGCGTTCCCAACACTTGCCATTGATCATCAGTAAGAATAATATTTCCCTTAGAGAATAACTCTACAATAAGGAAGAATTTTTCCTTTTTCTCAAACTCAAATATCACAATCCGTTCTGCATCTTTTTGTGTTATTGATACAACTGTCGCATTATCAATATATTTTCGTAACTGCATGCAAAAACTCGTAGGATGAACTACAGTTTGTGTTTTGGAAGTTAAACAAAGATATTTTCCCACTATAATTTTGATATGCTGCTTTCCATGCTTGGAGGTATGAAACTGCAACAACAGCTCTTTTTGCTCTTGATGATAAATATGGGAAAGCTTACTGCGAGCAAGAAACTGCAACTCTTGAACAATTGCCGCCAGATCAACTGATGAGACATTTTTCTTAGACATGTATTTATTAAAAGAGGAAAGCTATTTATGTCTTTTCTAAAATATCAAATGCTTTTATTGCTTCTTCTATCCCTTGAACCTGTGCTGCAATTCTTGTTTCCAATTTCCAACAAGTGGGAGTTTCAAGCGTAAGCGCAACTTGTGCCCCTCGTCGAAAAAAGAAAGCCTCTACGGTATCGTCTTGATCTTGTGTACTTACAACACATCCTTCTACGGCTTTTTCCCCATAGATTTCCGTTTGTGATGTTACTGTAAATGTAGTACGAAGAGCTTTTGTTATTGTTGGACCAATGAGAGATTTATGCCTGGTCATTTCATAAAGATAAAATCCGGTAGGGATATCAAAAATTCCATCACTTTGATCAGTTCTATCTTCATGAAGATCTATACACAATACTGGTCGAATATTATGTGACATCACATAAGAAATAATCATTCTTGCTTCTTGACAAAAAGAATCAAGTGTAAAATTTCTATTAATATCTTGACCGGCTTGATTTTCTCGTTTTCCCTGTACTTGACCAGAAGGATTCACGCACGGAACAATAAAGAAATCATAAAGCCCTTTATATTTTTCAATACTTCTCTGCGTGAATAACCCTGCCGCATCAAATCCAGCAGGTTCATCTCCATGAACTAGAGCTGTCAAAACAATAACTGGTCTTTGTGGCTTTTGTTTCCAAGTGCAATACCCATAGATCGGATAAGATTGGCCATAATCAACATCACCAAGATGCCTCTGATAAAGATCGAGAAAATGGAGGGGGTATAACTTAGATAAATCTACTCTATGATAATTAAGTGTCATCAGTCATTCTCCTCAGAATCAAAAAAGAGCGCCCGGAGGGATGTTCGTGCACAGAGCACATCTCGAACCCTCGAATATTCGCTGTCTTCTTATCATCACTTCTTACGAAGCTCATCATAGCGGATAACTGCAGGCGAGTGCCTTGGCCGCTTGGCAACGGGCGCTTAGGAGAACTTTCTTCAAAGATGCTTTATATAGTTTTCGAGTAAATTGTAGCTAAGTCCAGAATCACATAATTTTTCCATCTAACTGTTTAACCTTACCGCACTTGCCGCATTTCATTCTAATTACATTATCTTCATCAGAATAGAATGGCATGATCTCTAATAACTCTGCTTTATCATAACCACATTTCTCACAAACATGATCATGAACTGCTAAAAAATTCTTTCCATCCGCAACTCTAAGCCGCTCTGCAGGAGTATTATGTGTTACTTGAACCGGAACTTTATCTTGCAATTCCGGCTGTGCGTGACCATGAGGACAACTCATCCACTTTCCATACGTAGTTTTTTTGGGAATCAACAACGTACCACAAGTTTTACAAAACATTTTTTTCTATTTTTATCTCGTAATTAAAAATCTTCTTACCCAGTATTTTCATACACAATGCCCTGTTGCTTAAACAACATGGCTGCATAACCCTCATGAATAATCTCATTCTCTGCAAACCCGAGTTTTTCTAGCAAAATTAATAGGTTCTTTTTCCCGTTTTTGACATCGTCACAAATTACTTCAACTTCAAGAAATGTTCCTAACTCTTTAATCGTGTCCAAACATAACGTAATTTCTCCTAACTTTCCTTGCAATCTCGATTTATTCATTTCAAGCACGCTAACAAATCCAATCTCACCAAGAATTTTCACCATCATGGGCGCACTACTTACTTCCGTTTCATATTCCCTCCAGGAACCAACAGTTGTAGTAAGAGCTTTGTATGTTAAAAAAGTTTTTTCACCCTGTTCACGGATACGCAGAATAAAACTTCCCGGTTTTTGAGCTGCTCTTTCTTCTCCCCAACGTTTGAAAATAGAGTCCTTTTGCACTTTCACCGTTTTAGAGAACATTGCTCCCATTTCTTGCAACTTTTTCTTTACTATTACAAGATCTTGAACTTTAACACGTGCTTCGATTTCCATTTGAATATAAAAAGCGGATCCGATGGGATTTGAACCCACGATCTACAGCTATCATCACGAGATGAGTGTAAACTCTGCTTCTCAAGTAGAAGGCTGTCGCGCTATGTTCCCCGCGGGAACGCTCGGAAATCAGAGATTTCCCGCCGTCCAGGCTACGCTACGGATCCACAAAAGCTTGCTCTTGCGACAACTTTTAAATATTTCGTCTATAAAAATGGTCTATGGATGAACCTATTTTCTTTATTGCGCGCGATTTCAAACCAAAAGGTCATCAGCAAGGATCTCAGCCAGACATCCAAAAAGTCAAATCAATGATCTACGAAGAAGATTATACCACAATAGATTCATTTATTCCATCCTCCCAAATTCAACTTTCCACTGATCAACCAACTCTTTTCTATCCAGGCAGTGGTTGCGACATTCTCATGCCATTATTCTACATTGAAAGACTACTCCCCTCAATCAGCGAATTTACATTTATTTTCATTGACATTGAGCACTTTCTTCCACTCATAAAAACCATTCTCGACGACATTAATATCCCCTTCACCAACACCCAAGAGGGCATTATCTTCTATTGGAAAAATCAAAAAATAACTCTTCATTATCAAGCTAAAGATGTCTTCTCTTCACTTACAGATCTCAAACCATTTGATATCTACTTCGAGAAAGCGTTTCGTATCATCAAAGAAGAATCAACAAACGTAGAAGAATATGAATATAGCATCATTCAAAAACTCAATCCCAATGGTATCATCATTAGCGATAGTGGATTTCAAAATCAAGAGTTAGAATACATCAAGATTCCTAAAGAGCTAAGTAGCTATAGTGAGATGGTCTTGGCACAAAAAAGAAATTTACAAAATTAAATTCTCTAATCCAAGAATTTCTGTCCTTTAATCTTCTCCGGCAAATACTTCTCAGAGATAAACGAAATTCCTTTAGATGAAAGAGCCTGAATCTCCACTTTATTGCCAAACTCTTTCATCATCTTAAACTGACGTTGCCATTCCTTGTTTTTCTCAAACCATTCATAGCCTTGCATTTGTTTAAGACGAGAAATATCCTGGTCAGTGAGTTTAATGAAATGGCGTTTTAAATCGTAATCAATGACATCATCACAGGTAATGCCAATAAATTTGACGCCGGGAATTGCCATTTCTGCTGCCATATGCGCAAGGCTAATCGAGCCAAATTTGATAACGGAGTAAATATACCATCCCCAAGGATCATTATCGGCAAGGACATAGATTGGCAACTTGTGCTCAACACTCAGACGTTGCAACAAGCGACGAATTCCGCGCGTGGTTTGTCCTTGTGAAGACATAATCAAACAAGACTGTTTTTCCCAAAAACGATCTTCATGAAGACGTTCCCAAACCGCTGCCTTTTCCATGTAAAGGATATACTTAGCATCCACTTTCTTGAATTTGATATTTTCAACATTACTCGGAATCGACCAACCACCAGACCCCAATTTTGACCAATCAATCGTATCGCCGGAATCTTCAATAACTACTTTTCCTGCAACGGAACCCATTTTGTTTGCATTTACATGCAGCTGTTCACGAGAAAATTCAGTAATAATCTCCAGATCTTCAATTGCTTTGTCTGACTCTGTTTGCTCATCAACCACGTTTATTTTCGTGTTAGGGATAGTACGCTTCGCCATGTAAAAGACGTCTCGCAGGCTGGCATGTTTTTGCACGTCCAGTAGGTTTTTACAAATCGCTGCAATTTCAATTGTCTGAAGAAATTTTTTGGTATGGCTAGCATTAAAGAAATACCGTTGAGCTTTTTTATCACCCAATGTTAACGTCTTTGCTTCTTTATCATAAACAACATTAGAAAGACCGCGTACCGAGAGCTCAATCTTAGGATTCTCTCCTTTTTTAATATCCAGAACAACTTTTTTACCGATCTCTACCAGTTTTTTAGTAGTCTCGGTTTTTGCAGGAATATATTCAGTAGAATGATTGTCTGAGGAATGCACGCTTTGTTTTGCTGCAACACCTGAAAGTGTCTTTTGTCCTTCACTTTTTTCAGCATTTTTATTCTTCACAGCAGCCATAGTATCTACATCTCCTCTTCATTATCATCATCGCGTTTGCGTGGAAGTTCTTCATCCTCATCGACTTCCCCTTTAAGTGATTCCATTTGCTCCATCTTGGATGTAAGCGCTTCCTTTTGGACCATCTCTTCTAATTTGTCAATAAGATCTCCCTTATTCTCACCGGTGAGACGCGCCAAAGCATCAGCAACTTCAGGAATAAAGTTTTCAAACATACTCGCGCGTTCAATCTGCCCTTGAATTTTTTGTTTTTTATGAACATATGATTGTAATTTTCGTCCTGCATCCTGCAAAGCAAGTTTAATCTCTTTGATAATCTCTGGATAATGTGCTAATGCTTCTTTTGATTCTGAGGTAAAAGGAACCCATACTGATGCAATATGTAATAAAATAGTAATGGGTCCAGTAGGCAGAGCACCTTGACTTTGTAACAGACCATAAGGTTTCCATGCTGTTGTTACAACTGCTTTGGTAAGCGCGCACGCACCTTGCTGATAGAGCAATGGCACTTTATTAGCATAACGAAATACTGTTGCTAATTCATCTTTTGCTTGATTACCGCCATACGCAATCCCCACCTCAATTTGAAATGGATTTCCTCGGTAAACAAAAATAGGGCGAGTGATTGCGCAATAAAATTCTGCATTAATCTCCTTTTTCAAGCTCTTTTCAAGGAGCTCTTGCCCAATAGGACTTAGGCAGTCAGTAGGTGGAGATTGAACCTTTGTATTTTGAATTCCTTTATACAACGCTTCTGCCATCTCTCTATTCATTTGTTCTGGTTTAGTAGTGGGAAGTAATGCGCTATTTTCACAAATTTCCTTTGCTGTTTGGTCGCTTACTTTCGAAAATTCGGTCATTAAAAACTCTCTAAGATGTTTTGCATCCGTTAACTCCAACATCTTGATCAAACGACCAAGCTCTACCCCATACGGATGCGGTTTGATCTCTTTCGCTTCCACTGGAAGTTGATCTGTAACACGTGAAAAAATCGTCTGTTGTGCTTCAGGATTGGTATAAATAATTGTACAATGAGGATTCACGATTGCTGTTTGTTTAAGATACTCATCGACCGATTGTCGACCTTTCATATAACTTGCATCCATGTCCATTTCAACACGAATGCCATGTTCTTTCTCAGCCCAATCGAGTTCTCCTTCATCGACAATTTGTGGTTCATTGGTTTGAGTATCAATTTTTAACTTAACATAAAATCCTTTTTTAGATGACGCAATTTTTGATTTGATTGTTGTCGCTTTACCCGACGTAAGTTGCGCATACAATACTGCCGCAGAAATACCAATACCCTGTTGTCCTCTTGTTTGTGAAATCTTATGAAATTTAGAACCATATAATAATTTACCAAAAATACGCGCTAATTGTTTTTGTACAATTCCTGGTCCATTATCCTCTACGATGATACGAAAACGAGTTTCTTCTAATTGGATTAATTCAACATTAATCTCCGGTAAAATTCGAGCTTCTTCACACGCATCTAATGCGTTATCAACGGCTTCTCTAATAGTAGTAAGAAGTGCTTTACGCGGGTTATCAAAACCAAGTAAATGACGATTTTTTTCAAAAAATTCAGCGATAGAAATTTCGCGTTGTTTCTTTGATAATTCCTCAGCGCTCTTTTGAACCATAATTGTGTGAGGCAAACTCATGATATATAAAAATTGTGGTTGAGTAATTTTCTCATTCTAAGATAAAAAACACCTCCCGCACACTCAAAAATAAAATTTCTTCGTCTAATAATTTAAATAATCTGAAGTATTTTAGAATAACGGTGAGGTATTATGCGTTTAGAACTAATAATCATTTTCATTTGTGGCATTATTTTTTTAGGATGTAGCTCATCACAATCCCCAGAAACGCCTTCATTTTTACAAGATCTGGATTTACCAAAATTACCCGAAAAAAATGAAATGGTGCTACAAAATCAAACACAGGTCACTCTTCCTAGTGGCAAATTTGATGAATCCTGCAGTTCACTTAGTCTTGTACGAGGCAGCATTATTGACGTTAGTAACGCCCAAAACCTTCAAGACGCTGTAAAGAACGCGAACTCTGCTGGTGGCGATACTACTATTCTACTCGCCGACGGAAAATACCTCTTAGACAAACCCCTTTGGATTGAAGCGAACAATCTCGTTGTCCGCAGTAAATCCGGTGATCGAGAAAAAGTTGTTATCTCCGGAGGTGCGATGAGCAACGGCATTAGCCATATTTTCATGATCGCTGCAGATAATGTTACCATTGCCGATCTAAAAATAGGCGAAGTAGAAAACCATGCTATTCAAATCCACGGTGAATTAGATGCAGATAACGTTCTCATTCACAACGTCCACGTTTTTGACACTAATGAACAAATGATCAAAGGTTCTTACGACGCAGCAAAAACAGAAGTAGGAACAGATAACGGCATCGTTGAGTGTTCTCTTTTTGAGTATACTGCAGGAATTGGTCCCCAATATTACATTGGGGGAATTGATGTTCATAATGGCAAAGGATGGATCGTACGAAATAATATCTTTAAAAATATTAAAAGTCCACAATTAAACGAAGATCTTCCTGCTGAACATGCCATTCATTTCTGGTCCAATTCACAAGACACATTAGTTGAGAATAACACTATCATTAACTGCGATCGCGGCATTGGCTTTGGCTTAGGTGATCGAGGACATCAACGAGGAATTATTAGGAACAACCACCTTTATCACGACAGTTCTGCAGGTGACGTCGGCATCGCTTTAGAAAATGCTGGCGACGTTGTAATCCAAGACAACATCATTCTCTTTGACAACGACTATCCAAATGCCATTGAATATAGGTTTGAAAAAAGTCAAGGAATTACTATCTCGGGGACAAAGACCAATAAAGCAATCAAAGCACGAAATGGTGGACAAGCAGTATTGACTCGAAATGAAGAAGTTTTAATCAGTGCTTTCATTGATCCCGCACAAGGAAATTTTGAAGAAAGATAAATCAATGGAACTCATTCCCTGACTCCGTTTTTTCTCTTTCAAGAATTGTGAGATAGGCATTATCCCTTCTATATTGATAATGTGATACAGCACCGGCAACAAGACAACTTATTCCTATAAGGCCAAAAATAATTGGAAGACTATCGCCTTTGCCATTATCATTCCAATAAAATGATTCTAATTCTTGTACTGTCTGCGCAGCTAAAAATTGGCGTTCAATAGGTGTGACTATGTCATCTCTTTGAAGAAGAAAGTCCAGACCTTTGGGAGATTGCCCGAACACGGCTCTTGCTTTCGTCAAACTTTCAGAGAGTATATTCATATCAGTGGTTGTTCCCCCGTTAGCCATAATCGAAGAGTAGGCTGTTTGCACAGAAACAGCACCATATGGTCGAGATGGCTTTTGCGTTTGGCTATAATACAAACCTCCTGCAAATCCTAAAAATGCGAGACCTAAAGCAGGAGACACCCAACGAATAGATCCAGTTATTTCCACTTCTTCTGGAAGTTTGTCTACATCTACGTCCATTCTCTTAAGAACCTGTCTAAACCCACCCGTTTCATCCATACAAAGAAAGAAGAAATCGCTATTTATTATCTTATCGGTGTAAGTAAGAAAGGTTATATTGGACTAAAAACCTACTGCCCAAAATACAATTCTTTTCTTTTCTTCTCTAGAAATGAGAATACGCTTTTGTGCATTGATCCGTTCAACAACATGGCCACAGCATCACGAGACGCAGCAACATTAGCAACTTCACCAATAATACCTATCGTTTTACCATATACTACAATATGGGTGTCAGTTAATCTCTCTATTTCTTCACGAGATTTACCATTCGCACCAATGACACGACCTTTTAATCGTTCCATTGTGTTTTTATTCTTCCCTGCAACGTCTTTCATATCAATCAATTCAAATGCATAATCAGTTTTAAGCAATTCTAATGCAACTTTAGGATTAAATCCCCGGGCAATCGCATGAACAATTTCACGAGTGGTGTACAAAATAAGCCCATCATTACCATTAATCTCTACATCTCCTTCTTTAGAAATCTGTAATGTACAACCTGTGGCTTCTTCTATTTCTTTCTTAACTTTTCCCTCTGTTCCAATAAGCACTGCTACGCGTTCTTCGGGAATTTTGAGTTCATAGGAGAATTCATCTTCGGCCATAGTACCTACTTCTCAGCAATAACTTTTAAATGTTTCCTAGGGAAGTTGACAGAATTTTCTAATCTTCCTATTCTTTCTTCACACCAGTAACCTTCGCCACTAGTCCCTCGGCATCACATTTGACACCTTGCCGTATAAAATAATGCGCGATATTTTTCATGTCTCGTTCTAAAAGTTCCTGGGCATTGGGTGTTTTAATCAATGTTGATTGAGAAAAATCAATAATCACTGGTTCATCATTATAATTTAAAATGTTAAACGACGAAAGATCGCCATGGACTAACCCTGCTTTGTAGAGTTTTTGCACTTCTTTAATGAGTTGGTCAAGGAACTTTTTTGGGTTTGATGGTGGGCAATCTTTAAGTGGTGGTGCTGCGTGTTCATCCCCAATAAATTCTTCAATAAGGATATGGTTGCGCCAGCCCAACGGTTGAGGAATACGCACTCCACCTTTTTGTGCTCGCAATAAATTCTTATATTCGCGCTGCGTCCATGCCATAATAACCTGTCGTCGATGTTGTTTAAGAAAATTATACCGCGGATCTTGTTTGATATACCCAAACATACGCAAAAAATCGCAATTTTGCATTCGATAAATTTTCACAATAACATTTTTTCCTTCACTCTTTGCAATAAACACATTACTTTCTTTTCCTACTTTAAGTGGGTTCGTCACTTCCTCGAAATAACCCTTACTTTGCAACTCAAAGAGTGTTCGTTTGGTAAATTCATCAAAAACACCTTGGTCTGTCTTAAAGCGTTCTTGATATTTGAGTGTGACCATGAGAAGAGAAGAAAGGAAGAATGAGTTTAAATGTGTTCGCAAATTGAACCGGAGATTACCAAGACCAAGAATAATACCCTGGTCGTGATGTTCCTGCCGCGGGTCGCACATCTCCTCCAAGACTAAAATAATGTGGGTGTCTGGTCCCTTCAACTCGTGGCGAGCCAACTGGGGGATGTGAGCTACTTGCTAAAATTATCTGTTCTGAAATTTCTCGTGGCTCGACTATACTTCGATATACTCTTCCTCTTTCAGGTCTAAAATAATCTGCCAAGCCAGCTGGACTCAAGCTTGCTAGTAATTGTGCTTCACTAGGATCTTTAAGACGTTGCAACAGCATAGAACTGCTGCTTGTAAATCCTAGTTCTCGTTCAAGAGTGCTTATCATTACCATTCTCATGCCTGTTCCTGCTGCTTGGAGTTGTGTAGAAAGAACTAACCTAAATTGATCTAGAACTGCTTCTTCATGGGGAGTGTAGTGAATTATCATAATAAATCTGAAAAGTGTGTCTTTTTAAGATTAATGGGTTAAATTCCACAACCCTTAAATTTTAACCACTTATAAGTTACAACCGAGCGAAATATTTAAATATAAGTGCCACTTGTAAGTGACATAAACACCTCAAACCACCTCTTTTCCTCAGTAAGCCAGCAATGGTTTGCTGAGGTTTTATTTTCAAATTTACCCAAAGTAACTTGTTTTTAGCTTAATTTTACAAACAAAACAAAAAATAAGCTCTTTTTGCGTACGCTTACCGAAGCATTTATATACCACCACCCCTTGCAAGCCTTTGCCCGACACGAGAGTACCTGTGGGAGTATACGGCCTGTCCAAGCAATGAACATGGGGGTTAGTGTTGCGGGCTTCATTTTCAAGTTTAACTGAAATGAAATTAAAAATAAAATAGTATCATAATTAACGTGCGCTACCTAAAAATAAGCAAACTTATTTTCGGTAAGGGACATCTAACGATCCAAGAAGGGGGATGAAAACCTTTCAAAGCATCCAATGGATGTGCATACAACCAAAATTCACAGAATCATTATCACGCCCTCAGAATATTTTTGAGGTCTCTATCATTCCAGTATCAAGAGCTAATGTTAATGTTGTTTGTGAATTCTAAATGTAGTGCATTTCCCTCAAAGAGCATCCAATACCATTCACTCAGGCTAGACTGGTTTATTGTCATGTTCTTAACGCACACTACGGAGGAAACAAAATGGCAAAGATTAGCCCCGTTGCGGCAAAATATATTATTCATTCAACAATTACCATTGATGGCGTTGTCGATCGTCCAGATGTCATCGGCGCAATTTTTGGTCAAACTGAAGGGCTTCTTGGTAATGATTTAGAACTGCGTGAATTACAACGTAGTGGTCGCATTGGTCGTATCGAAGTTAATATGAACACGACTTCAGGTAAAACCAAAGGCGAGATCATCATCCCTAGTTCTTTGGATAAAACCGAAACAGCTATTGTTGCAGCTGCACTTGAAATCATACAACGTATCGGTCCTTGTAACGCCAAAATTGAAGTTGGTAAAATTGAAGACGTCCGTACCAGCAAACGCCAATTCGTCATCGAGCGGGCAAAAGAGTTGCTTCGTGAACTTACTGATTCAACTCTTCCAGATTCACAAGAAATCTCCGATGAAGTTGCGCAATCTGTACGTATGATGGAAGTAGGCGAATACGGTAAAGACCGACTTGCCTGCGGTCCTGCAATTGAAGAAAGCGATGAAATCATCATCGTTGAAGGTCGCGCTGATGTTCTTAACTTGCTCAAACATGGATTTAAGAATGCTATTGCCATGAACGGATCATCCTGCCCACCAACCATTCGAGAACTTTGTAGTCGTAAAACCGTGACTGCATTTGTTGATGGTGATCGAGGAGGAGATCTTAATGTTCGTGAACTACTTAGCGTAGCCGAGATTGACTTTGTCTGTAAAGCACCTGATGGAAAAGAAGTAGAAGAACTTACCAAAAAAGAAATCCATAAAGGGTTGCGCAGCCGTATTACTGCAGAACAAGCAAAACTCGATCTTGGAATTGATAACGATGGTGGACTTAAAGTTGAAGAAGTAACCCTTCGTCAACAGCATTTTACTCGCCAACCTAAACCTCAACAACAAGGTGGTATGCCTCCACGTCGTCCAGAAAATGGACAACGCGATGGACCTCGAGATCGTAATGATAGTGGTCGCGAACGAAATGATAACGGACGCGAACACCGTGAGTCACAACCAGCTCCTCGCTTTAGCACCCAACAACGCGGACCACCAACTCCTCGAGTACAACCCCAAGATGTTCCTCGTGAAGAAAGTAGCCCTCGTCCAAGCGTTGAAGAGAAGAAGAAGCTCAAAGAAACCATGGAGGATCTTTTCGGAACTCGCGGTGCATGCATCTTTGATCAAAAACTCAACATCTTAGGTAAAGTTCCTTTAAGTGAAGTAAGCACCACCATTAAAAGTTTGAATGGCGGCGTCTACGCACTTGCTGTTGATGGTGCAATCGATCTTGACTTAGTTAAAGTTGCTGAGAAAGTTGGAGTAGCCGTCTTAGTAGGTACTGGCAACAAAGTCAAAGAAAGTTCGAAGGTAGCAATCTTGACTGACGATCAGCTTTAAAGTTGATTTTTTAATTTTCTTTTTTCTTTTGTGAATTTTTTAGTAAGATTAAATTCTATCCACTCGTAATCTCTACCTTCCTTCCTAAATACTTCCACACATTTTCTTTATATTTAGGATGATTAGGATACATTTCACATAACGTCTCATAGTCTCTTTTTACAGTATCCAAACTTACCATGGCTTTACCTTTCAATATCCTAAACACCGATGGATCACGCACTGCAGCTCGCGCAATCATTACTTCAGTGATCCCTAATTTTCTAAAATACTCAATATCTTCAAATTTTGTAATATCCCCATTCGCAATAATTTTCTTTCCTGTCGCAATAATCTCCTCAAACACTGTCCAATCAGCGGGCGTAGTGGAATTCTCTCGAGCATGACGCGCATGCACAATAAATGCATCCGCATCTACGCCATTAAGTAAATTCAAATACACTTTGTGCTCTTTCTCATACTGATTAAGTCCAAGACGCATCTTCACAGTTACGGGCAATCCTAATTTCTTCAAAATAGTAACCAGTTCTTGCACCCGCGCCACACGCTTAATCAGCGCCGCACCACTTCCCTCACTAATCACATCGGGACTTGGACAACCAAGATTGAGATTAAACCCCACTGGTTTAACATTATAAAAATCAAATGTATCAACAAATTTCTGTAACGCAGCAGGCTTCAACGCAAGTAATTGAATCACCGTTGGCGTCTCATTCTTCAAATCGAGCATATTTAACGTCGATTTATTCTTGCGCAACAATGCATCAACGCGAATCATCTCCGTGTATGTCACATCCGCACCATAGTTATAACACAACGTGCGAAACGCACAGTCGGAAGTACCTTCAAGAGGAGCAAGATGGATGATCATATGTTCCCAAGAAGAAGCTCTCTTTTTAAGAAATATGGTTAAATCTCTATTTTCCACAACAAAATTTTAAAGTACGCCCCTTCCCTACACTAAATGTCACAATTCCTTCCCGTCAACCTTCAAGAAGGCAAACAGTACTATCAGAACTTCAAGCAGTTTGACGTCGTTTTCATTACCGGCGATCCCTATTACGATCATCCGTTAAGTGGTATGTCCATCATCGCACGTCTCTTAGACAGCAAAGGCTACAAAGTCGGCATTATTCCCCAACCAGAAACCGATGAAGAATTTCAAGCCTGTGGACAACCAAAATACTTCTTCTGCATCACCAGTGGGCTTCTTGACAGCATGCTTGCCAACTACACGCCCATGTTGCATAAACGAGAGAATGTATTAGTCCCGGAGCGAGCACTCATCACATACACTACAAAAGTCAAAACTCTCTTCAAAGGGGTCATTACTGTTCTTGGTGGAGTGGAAGCAACCATCCGACGTTTTACTCATTTTGATTACAAAGAGAATACACTGCGTCGAGGAATTTTGCATGATACCAAAGCAGACATGCTCATTTTTGCCAATGCAGAAAGAGCCATTCTCACTTTATTACAACGAATGAGCAACATAAAGAAAGAAAGCGACACATTTGCACAAATCCGCGACAAACTAGATCTTTCCACTATCGATGGCACTTCCTATCGTATCAAAAAAGAAGAAATAAAACCTGATATTAGGGTTCTCCCCAGCTTTGAACAATGTGTTGCCAACAAAGAAGATTTCAGCCTACTTACTCGCTTACACTATTTACTTCCCGATGCACCATTTATTGAACCCACTGGTGTCGGATTCATCCAACACAATCGTCCCGAACACACTTTAACACAAGAAGAAATGGATCTTATCTACAACCTCCCTTTCACAAGAGATATCCACCCCCACGCGAAGAATCGCGAATTCAACGTGCAGATGGTTGAAAAACTCGCAGCATCTGTGATTATCGGTCGTGGCTGTTGGGGCAGCTGTAATTTCTGTATTATCCCTTTAGTTCAGGGTAAAGAAGTTGCTAAACGCAGCAAAGAAAGCATTGTCAAAGAAATAGAATCGATGTATGCTAAGGGCACAAAGAGAATCAACGATCTCACCCTCCCCACTTTGAATATGTACGGATCTTACTGCGATCTTTACGACCACCCACAAGAAATCTACTCCCCCCTCATCAACAAAACAATCACAGTCTACAACAAAACAGAATATTGTAATCAACAATGTGTTGGTTGTTCTCATCGTCAAATTAGCGATGATCTCATGCCAATTCTCGAAGAAGTAGAAAAACTCAATCAGAAATATCAACACACTTCTCTTGAACTTCGAAGTGCCATTCGTCATGACATTATTCTTGACCAAAAGAAACTCTTTCGCAAGATCATGCAGTTTACCACGCGTCTCAAGATTGCTCCAGAACATATTTCCGATAAAGTTTTGGCTTCCATGAACAAAGCTAGACGTAAAGAATTCGAATTATTTCTCGAAGAATTCAAAAAAGTCAATCAAGAACAAGGCACACGTAAACGACTCGTTCCTTATTTTGTTGCCGCACATCCAGGTAGTACGCAAGAAGATATGGATGAACTCAAACGCTTCTGTGAAGACAAGAAACTCTTCGTCAATTTAACTCAAGTTTTTACACCAACACCGGGAACAGCATCAACAGCGACGTATTATACTGGTATTGAAACTCGTGATAAAAAGAAAGTCTATGTACCTCGAACATTTCGTGAGAAAAAAGATCAAAAGTATACTCTCTTTAGCAAAGAAGAACATGATCGTGATGATGAGAGTGGATAAATATGGCTACTTATAATACGAATGGGTTAGATATGCGTGAGACGATACAATGGTATACTTCTTCAAATGTTGGGCTTCCTTCGTTAGAAGGAGCTACCCTGCCCTATACTAATCAAAGCATGGACAACATCATATTATCTCCTCAACAACTCGGTGCTCTTTTCTCTCTATTTCCTTCAAGTGTACGAGATCGTTCAATTTTGCGTAAGGTAATTGGAAAACCTGTTACCTGGTTTCATCGTGACTCTGCAACAGGTGCGCTTAGCACAACAGAAAATATTGAAGAAGCACTATCACCTACGGCAATAGTTCCTTCGTATATTGATTATACCCCTTGGGGTGAGCTTAAAAGACCAACCGCAGATATTTGGATTTATGCATTACCAGATGATATCCCGATCCAAACTAAGAGGATTATCACAGCACAAGGTTTTCTTCATGAAGTCGGACACAGTATTGTCCAACCAGCGCTTTACGTAAAAGATTATGATTTAGAATTCCCAGATGGAAAAGTAATAAATGGCTTAGAAGCACTTCTTGAATTTGCTAATCTTGCTGAACAACATTCCCCCATCTCTGTATATGCTTCTACATACCGTGGTCATGAAAATAAATTTGAAAACACAGAACCAGAGTACGATCCACGTACCGCAATTAGTGAAGAAATGTGTGAAACTATTGCTGCTTATGTATTGGACTTTGCATTTTCTGGTGACGAGAAACGAAATTATGATCCATTTGGTGATCGACCAGAAATTAAAGACTTTGTCAAGAATTTTTTAGAAGCTCGTAAAATATAATCAAAAACTTCACTTCATATTATTCCCGCCATCCACCACTAACACTTCTCCCGTCACCGCATTGCCCGAATCAGCAGCAAAATACAACACTGCCTGCGCAATATCTTCCGGTTGCATCAATCTTTTAAGTGGTGTATCAGCAATTTTACTCGCCACATCTGACCAGGTCTTAGCCATATCCGTCTCGGTATAACCGGGCGCAACAGAGTTTACGGTTATGTAGGGAGCCAATGCTTTTGCTAATGTTGTTGTAAAACTAATCACTGCTCCTTTTGAAGTAGAATAATCCACAATTCCTGCTCTACCACAGTGGGGCAGACCACGAATAGAAGAAATGTTTACAATTTTACCAGATTTTTGTGCGAGCATTATTTTTGCTGCTTCTTGAGAACACAAAAACATGCTTGTTACATTTGTTCGCATTGTCTCTTCCCAATCAGCAAGAGTCAAATTCACAAACTCTTTTGGGCGTACAATCCCTGCATTATTAACTAGGATATCAACTGTGCCAAACGCATTAAGAGTTTCTTTAAACAGCTTCTTAACATCTGCTTGCTTGGAAACATCTGCTTTCACACAAATCGCGTTACCCTTTGCTTTTGTTATAGTTGCAACAACCTCTTTTGCAGCCGCAACATCTTTATTGTAATTAACCACAACACAAGCCCCTTCCTGTGCACACAACAACGCAATGGCTCGCCCAATGCCCTTACTCGATCCCGTAACAATAGCAACTTTACCTTTGAGTCTCATGTATCACACAATAATTTTCTCTTTTATAACATTTTCCTAACCATAAAGTTTATTACTCCACTTCTCCTCACTCATTCCATGACATTCGACGTAGTTATTGGCCGTTCTCGAAAAGATGTGGAGAAATTCGGAACGAAAGGAACAATTCTTGTTGCCAAACAATACATCAAAATGGGTCAAACCACATCACTTTCTAATCCAGTTTATTTAGATGTAGCCGGCGCGCATGTTGTATTTCTCGTCGGCAAGAGAGGCAGCGGAAAGTCCTACACGCTTGGTTCCATCGCCGAAGGGTTAGCCGATCTTCCCCCTGAAATCAAACAAAACCTCTCTATCGTTCTGATTGATACTATGGGCATTTATTGGACTATGAAATATCCTAACTATCAAGATAGTGAAATGGTAAAAGAGTGGGGATTTGAACCAAAACCACTCGATGTTAAGATTTACACCCCCGAAGGATTTTTCTACAAATATCAAGACCAAGGTATCCCTACTGACTTTCCTTTCACTATTCGACCTCTTGATGTTGAACCAAACGATTGGTGTAACGTGTTTAATACTGATCCTAACTCTGCCGTAGGTGTTCTCATTACTAAAATTGTCCAACGCTTCAAAAAAGAGGGTGAAACCTACGATCTCGATGAATTTATCAACGAGGTACGCCAAGACGATGAAAGTGATACTGTTACAAAAAGTGTCGTTGTCAATCAATTTGAAAAAGCGAAAGGCTGGGAAGTATTCACCAAACAAGCCACTGCGCTTAAAGATCTGGTTGCGCCAGGTCAAGTAACTATTCTCGACGTAAGTCCGTATGCAACCATGCCTTCGGGTTGGGATATTAAAGCACTCGTCGTAGGTATCCTCTGCCGCACTCTCTTCCAACAGCGTATGCTGGCGCGTAAAGTTGAAGAATTCAAAACACTCGACGCATCCATGCACTACTTCTCCAAAGAAGTCGAAGAAAAATTAGAAGATCCTTTGGTGTGGGTTGCTCTTGATGAAGCTCACGAGTTATTGCCACATGATGGAAAGACTGCCGCAAGCGAAGCTCTCATCACTATTTTGCGCGAAGGTCGCCAACCAGGAATTTCACTTATTCTTGCTACACAACAGCCAGCCAAGATTCACACTGATGTATTAACACAAGCCGATACCGTTATTGCTCATCGACTTACTGCCAAAATTGATGTTGATGCATTAGGTCAGATCATGCAAAGTTACATGCGTACAGGTCTTGATGCTGAGCTTAATATTTTGCCCCACGTTAAAGGCGCCGCCGTCATTTTTGACGATGCTAATGAACGCCTCTTTCCAGTTCAAATGCGTCCTCGTTTTACCTGGCATGGTGGCGGATCTCCTCTTGCCATTCGTGAGAAAAAAGGTGATTTTGAAAGAAAACTAAAAACATTAAAAGATCTCTAAATCAGCATTGTGTAACGGAGTATTAAGCAGTTTTAAGATATTATCTTTGGTATAAAGAACAAATTTTAAAGCCTATTTATTCGATTTAAGCTATTTATCATAACAATCTATAAATAATCTCTCTTCTTTAAATAAAATATGAGTGCTACCAAAACCGTCGTTGCCAAGTATGTTTTTTTAGATATTGTTGGTTTTTCTGAGAGTAGAACAGTTGAAGCACAAACAGATATCATCGGTATTCTTAACGACGTTGTTCGCAAAGCAATTCACGATCTTAAAATTCAAAAAGATTCACGGATTTTGCTTCCTACGGGTGATGGAATATGTATAGCTCTTCTAGATATTACTGATCCCTATGACATGCATTTACAACTTGCACTCAAGATTCAAGAGCACTTGTTTCAATATGATGCCTCACAAGATGATCCCATGCGTAAATTTCAAATTCGTATCGGTGTAAATGAAAATACGGACAATTTGGTAACAGATGTTAATGGAAATCGCAACGTTGCAGGAGCAGGCATTACTCTCGCCCAACGTATCATGGATCAGGCTGATGGAGGTAATATTTTCATTGGTCAAACCGTGTACAACCATCTTAATCAGCGAGAAAAATATCTTGCAAAATTCAAACGTTTTTCTGTTCCTACAAAACATGGTCGAAATTTGGAGATTTATTTGTATATCGATCCCACTATTGAATATATCAATTCTTTAGAACCTAAGTCCGTGGGTAATTGGTATCATAAATTCCTGTCAAAAGTTCATTTAAAATAAACTAAACCCTCACTACCCACAATCCTTCCTTCATCGACAATCGAATTAACAAGGTATGGTGGTCGCTATCCGTAGAATAACGTGCTTCTCGACGTGAATCAAATGATATAAATCCTCCCTGTCCGCCCCATTCAATACGCGTCGTAGATGAAGCCGATACAACTTTCTCCATAAATCTGAGAGCATGGGTAGGGTTAGGCTCACGAACCAACACACCAATTCCTAATGCTTTTTCAAATGGTGTTCCACCAGCATTGGCATACCAGCCAGTTGAACCTCGAGGTGTGGAGATAATCGCGCCAGACGAAAGAACAACCTGCCGCACCGTACCTACTTTAACCAAAAATTCAATCGTCTTATCCTGCTCCGCCGGACCAAAGAACACTTCATTAACAGCATTTGAGTTAAGTTTTTTTCCATCAAGCGTCGCCACCAAACGAGGCCAGCGTTCTAAACCTAGCGTACCTTGTTTTAGCCTTTGACAAAGAGAAGTAAAATTCGCAACACTTGTTGTAAGTAACGCTCCCCTACTTCCTTGTTTTACTGGATGTGAATTGATTCCTAAGATAGGAGTATTGCCACAATACTGTGCCGTCGTAAGAAATGTTCCATCTCCCCCTAGTGTAAGAATAAGATCATATTTACCACAGATGGCATGAGATAAATTTTGATCTTCTATAAAAGTCATTGCCAAACCCATTCGCTGTGACTCTTGTCGTACCTTTTCCACTGCTTTCTGATGATACACATGTTCTGTTTTAAGCCGGTCGCGTTTAAATCTTGGAAGACTCGAAGGAGCAACAGGACAAGTCTGATAACATGTTGTCTTCATCACACATAGAATCTTATTAAATTGCATATTGCAAGGAAAGAAACAGGAATTGATATGGCTTACGGTTTTGGGTAATTTAGTGAGAACATGAACAGTTTTTCGTTACTAAAACGTCATTTTTTCCAATCGTGCTACCCGTTGCTGAGTAGAGGGGTGCGTACTAAGCAACGTCAACAAACTGCGTGCAGTAAACGGCTCATGGATAAACATATGTGCTGTTGCGCTCGTTGCGCCATTGTGTCCTAAAGGGTGCTGATGGGCACTTTTCTCAATTTTCTGCAATGCTGCTGCCAAGGGTTTTCCACTTCCAAGAACTCGAGCTCCAGTCGCATCAGCCAGATACTCTCTACTGCGTGAAATTGCCAGTTGAATAATCATTGCAATGATCGGCGTGACAATAGCTAATAGTAATATGCTAATAACATTTCCCCCATTATCGTCATCGCGTCCCATACCAAAGATTGCTCCCCACTGTGCTATAGATGCCAGATACGAGAGTGCTCCTGCAATCGTCGCAGCAACCGTTGAAATCAAAATATCTCTATTCTTAATATGTCCCATCTCATGTGCCAGTACTCCTTTAAGCTCCTCTGTATTTAATATATTGATGATTCCAGTTGTAGCAGCAACAACTCCATTTTGAGGGTTACGTCCTGTTGCAAATGCGTTAGCCTGGGGAGTATCAATCACATAAATTTTAGGCATAGGTAAATCCATTTTGCGAGCAAGCTCATGAATCATCTCATAAAGATGAGCATACTGCTTCTTATCCGCTTCCTTAGCTTTATACATCCATAATACAATTTTTGCAGAAAACCAATAGGAAACAAAATTCATCAATAGTGCAAGAACCAAAGCAATAGTCATTCCTGTAACTCCGCCTAGTAATCTACCAACAAGAAGTAATAACCCTGTTAATAGACCTAATAATAATACTGTTTTTAGTTGATTGACCACCATATTATTCCCCTATTTTCCACGTTTAAAAAGCTTATGCAGACAAAAAGAGACAAAAGTGCTTCTAGGAGGGATCTAGAAAAGTATATAATCTCCTCTTGCTTCCCTAACCTATCTTAAAAGAGGTGTTGAAATGAAACAAGAAAAGAAACAGTCTCATTCTGTTCATGCGTTCTTCATAATTATAGGTATTGTAATCATTGCTACATTTTTTATTTCCCTTGGTACATACCTTAAAGTGTCTAATTTAGAGCAAGATCAACGTGATCAAGAAGTAAATGCACTCACTGGACAAGCTCAAAAAGCATTAGTTCGCGAAACCGTAAGTCTTGATATCACGCAAACAGTAGGTTCTGATTGTCAATTAGAAAAAACAGGACCAACTTCATTTATTCTGACTCATGATTGCGCATATGCTTTTCATGCACAGATTACTGGTAAATCGGGAGATCTTCAGCGTGTTGGAATTTATCAAACAGAAATATCACCTCCCAGTTGGAATTATGCTCGTCTTGCGCAGTACAGTAAAACACAAGGGTGGGATCCAAAAATTCTACTCAAAATTCCTTATACCAAAAAAATAGATTGGGATGTAGAACTTCGCGTAGCTCATATGCCTGGAGAATACATCTATCGAATTTCTACGATCAATGCCAATTGCAAGCAAACGTGGTCTCATATTCCTCGTAAACAATGCCAAGGTTTCCTTGAAGGCGCATATCAAGATTATGCTATAACTGTTCAATAATTTTGTATTTTATTCTTTATTTTATTCTTCTACTTTTTTTGCTTTTTTATATCCTCACTATTTTCTTACAATCTACTGTTTTTGTTATTATCAAAACTATTTCTTTGAGAATCTATTTTAGAAAAGAATATTAATACCTCTTCGCATACTTAGTCAAAAGAGGTGTAATTATGAAAGATTCAAAAGTGAATTCAAAAAGTCCCAATTACCGGGGAGGGCTTATGATTCTTATCATTGTGATTCTTATCGCAATTCTTGTAAGCTCCGTTATGATGTATAATCAACTAAAAACTATTTCTGTAGCACCGTGCGCCCAGAATAGAGAGATAATGATGGCTCAAAATAGTATCGCACTGGCAGAGCAACAAGGAGAGTTAACTGGTCAAGCAATTGGTCTAACTCCTCGTGAAACGATCAGTTTTAGCTTAGCATCACCAGATATTACTAATTGTAAATTCGAACAAGTTGATGAAACCACCTACCGTGTTTCTAATGGATGTAAATATATTGCAACAGTAGGAGTTAACGGTCCTAATGGTCACAAAGAACATATTGCCGTATATCTCCAATCAGCATTACCTAATGCAGCTTGGCAATTAGCAACAAGGGCAGAACGAGCTCGAACATATATGTGGGAAGCAAAAACCAGCAATTATCTTGATAACGGAAAGACTGTATGGCAAGTGCCTCTCGAGTTTAAAATAACTCCAGGAATCTACACCTATCGTGCATCAACTGTGAACAGTCGTTGTCATACTCAATGGAAACCATCTCCCACTCGAGCTTGTGAAGGTTTCCTTGAAGGCGCATTCGTTGATTATACTCTTATTGTAGAATAATTGTAAAATCGCTTTCTATTTTTTTCTTACTTTTTCTTTTTTGTATCGCTCCACTTTCTAATTGCATCTAACACACTTACCGCGCGTACTACATCATCCTGTGCAACGATGAGAATGTATTCTGATCCACACAGCACCCCATCGCGAATGGCAATGTCATGTAAACCTAATTCACTGGTTACCACTGCAAATAACCCTGGTGTATATCGGACATCGGTATCATAAAGTAAACTAATTTCTCCTAACTCTCGTTCGATCTCAATAATCTGCGATTTTTGGAAGAGAGCTTGAACTTTTTCAATATGGACGTCATCCACGATAACTTTGATATATTGGCTTGACTCGAGAGTACGTACAACATATCCTCGAGAAAAATCAACCAAAGCATAAATTTTTGATAATGCTGCGCGAACTTCTGTCTCTTTTTTCAAGAGAATTGAACACATCCGTGTACGCGATGACATTTTTGCTTGAGCAGTAAGTTCATACTTCTGTCGTATATCCTCTTTAAAATCAGAACTCACCGAATATCGACGCACTGCGCTAATAACTGACTCCAGTCCATATTCTTCATCAAGATTTCTTTGAATATATACTGCCAAAGCTCGCACATTTACAAATCCTCGAGTAAGCCCTCGGCGTATCGAAACATCATGATTGATAAAATTGGTCACTTTTGACGTAACTGAATCCATATTTAACAAAAATAGTGCAAACTACTTATATTTTATGCTACTGTGCCACAATATATTAAACGACTTCTCTTCATCTTCCTCACAGTTGAGGTGATATGATGATAGACTGTGCAGAATTAGAAAGTATAGAAAATATACTAAAACAAGATATGCCAAAACAAGAGAATCTCCAGCTCTACCTTCCTGAAAAGTATCCTGTAATCTTTGGCAACCAATCTTCTCCTCTTGCATTATGTACTTGCTGGTCAGATCCAAAGATGCTCGTCAAAGCCTACCCACAACTTCTCGAGAAATTTTGTTTGATTGGCAGCCTATACAGTCCAGAAGGTGTTTCCATTCTCATACGCAATCTTGCACTTAATCCTCAAATTAGAACAGTATTATTATGGGCAAATTCCCCCCTCTCACAAACCGCGATCGGCAGGACGGGTTCAAACGCATTATTTTCACTCTTTAAAGATGGGGTCGAAAACGACCATATCATCAAAAACACATCAACACATCTTCACACACAACTTGATCTGGGTACAATTCGTATAATTCTCCATGATGTGGTTCTTGAAAACGTTTCTTCTCGTACTATCCCTGAGATTATTTCTACTTCGTATACAATTAATCCTTCTTTCGAGCGCCATTCTCAATCATTTCCTCTTGCAGTACGCGAAAGTTCTGCACCACTACCTTCAGAACATCATGGCTGGGTAATTCACAAAAAAAATGTAGTTGACGCTTGGCTTGCTGCAGTTGAACGCATCATGCGTTATGGTTCAATCGAGCCAACCGAATATGGCTCACAACAAAAAGCATTGCGAACATTGCAGTGGGTTATTAATGACCCCTCTGATTTTTCTATTCCCAGCGGTCTCAATGTGCTCCGCGAAAAATTAGGCTTAAGCAAAAATTCGCTAGATGAATATTCTTCTTACTTTCTTGATCCCACCTCGCTACCAGGCATTTCTTATACTTATGGTGGTCGTTTATGTGGTTACAAAGGCGGATCGATCAATCAAATTGAAGCAATCATTGGTCGTCTTAAAGAAAACCCTCACAGCCGTCGTGCCGTTGCTATCGTCATTGATCCTGAACTTGACGCATCCAGCACGTCTCCACCCTGTCTAAATCATCTCCAAGTTGTTGTTGATAAAAATGATAATAAAGTGCATCTTATTGCTCTCTTTCGTTCTCATGATATTTTCAAAGCAGGATTAATGAACGCATTTGGCTTATGCGGACTTGTGCGCCATATTGCCACTCAACTTGGCAAACCAGTAGGCAGTCTTACCCTTATCTCTAATATTGCTCATATTTACGAAGAAGATTGGAATGACGTCTCCCAATTAGTTGCGTGTCAAGTCGAAGGAGCAATTCAAACTCGCTTTAATGAACATACAGATATCGATCCACGTGGGTTAGTGCGTATTAATGTGCACGAAAAAAAACTGCATTTAACATTATCCTCCTACCAAGGCGACGAACTCGTTAATTACGCTGCTACTACCGCACGCGAACTTGTTATGCAACTTGCCAAGCGCAATTTACTCTCCAGAGCAGACCATTACTGCGATATTACTCTAGAGGCAGTCAAAGCAGAGTTAGCATTAAAGACGGGGGTGGAATATATACAAGATCGACCAGTGAGGGTGGGGGAGATTTTTCTAAGTTAAAAGTTAAGCCTACAGCAAACTATATAAACCAAAAAACACTTCCTTGTATCTAAAAAGAGCTGATGAAATGGTATTAGAACATATTTTCCCAGAAGACTGGCTTGAAAGTAAAGGTATTTTTTCATTCATTTTAGGCGTTATCTATTCCATTATTGGGATGGTTATCGCATCGTTTCTCTTTCCGGGTGATCCTGCTCTTGTCTCGGTCGCCATAACTTCCATGCTCTTGCTTCCAGAGCTCTACAAAATATTTTCTATTGAAGAACGTAATGAACGACTTGAACAGAAAGTAAGCATGAAAAGCCTCTGGCGTGATGACATTGCCGTTGTGCGTGTCTATGTCTTTATCTTTTTAGGAATTCTTCTTACTTATTCTATTGGAACAATTTTGCTTCCTTCGTATCAAACCAATACATTATTTCGTGAACAATTAGAAATCCGCTTTGGTCAAGGCTTTGCAGGAAATGCCATTGCGTTTACTGATAGCTTATTCACAAGTATTCTCAGCAACAACTTCATGGTCCTCATGGCTTGTTTTATTATGGCACTCCTTACAGGAGATGGTGCAATCTTTCTTATATCATGGAACGCTTCGGTATGGGGCTCCATTTTTGGTATCACCGCGAAGAACGCAGCACAATTCTCTGGAGAGAATGCATTCTATGTATTTCTTATCGTTATGTTAGTCGTCTTTCCTCACATGATTATTGAAGGTATAGCCTATTTCCTTGCGGCTATTTCTGGCTCAGTTATTTCTAAAGATGTACTATTAGAGGGCTTTGCTTCAGATCGCTTCTTTGAAGTCTTTGGATTTAATCTCTATCTTTTCATCTTTGCATTGATCTTTTTGATTCTTGGTGCAGGGATTGAGACCATTGTACTTGATAACATAGGCATCTACAAAGATATCATTCAGGCGAGCATTAATGCTGTTGGCGGGTAATTTTTTTATTTCCTTTCTAAAATTCGTAAATAAGCCCCATTCACTCTTTATTTCAAAGTCAAGTGAAATGCTCGGCTGCTTGCTGTGGCTAACTTTGAAATTATAGTCATCCAAGTTGATTTTCCTGTAGGAAAATCCCCTCGGCTGACTATTAGTAAACCTTAGTTGGTTTACTATAGAAAATGCCTATATCCTTTTCAGGCATTTTCTTTATCATGCGGTCGACACACACCATAAAAATCACATTGCCCGCTCGACCATTTACATAACGGAGTTACCGTTTTTGTATAATCTGATTTTGCTTCCGTAATAGAAGTATGAGCATGAATACTCTCAATTGTCTGTTGTGCTTTTTTGATCAATTCCTCTTCAACATTCATCAATTTTAATCTGTCACGTAAAAAATAAATTCCTACTTTATGGGGAGTTATTCCATGTTTTTCTCGATATAACAACGAATAAATCCCTAATTGTAACTTGATGCTATCCTTAACCTCAGAATTCGCATTAGTTTTGTAATCAATAATATGGACTTCATCCCCATATTTGTGAATGGCGTCGATAAACCCACGTACTGAATGCTCTTGCGAACTATACTCCTGTTCTCGAATTGGAGTAAGATAATAAAACGCCTCTTGCAATGTCTTTCCCTTTGCAATCTCTTTCTTAAGCACATCAAGAAATTGGTTTGTCCAGTTCATCAACATTAACATCGTTTCTTCAAAATAAAACCGTTCTTGATCTTTATTCAAATTTAATTCCGTAAGTCTTGGTTTGTACTGCACCCAATGATGTAACAATAACTTTTGCATCGCTGTTTTAAACTTAAAATCCATGTCTCCATTAGTAAATGCAGAAACATCTAATTCATAAAAATCTTCCAAACACGAATGCGCAATATTTCCTCGAACCGTGTGAATACTAGGAAATGTTGGCAGCTTCTCAATGTACTGGTAATAATACTTACGTTTACACTGTTGAAACGTATTAATTGAAGACGGAGACTCAACCCTTTTAGCCATGTACGCACCCTTTTTTAGAAAATTTTGGGGTAACCTATCCTTTATATGTCTTTGGGGGAGATGACCAGTGGGGAATTTTTATTATTATGTTGAAGTGATGTTACAAAACAACCCCGTTCAACACTTCCTGGACTTCTTTCTTAAGATGTATTTTATTGATCTTGCCATGCTTTTCAATAATGACTGCCCCAGTTCCTTGCAAAGAGCGTAATGCTCTATGTACTTTTAATTTATCCATCCCTTCAATATATGATAATTCTTTTTGTAAAACTGAGCTATTCTTCTGTGCTAGAAAAATCAATATTTTTCGTTGAGAATTATCCAACAAAGGTAAAAGAGTATGGATACTTTCACCCATCGTCTTTTTCTGGGAATCAATCTCAACATTCAATGTTGAATACATCCATGCACCTAAAATAATCGCCAAGACACTCAATAAAACCATTATGTACGGATGGTAAGATGAAAAAATGAAAGAAGAATCACCGCCAACAGAAGAAGGGCTCTCACTAAATAAATCAAGATAAAACAGAAGCAAAAAAGCACCAATTACTCCAATAAAAGCACCAAAACGCCATTTTTCATTCATATTTTGACTCAAAGAATTTCTGTTTAAATTAGTTTCGCGAACTTCCATATATAGTTTCACCCTATGAAATCATGGTAAAATCAATTACTGGAGAGATAAAAAATGGAAAGAATGTATAAAATAATGATATTTGTCATGATGGCTTTATTAGTTATCATGACTAGTTCGCTGTTATTGCTAAACCACCAAATTGATTCGATAAAACATGCAGTTGGAGGGGAAGAAAGTTCTTGGGAAATGTGGGTTGATGAAAAAGTAGAAGAAAAAGAAAAGCAACCTACACAGAGAGCAGAAATAATCAAAGAGAAAGAACATACTGATTAGTCTTTATCTTTTATTTTTTAATTCCTTTTTGAGTTCAACTCCTCAATTTTTTCTCTATCTCCTTCAATCCCCAGCAATTCAGCACATCTTTTTTCTCCAACCAGCCACGTCGTGCCATGCGTACGGCATGTGGTAAAAATGTCAAATGGCTAGGTGCATGTCCATCAGTGCTCAACGCAAATTGACAGCCCAGATCGCGAGCAAATTTGACGTGATCGCCATTCAAATCCATGCGCGAAGGCGAACCGTTAATCTCTAAGAACACATCTCTGTCCCGACACGTTTCAAACACTCTCTCTTTGTTCAATTCCATCGGTTCACGCGTATTCAACAGCCTTCCCGTAGGGTGTCCTAACATAGTTACAGGATACTCATTCAAAGTACGACAAACCCGCGTCGTCATTTCTTTTTCTTCCATACCTAATGCTAAATGTACTGAAGCAATTACAACATCAAAATTCTCCAGCTCCTTCTTAGACAAAGGTAACGTCCCGTCTTTTAAAATATCAATTTCTAATCCTGAAAACACTCGCAGTCCTACTTTTTTACGCACTTTTTCAATTTCAGCAAGATAACCAGCAACTCGCTTTGGATTAAGCGGATTGGTAATTCCCACTGGGCCATAATGATCATTAAAAGAAATAAACTTCCAACCTAATGACTCTGCCTTTTGCGCCATCTCAAGTAATGATGCGCTCCCATCACTATACGTAGAATGATTATGGAATGCACCCAAAACTTCTCTCTCTTCAACCAGCTTTGGCAATCTTCCTTCCTTAGCTGCATCAATTTCTCCTTTACTCTCACGTAACTCTGGCTCAATAAACGACATCCCTAACTTGCCATAAATCTCTTCTTGTGTGCGACCAGCAACCCATTTCTCGCCTTTCACTGTTGACAAGCTATATTCGTTAAGTGTATACCCTTTCTTTAATGCTAGCTTGCGCAATTCAATATTGTGTTCTTTGCTACCAATAAAATACATCGATGCCGCCCCATATTCTTTTTCTGACACAACGCGCAAATCAACTTGGATGCCATTATCTAATCGCACGGAGCTTTTAGTAGGGCCATGAACTAAAACCTCTTTGACATGACGTAGCGAAATAAATGTTCTCATCACTTCCTTTGGTTTAGCAGAAATTGCCAGCAAATCAATGTCTCCTATCGTCTCTTTGCCTCGCGCAAATGATCCTGCAGGTTCAACTTTGAGTACTGATCGTTCTTTCTTCAACTCAGATATCAAATACGCAACCACTGGCTCAACTTCCGCATAGAGATGGCGTTTGACGCGAGTCTCAATTAAGCCAATTCCCGCAAGCAACGCTGCTTGTGTCTTTACACCAAACCCTTCAAGACCAGCAACTTTATTTTGTTCTAGCACTTTCTTAAGATCAGCAACAGTACGCACCTTCAACTTCTCATAGAGTACTTTGATTTTCTTTGGACCAAGTCCCGGAATTTGACGTAACGCAGGAATCTCGACAGGTACTTCTTTCTTCAACTCTTCATAATATTTCAATTTTCCCGTCTCAACAATTTCCTCAATTTTAACAGCGATATGCTCCCCAATCCCCTGTACTTCTCGTAACATTCCTTTTTCAATTAGATCTTCAATATTTTCACTCAAAGAAGAAATCGTGAGTGCTGCAGTGCGATACGCCTGTGGCTTAAACGCCACATTTTGAAATTCCAAGATATCTGCGATGCCATTAAGAATCGACGCCACTAGCTGATTTTTCATGAAGGAAAGGATAATTTAAGAATATTTATAGGTTTAGAATGAGGTCATTACTTTCTTCTCTTTTGCGCATAATGCTCCAGCACTTTCTTCCCACTCCATGGCTTAGTATCTTCCATGGTAAATCCCAACAGCGAAACAACTTCTTCAATTTTCTTTATACTATGTGCTTCAATTTCTAAGAAAGTAGGCAAATTGGGAAATGTATCTATCTCTATGTGCACATCATCCCCAAGTGCGTACGAAATGCGATGCTTCTCTTGTATTCCACTCTCAACTAATCCAATAGAAGCAAGAATCATCTTCATAGTTGCATAATCCGACACCGTAAGCTCGATTTCTTCACGCACCTTCGCATTTTTGTCTTCTTCACCTTGTGGTTTCTTTTTCAGCGTTAACTCTGTAATCTCGCCGCGTTGACGCAGGCGTAACATCTTTCCTTCTTCCTCCAACTCATCAGTAGGAGTATCAAACCGTGATGCCAACATTGGTCCTTCAAACACCTTACGAGCGCCCAGCTGCTTCAACTTCTTCTGAATAGCATTAACATCAATCTCGAGAATTTTGACTTCAATTTCTTGCATACTTGGGTTATCACCTCATGATTTATAATTCTTCACCTCCCTGTAGCAAAGCTTTATAAATAATCATCCTCCCTGTTAAATTATGTCTAAAGACTTTATTCCCGAAGAAGAACAAGTTATCCGTGTTCGTATTCCTCAGAATAAAGAACTTCTCGGAATAGTTCAACAACGTCTTGGTGGCAGTCGTATGCGTGTTCTTTGTCTTGATGGAAATGAACGCATCTGTCGTATTCCTGGTCGCTTGCGACGCGCATTATGGGTACGCGAAGGGGATGTAGTCATTATTGAACCTTGGGATCTTGGCGGTGATGACAAAGGCGACGTTGTTCACAAATATAAAGGCAAAGCAGAAGTTGACTTCTTACGTAAAAAAGGCTATCTCAAAAATATTGAAAATGAATTTTAAGTATTTCTTCCTAATATCTCCTAAAGTAATAGTCTAATAATAAGATTCAATCAACGAAATCCTTAAATACCATTTTTCTTCTAAACACACTATGTCAAATTCATCAACCTGGCTTGCATTATACGGCGTTTTGGGCGCATTACTTCTTATTGGGACAGCATTGCTCGTTCGCTTAAGTTCAACTAACTTTTTTGTGCTTCAAGTGCTTTTACTCTTGGTTGCAGTAATCATTTTCACAGTAGGATTCATCACTTTTGCTCAAGGCAAGGGCCGTATGTTTTTTTTCATCGGTTTCTTACTTTTTATAGTACTAGAAATAGTCTTACTTATTGCTGGACGCGGTGTTCAAAATGTTGTGCCATTTTTGATCGTTGCTTTAATAGGATTTTTTCTGAGCATGCCACCACGACATCGATCTATCAAAGTAACCAGCAGCGAACCACATAGCATGGTGTTTGATGCTCCTATGCCTAAACCAGTGGAAGAAGTAAAAACCACTGTGGTCAAACCGATTGCAGCAAAAACCGTAGTGAAAGTTGAACATTCCCCTGGAAAATATCTCGCCAGCAAACAAAGCAATCAATATCACGAACCAAAATGTGAATGGGCAACAAAAATCTCTAGCAAACGTCGCGTATGGTTCCAAGATAAAGAAGAAGCCTGGGAAAAGGGCTATAAAGCGCATACCTGCGTTGATTTGAAATAGATTTTTTCACCAATACTTTTTTAATTAATTCTCTTTCTAAATATCTTATGTCAACCTAGTGCTGGTTACACCACGTTTCCACAACTACTCAAAGAAATCACTAAATAAACTATCACTTCACCATTTTTTCTACTCTTTCTTCTCTCCAATACCATACTACTAACCCAATCATCCCCACACTAATCGCTGCATCAGCAACATTAAATGAAGGCCAAAAAGAAAAATCCAGAAAATCTATCACATACTCTCGAAAAAAACGATCTAACATATTTCCTACAATCCCCCCTAACACTAACCCTAAACAGATTTGTACCCAGCGTTTCGCAGGAAACGTATCATACTGCCACAAAATTAATCCTGCTGCAATCAATGAAATAAACCCTAAAACAAATGCTCTCCCCTGCAAAATACTAAATCCTGCTCCCGTATTTGTTGCATAATGCAGAGTAAATACTGACACAGACCAAATAGGTTTATACATCTCCACAAGCCATTTGGTAAGTTGATCTAAAAAGACAATTATTACTGCAACAGTTGCAAACATCCAGAAATATGTTTTTTTAACCATACTCTTACCATACTCGTCGCCGTTCTTGAGAAGGTGGCTGCTCTAAAGAATTAAGACGTTGTTCCATTGCGGCAAGCATCGCTTTAATAGTGTCTAATTTACTATTAATCAACTCCAATTCTTTGTCTCTCCCATATGGTCCGGAAGCATTTTGTGATGAAGAACTAAACCGCGGTGGTTCAGGCGATGAAAAATGCGGCTCTTGATAAGGTGACGGTCTAGTTGGAGTGGTAAATGTAGGGGTAGAAGGAAATGCTGAACTAGGTTGATCAAACGAATCAGTCTGGGGCGAAAAAGGATCACTTTGAGGCTTAAACGGATCCCGTTCTAATTCATGTTTAGTAAGTGCATCAAAATCAATATTTGGCTCATCTTTACGCCCTAGCAGTTTATCAAAAATGCCCATTGCAGAAGGGAAGGAGCAAACCTTAATAAACCTTCAGCCTATTACCTATCCCATGGCAGCAGCTAAAAAAGCAGATTTAAAGACATCAAGCCAATCCTCAAATCAAGATTCTTCTCCTCAAGAACGTATTGGATTTCATAAAGGTTCATTAGCAACCCTAAGTAAAGAACGCGAAGAAATGCTACGCATCTTGCAAATTGTTGAACAACTTATGCAGATGCATGTGCAAGAACTCAAAAAATTAGGCGTTGATCTTGTAGCACAAGCAAAAGCCCAACCCGCAACAAAAAACAAAAAGCCTATCGAGGATGTCTTGAGATAAGGGTTCTTACCATAATCTAACTTGTTGTTCTTGTAAGTATTGATGATTGTCTGCCACAATATGAAAAAATAACTGCAGGTCGATTTTTCTTCTTGTGGTGTCGAGTTGACAAACATACCCCTCCTGAGGTTTAAACTTATCTTTGAGAGAAAATCGTTTAAGTGTTCTATCCAATTGTAACATTTCTGCTTCTATATCTGTTGGTATACGCCCATCGAAATGTCCTTGAAAACGCTGCCACCATGTTCGTCTATCTGGCTCTTGATACCTAAAAGAAGCTAAAGATGCATGGATCACATAATCTCGTTTATCTCGAGGATATCCGCGCAAACCTACTCCATCAAGTGGAGGATGGAGAACAGCATATAATCCTCCTACAACACTTACTAGTCCTTCACGTATGGTCATACTGCCCTCTTTATGTTGGTCTAGAAAGAATACTGATGAATCGAACGGACAATGACTCACTCGATAGGGTGTAAACATGGGTCACCTATAATGACTAAAAATAAAGATAACAAAAAATAAAACAAATAAAAACTTATCGTCGTAAAATTGCTGCAATCATAAAAATGATTATAGCAAGCAAAACAACAATACCTGCGCCAATCCAAACAAAAGGGCGATATTCTTCCCAGACAAATTCACCTTGAACAGGCTGATTTACGGGAGCTGCCACAGTTGCTACTGGGGTGGGGGTAGGGAAACTAAACGTGTTTAGTTCTACTTGATCACGAGGTTGTTGAGCTGCTGGGTTTTGACGAACTGGTTGATTTTGAACAGATCCTTCACGACCAGACTCAAAGCCTTCGCGGTTAATGGTATCATCATTATTCTCGCCAAGGGCATCGTTAATGTCTTTTTCAAGATCATCAGCATCTTCTTCTAGAGTATCTACATCATCTTCAAGATCGTCGTAGTCTCCATCAGCATCATCAATATCATCTTTAAGATCTTCAATATCTTTCTTGAGGTCATCAAGATCATCATCGCGTAGATCTTTAAGATCATCTTCTGCATCGTCAATGTCTTTTTCATCATCGTCATCGCGAGCTTCATCAAGATCGTCTTCTAAATCGTTAAATTTGTTTTCAAGTTCATCAAGTTTTGCCACAAGTTCATTGTAGCGTTCAACTAAAGGATCAACTTCGCACGCATCGCCTTGACCATCATTATCAGCATCAGCTTGATTTTGATTGGCCGTATTAGGGCAATTGTCGTTAGCGTTAAGAATGGTATCATCATCAGCATCAAGATCTTCTGGAGCTGCTTCACATGAATCTCCGACACCATCATTATCAGCATCAGCTTGGTCGGCGTTAGCTGCATTAGGGCAGTTATCTTCTGCGTCAATAACGCCATCATTGTCTGCATCAGCAGGTTCTGCTACTTCACATGCATCACCAACACCATCATTGTCAGCATCAGCTTGATCATGATTTGCCACATTAGGGCAGTTATCAAGAATTCTGCAGATTCCATCATCATCAGAATCTAAACAGAGAGGTCCTAGATTTCCTGGGAGAAGAATTGGTCCTGGAACAATAGCAGGAGGATTTACTGGTATTCTTGGAATAACAGGTCCAAAGATAGGTTGACCTGGGTTAACAGGTTGATTTTGAGCAGGTAATTGAATAGGGTCTGCATTAATCGGTTGTACAGCAGGGTTTAATCCTGGAATTTGGATTGGTCCAGCTGGAATAACAGGAACTGCTACAGCGCTTACTGTAAGCATTCCTACTAGTAACATGAGGAAAAATCCGAATACAGTTCGTTGTTTCATAGTGTGCACCTAATAGTTTTTACTAATAAGTAGCGAAATAATATATAAATCTTTTGGTCAAATTGTAACTTATAAGTAGTCATTCAATAACATTCTCACAGAAGGCCCTTCAATTAAACCAAAGAAAAGATGTAAAAAATAAAGAAAAATTAACGTCGTCGCACGAGCATTGCTACCAGAAATATCAACACTGCAATCAATACAATTATCCCTGCGCCTAACCAAAAAGAAGACCTATACTCTTCCCAAGTAAAGCCTTGTTGAGTTGATTGAGTGGTCACAGCAGGTATAAAATTTTGATTTGCTGCATATGTAGGTGGAAAGCTGTAGGTAGTTACTTGAACTGGATCTCGTGCTCTTGGTGCTGATGAAGAAACAGCAGGTGGTTGATAAGAACCTGTATTTGATTCTTCTACTGCAACATACCTTTGATCATTTCGATTATCAAATCTATCACGGTCATTTGTAAGCTCATCAGTAATATCATCTTCTAAATCATCAACATCTTCATCAAGGTCATCCAACCTATTTTCTAAATCATCACGATTTTGGTTGTCATCACGCACATCATCTAATAAAGAGTCAATATCGTCTCGCAAATCGTCAAGATCATCATCGCGTAATTCCCGTAAATCTTCCTCTGCGTCATCAATATCATCTTCATCATCATCATCGCGCGCTTCATCAAGATCGTCTTCTAAATCGTTAAATTTGTCTTGTAATCGATTAAATCGAGCAACTAATTCTTCATAACGTAATTCCAATGCGTCTTCTGGCTCTTCACAGTCCGCCACGCCATTATTGTTGGCATCAAGATTATCATCCTCACCAGGGCATTGATCACGATTACCACAAACGCCATCATTATCAGCATCATTTTGATTATCTAATGGACATTCATCATTATCATTACATACGTTATCATTATCGTCATCAGGGCAGATATTACATTGATTTTGAGCATCTAATGGGCAAATATCACACACATCTCCCGTCTCGTCACGATCTGCGTCCGCTTGATTGTGATTAGCTAGATCTGGGCAATTATCTGCATTGCTACACACACCGTCATCATCTGCGTCTGCAACGCGATCATTTAAACCAGGACACACATCGCAAATATCTCCTGCGTCATCCCCATCACTATCTGTTTGGTCCGGATTAGGCATTCCTACACAGTTATCAAAATTATTACAAACTCCATCAGCATCTTGGTCTATACACGCCGCTTGCGTGAAAACTGAAAGTAAAGCTACCAATGCTATTAAAAACGTAAAAGTCTCTATTCGTCGTTTCATAAAATCCACCCAGACATTTTAAGAGACGATTCTTCATAAACCTTTTGCATCATTAAATCAAAAAACTACCTCTTAAAAAACTAATAAAAATAACTAAAAATGATTTTCATACTCACTCAACATTTCAAACAATGACTTCTCCTCGATGCATCTTAGGAAGGAAGTTAAGAATTTTGCCTTCCTTATATTGAGAACATCCTAACACCATTCCTTTATGATGAAGAATAATCAAATTATTACGCATACCTAAATCTTTACTAAGATCCTTTCCTTCAAAATAACTTTTCACTTCTTCAGCGTTTAGTTCTACAGTATGTTTAACCGGCTTCCCCTCTTGACTTGCTTTATGCATCAAATACTGCGCTCCTTCTTTACTAAGTCGAAACTGCGTCTCGCGCACTTCCCCTAAGTATAACCCAATTCGATCAATTTTAAGATGATCTAAATCCAATCTGGCAATATCCCTATTCACTAAAAAAATACGTTGGGTTTCATTTGATAATAATGCAAAATCTCCTTCTGGATAATAATCAAAGTCTTCTAGTAACATCTCACGAATCTTCTTTATCTCCCGACTGTTAAGAATGGTTAATTTTTGCATTTAATCTTTCAATATCTCACAAGTGCAGTTTTTTATAAAATGTCTCTATCTATGTGACATATTCTTTTTGATATGGATCCAAGGATATAATACCCACAACAATAGCAACACAAACGCACTAAATAAAATCCACCCTGCGTGAGAATGAAACAGACCTAACGCAACGTCTGGATTAAATGTGCCTATAGCAAGAATTCCAGCAATGCGTATAATGTTAAGAAAGAATGATCCTAATAGGCCAATAATCACTGCAAGTAATCCTCGTTTCATGTGAATAGTATCATGTTCATAGACGAAGAGAAGAATCGCCAACCCTATGAACATACTCAGACTCTCAACTCCTGAACAAGGCGGACCAATGATTACGCTAAAACTATTAACTTGGAGTTGAGGTGATGTACCTGTCATGGACATTGTGGCAGTGTCAAAAAAAAAATGCAGGATCCATATTGCGACTCGAGAAGCAGTAATCGCAAGCGGTTCCCAAAACGCCCATAAAATAGTCGTAATCAGATAATATAAATACCCAATAATTGCAATAATAAACAGTGAATGATATGTTTTCTCAAGAAATCGAGTCCCAAACAAAACACAAGCAATAAACAGTGACATCAACCCATACAATAATACAAACAGAACTACAAAACTTCCCCACGTTGCATTAGTAATTTCATATTGCACTCTCACAAAGATATAAACTCCTAAGCAACACAATGCTCCCAACATATATAACATCCGACTGCGCCATTGAGTAGTTATATCTACTCCCCGAAGAACCACACGATTATAGATAATGTATCCTGCAAGCAACATCAACGTATATGCCGGAAAACTAAAAAAATGATATTCAAAATCAGTTGCAAAAAAAGGTGTTAAAACATATAATAATACAGGAATCGCTACACCAATAATAATTAAGAACAGTCCCAAAAGCAAAAATTTAGTCCGAATTATCTTTTCCACAATCTTTCCATCACTCTTTTTTGATTTTTCCTTGATTATCTTTTCTTTGAACTTATTGGATTTCTCTCTCTCTCTCTCATATCTCCTACTATTATACTTATCCTACACCCCAAACGGGGTTTTCTTTACGCTTCAATTCTGCAATTTCTTTCAGAACCGCAATTTCATTTTTAGTAAGATGCTTTGCCAACTCTTTAAGTTTCTTGAAATGATCCTCAGGAATATCCGTGAACATAAAATCTCCTTCATTAACTTGTCTTCCAATAGTCACATGATCCATAGCCAATGCTACTTGTTTTCCTTGTTGTGCCACTGTAACAGAATCGGTTCCTTCTTGCATACTTTTAACTGAACTTACTTTGTGCCCTTTATCATTCATCAAAGGGTCTCCCGTTTTCATTCTACCAACCTCAATTTCTACTCCTACAATTGCGGGATTACTTTGTCGAAACATATATCCTTTAAGAACCAAAAATTTACAAGGACGAACTAATAAATTCAACTCTCGTATTTCTACTTCTTTTCGTAAGGAACTAAGATATTCTTCATAATCCTCAATAATCTTGTAAATAACATCTCGCACAATCACTTTTAATTTCTTAACTTTGATTAATTCTTCAATCTCCGCATTAATTTTCATATTAAATCCTAATAACACGCCAGTAAACTCGTCTTTATCACGTAACGCCTCGAGACGGGAAAGGTCACGCTTAGTGATATCGCCTAGTGATGCAGACGCAATTGCTATATTTTTATCTTTAAGCAGCATACGCAATGCTTCAAGTCCGCCAATTGTATCTGCTTTAATCATAACTCCGCTTTCATCAGATTCATCTATGAGAACTTCTCCTAGTTCCTGTTCAATCTCTTGCTTAAGCGCATCAATTTCTTCTGGTGTACCAGAACAAGCTCGCACAGGCATTCCTGCCATTGCTGCTTCAAGACCAGGGGCAGAAATTTTAACCCCTGTTGCTGCGGTAGCTTCTTTTACATTTTGAAATTTACTTTTTTTCTCACGCATCTCTGCAAGTTCTGCCGGTTCAAGTAATGCTCGTACTTTTGTTGCAAAAGGACCTTGCAGACTTCCTACAACAATAGTATCACCTACGCGTAAAGTTCCATTGTAAATAATTGTATCAATCGTCATACCAAGCCCTTTTTCTTCTTTTACTTCAAGAATGGTGCCGCGTGCCTGACCAGTTTCATCAATGTTTAATTTTTGTTCAAAATAGCGCTGTGCAAGACCTGTAAGCACCATTAATAACTCCGGAATTCCTTGTCCCGTATGCGCTGAGAGGGGCACAATCGCTAACTGTTTAGTATAATCTTGCACTCGATCAAATCGTTCCGCTTGCAACCCATGTTCATAGAATTGACCAACGAGATCATACATTTTTTTTTCAAAAAGACCTTGCATCTCATAAGATAATGCATTCATATTATCTAATAAAAACTTTGAGGGATCATATTTCCATCCATGAATAAGGTCTATTTTATTTGCTGCAACAATGAATGGCACTTTGTTAGCTTTGAGAATTTCAATCGATTCAATCGTTTGTGGTTTAAATCCCTCATTAATATCCACCACTAAAATAGCAATATCAGCAAGACTCCCACCGCGTTTTCGCAGTGATGTAAATGCGGCGTGACCAGGAGTATCAATTGCCAAAAGACCGGGCATATTTAACTTTCCTTTAAACACATCCAGAAGTTTCCCGCAAATTTTCTTAATAGTCTCTAACGGTATAATTGAGACACCAATTGCCTGAGTAATTCCTCCCGCCTCTCCTGCAACAACGACCGTGCGTCGAATTTTATCTAGCAGCGACGTCTTACCATGATCAACATGTCCTAGAGTTGCGACGAGAACTTTACGAGTGGCCATGGTGGGATTGACATCTAATTATTTTTAAATCTTCGTGCGGCTTGCAACCATTTCCAAAACCGAAACCTTTTTTAGCAAGTTGTTCTGCGAGACGTTTTCATTCAATAATTTCAATCATTTCAATTATCTGGAGGAGTGGTATACACGCAAATCAATAAAAGTGAATCAACAAGCAAATATTTTCTGGCTCAGGCCAACCTCTAAACTATGGCATCCTGATGGTCATTCTGTCCTTGATCAAGATCAAGTCGTCACTGATAATCCTAACAATTCTAATAATGGTTATTCTAAACCAAAAGGAACACGCTATTTTACGGGAGAACAAATTATACACCAAGCAAACACATTACTTCCTCCGAGAATTAATGTTGAACTAGATCGCAAAGGGGCAAGTGTAGTAGACATAGCTGCGCTTGCAACAGTATTAAGTGAATTATATCCTACTCATTCTTCAACAAAACCTTTTTATCGCATTGCAGATCCTGATGAAGTAGCGCAAACGGGGAACGCAAACAATGCCGCCACGTTGGTCTTAATTTTAAATTCAGGTCGAGTGAGTCATAGTTATCATTCAGGATCATTAGAAGTTGAATTAAACCTAAGGTCTTTAACAGGTTCAGTGTCCAATGTAGGAGATACTCAAAATACTCACTTATTTATTCCTACTTCTTCATTACGTGTTCAAAGAGATACTTCTCAAAGTTATAAAGTAGTATTATCTGTATCTCCTGATCGACAGTCTAGTGTTTTAAGTGGGGATTATCAACCTAAAACAAAATGGGGTCTTAGTTGGAATTCTCTAAAAGAACTCGTCTCTGAAGGTTTTACTGTTAATAGTGGGGATCTTAATTATCAAGCAAATCGTCTTCCGGAAGGTATTGGTGCATTATATATTGCGGGAAAAACAATCGGAGTAGATGCAGGAATTGGACAACGTACAGCGGTTTACGGCATTCCTTTAGCATATTTTCCCTCTGAAAAGAAGAGTTAATTTTTTTGTTCCCTCTTTCTTCTAAATCCTGGAAAATACGAAAATTCTTACCAATTTCCGGTATCTTTTTATCTTCTAAGATTATCCTACTAACCAGATGCAGCTAAACTACGCCCAAAAGAAACGGATGTTTCTCGTATTTTTCGTGATTATTATTGCGCTAGCGGCATATATGCTGCGTGATTATCTTCCGGCTATTTTTGTTGGCGGGTTGTTGGCATATTTTCTCATGCCTGCATATCGCAAAGTACTTTCATGGGTTAAACGACCGCTCTTTGCCCAATGCATTGTAGGCTTCACAACCATTTTATTACTCCTTGCTCTTATTGCTCTCTTCATATTTCCACTCGTTGGTCAAGCTGAGCTTCTCTACGACAATGCCGATGAATACGTCTTAACATTTACTGCTCTTCTAGAAAAATGCTCAACTTCTCCCACCCCTAGCTCTTGGTGTGGATTTATCCAAAAAGTTGAAATAGAACAAATTCAGCAAAAAGCACAAGAGGTTGCAGGCAAAGTAGGTCTATTCATCACGCAAGGCGCACTTGACATTCTGAAATTCATTACCTCGCTTGTTCTTTTTGTCATCATCGTTTCCTTCTCTTTATTTTATTTTCTTGGGTCTGGAGCAGAAGTAACGCAGCGGGTGGCATCACTTCTTCCTCTTGATGAAATCCACAAGAAACAGATTTTGGACCGTTTTGAAAATACTATTCGGGCAGTAGTTGGAGGAAATATCATCACTGCAATTCTTCAAGGGTTATTAGGGGGAATAATCTTCTTTGCTGCAGGAATACCGTTCTCATTTATTTTCGGACTTCTCATTGCCATTGCCGCGTTGATCCCCCTTATCGGCTCTCCTGCAGTATGGATTCCAATTGTATTATATCTACTCTTACAAGGAGCATACCTCAAAGCAGGAATCGTTGCATTACTCTCATTTGTCATTCTAGGTTCAATTGACAATTTTCTTAAACCAAAATTAATTGGAGATAAAATTAAGATGTCTTCATTTGCTATTTTCTTAGGAGTATTGGGCGGAATTAGCGTCTTTGGCATCTTAGGTATTTTTGTTGGTCCTATTATTCTTGCGATGCTCGTAACCTGCATTGATATTTATCGAGAGTTAAAGTAAACACTCAGCTTACCATATACTCCAGCTTGCCGTATAATCTTCCCAACATTTTAAAAAATAGGTTCTAAACCGGATCTTATGGACAATCATGCTCCTCCGGTTGCGTCTATCAAACCATCATCAACCATATTTGGATATTTTAATAATGAGCCCGCAGTTCTTGGTGTTGAAGGAATCAGTAGCTCTACTCTTTGTGATCTTGCAAATACACAACTCGAATATCTTAAACTAAAATCTAATGATGCATCAAATGATGCTTTTGCTCCCATCTTATTCAGTAACTATCAACAAATTGCCGCACTAGAAATGGTTTTCTTCCGATTAGGTTCTCTTGCTCAAGGATTACGTGTAGCAACTCCTCATGAAGTCTGGCAATATCTACAAGATCAGCAAGGGCAAGTTCCTTTACGTGGAAACTATCAAGCAACACAAGTTCCAATAGGTCTTGTTTTAACAAAAGGGACAACGGAAAATTATTTTCCTCAACAATCTAGCGATGTTCTTGCCTGGGGTTTTCATCTCCGACAACAAGGACAAACCGTGTTTAAAGAGTTAGATCCAACATATGCCCGCGCTTCATCTATACCTTCTTATCCCACAGCTCTGGTTTCAGCCCAACAATCATTAGAACGGTTACTCTCATTTAACCCTATTGCGGGGAATTATGAACGCCACACAAATAATCCACCAAGAAAGCAATTCCATGGCTTCGGAAATTTTGGAGTTGGAAATCGACCAACATATACTCCTACTCCGATCAGGACTGGTGTCTTTGTCTACAGCGTAATGAGAAAGAATGATGCGGATCCTTTGGAACGATCATTTGGTCCAACCAACGGATACACCATTACTAACGGGTTAGTGCTTCTCGCCCGCGACATGCAAAAATAAACCAACAAATCAGAACATTTTAAACTACGTCTCTCTTTCCTTTTGCCAATGCTCACTGAACATTCCATTAAACTCGATGTTGAACTTCCCAAAGGTGACGTAACGGCGAAAATGCCCGTATTCTATAACCCCGTTATGGTTTCTAATCGTAATATTTCTATTCTTCTCCTCAACGCGCGAAATAAAAAAGATCTCAAAATTGCTGATCCACTTGCAGGATCAGGTATTCGATCACTGCGTTTCTGTAAAGAACTCCACAAAGGTATTATCAAAGAAATTCATGTTAACGATATGAAACCGACTTTCTGTACTGATTTTACAAACACTCTGACACAGAATCATATCTCTTCCTCAACCATTCATCTTAGTCAAGAAGAAGCCTCCCTCTTCTTACTTAAAGGATCAGGATACGACTACCTTGACATCGACCCTTTTGGCACACCTAACCCATTTCTCGCCGCAGCCGTGGCACGAATCTCACGAGGAGGGATTCTCGCAGTTACTGCAACAGATACTGCTGCGCTCACTGGAACATATGCAAAAGTAACGCCGCGCAAATATTGGGCAAAACCATTGAAAAATCATATGATGCACGAAATAGGGTTGCGTATTTTGATTCGTCGTATTCAACTTCAAGGCATTCAATTTGACAAAGCGCTTGTGCCTATATTGTCTTATCATAAAGATCACTATTTTCGTGTTTATTGTGAAGCAAGCAAAGGCAAAGAACGCTGTGATGAATTACTTAAACAACATCAATACTTTTTATGGTGCAAGAAATGTTTAAGCTACAAAACCAGTGAGTACAACCGCGAGTCATGCCTCTGTGGCAGCTCATTTGAATACGCCGGTCCCCTCTGGACTGGACCATTGTTTGATTCAAAACTTCTCAAATCTATGTGTAAAGAAAATCCTTTTTCTGAAGAACAGAAATTTCTCGATACACTCCAAGAAGAATCTACTCTTGGTAGCGTTGGATTTTATAATCTGCATGAAATTTCTCGATTGCTTAAAATAAATCCTCCTCGAATTGAACATGTTCTTGCTAAAATAAAAGGTGTGAGAACACATTGTGATCCAAACGGAATTAAGACAAAACTATCACGAGAAGATATTTTTAAGGTGCTTGAAAAACTATGATGAACTATTGGCTTTTCAAATCAGAACCCTCTACATTTAGTATTGAACATCTTAAGCAGTGCTTCAATCAAACCACCAGTTGGGATGGTGTGCGTAATTTTCAAGCACGCAATTTTCTGCGTGATCAATGTAAAAAAGGTGACATGGTACTATTCTACCACAGCAACGCCAATCCCCCAGCTGCAGCAGGCGTAGCCATGGTAGTAAAAGAAGGATATGTTGATCATACTGCGTTTGATGCTAAGGATAAACATTATGATCCTAAATCAAAAAGAGAAAAACCAACATGGTATATGGTTGATCTCAAATTCGTCACTCAATTCCGACGTCCTATCTCATTAGATCAAATCAAAAAGAATTCTAAACTCAACAACATGGTCTTAATCAAACCAGGTACACGTCTTTCTATTCAACCCATTACCAGAGAAGAATTCGAAGAAATTGTCAAGATGGGGCAATAGTTTAGTAAATAACAATTATCTAGTAAATAACAATTCCTCTTATTTCTGTCCTAAATTCTCTTATACTTACCTACTAATTCAGCCTGCGCAACAATATGTCCCTGCATCGCTTTCTCAACTTCGTGTTTTGTTGCACCCTCTTTGAGTTCTAACATTTTATCCAATGCATACAACTTGAAGAAATAACGGTGCTCGTTTGGTAGATACTGTTTAGGCGGACATGGTCCATGATAACAGACGTTGCCTGCGCTATTTCGTCCAGTAAGCGCGCCTTTCACTGCTCCATCTACAATCTGTGTAATCAACGGTGGAATATTAAACAATATCCAATGATCAAAAACTTCAATCCCTCGTTGCTCTTTAATCTCGGCAGGAATATCTGGATCATCCATAATCAGGACCAAACTTTTGGCGTCAACAGGGACGTTATGGATAGTTAGTTCTGGACTGCTATTTTGTCCGTCACAGGTATATTTTGAGGGAATAGATTGCGTGTTGTTAAATGTTGTAGCGGTAAGTTCCATCAATTAATCAAAAAAGAAAGACTATAAAAAGACAATGAAATCACAATAAAAAAGAAAAATCAGAATAAAATTCTTATCCTAAAGCTAAATCCATTTTCTCAACTTCTGCAGATTGAACTCCTTCAAGTCGAGCCATTTCTTCAGCCATAGCTTCAAAATCAGATGTTTCTACATTAAACATGCCCAAAATTCGAACAATCTTCAAACCAAAAGCAAATGGTTCCTCCGTTGCTTTGGTATCCCCAATTGCTCCTGCATTTTTCGCAATTTTTTGAGCTTCTGCCTTGATTGGTTCTAATTGGACTTCTGGATCCTCAGGCATAATTTTAAACGTTACAACAGCGCGTGACATATTCTTAACCTCCTAAACTAATGTTGTGCTAACAGCAGCAATCATAAAGAATGCTGCAATTACAACAGCAATAATAAATAAAATGACCAAGGGTGCAAGCCAAGCAACAAATGCTTTTCCCATTCCCATTTTATGGTACAATGATGTTCCAACTAATCTAAGATAAATAGAATAAACATAGGCTGGAAGTGAAACAAAAAGTAACACTAAACTAATAGCGGTTGTTTGCGGCAAAAAGTAGCTAACTGCATTAACGGGTATTGCCCACAAAAATGAAGGTAATCCTCCATAGACATATGCTTGAACCGTATTTGTGTATGATCCTTCTCCACGAAAAAGTCGTAAAGAGAGATGCACTAATCCTGTAATTATAAAAAAGACGAACAGACTAACCACTATACTTCCCACAAATACCACTGGAAGCCATCCTATTGACAAAGAGAACTCTCGAAGATAAATAGGAGCAGCTGAAAGCGAACCTATTGCAATCAGTAAAAGATTAAACAGAAAAACACTGCTAAAATTCTCTTTCACTTGCTTCTTAAAAAAGACCAGTGGGGTCTTAAAGAGCAATGAAAGCTGCGAAATTTTCATCATCTTAATTTGGTCCGATAAAGCCGCATTCACAAACGTATTTAATTGCATTAACACGCGCATATGTGCTGCGAATAATTTTTCGTTCTCCACAAGCTGGGCAGAGAAATTCCACTGCGCCGCGATCGTTTTCAGTGCGGCGTTTGGTAGCTGAGCAGATTTTTTGATCCATAGTGATCCTCCTAAAAGATAAGCTCTTGGATAGGGGGTGTTTTATAAATGTTTTGGGTATGTTTTAGGTACTTAATCGTTTCGTATCCTTGCAAGAAGATGCTTTCCAAAACTCCATACGCTTGCATAATTGCTTTCAACAATAAGTCTATTTCTATTCGATGGAGAAAATGCTATTTTGAGTGACTCTATAAATGCTTCTTGTGAACTATCATCTAAAAAATATTGAGGAAAAGCTGTGTGTGACCGACCTATATCTTTTACGTTGAAATGGGAATCAGAGTTAGCAATACCTACTAATCCCATTTCGCCAGCCACTCTTCTCGCAAGAACATTTGAAAGATACATATGGAGCGTATTTGCGTGATTTCCGGTTTCAATTACTGGTCTATATTTTTCAAACCACCCTCTACGAATTTGCAATTCTTGAGGAGTAGGAAGACGAAACGAAACCGCCGAGGCAACATCAATAGTCATGGGATGATCCAAAAACCAAAATGTTCCTATGTCTTGCGCTCTTTTTACTAAATAATCCAAAGAAAGATCATACTCTCCAAATTGTTGTTCTTCACCTAAAGTCAAAACACCCTGTCGTTCACGGGAATAGTTTTCTACAGCTCCAACAAGATACAGTTTTTTTCCATCTAGCTCAACACGTACAAGATGTTCTCCAATACGCGAGTGTTCTATCTGTTCTTGCTCTAGTTTTTCTATTGCGCCGCCAATACCTAGATTATAAACATCCGAGACTAATGGCCATCGAACAAATGCTAGAATATCAACTTGTTCTGCAGCTTTGTAAAGAATAGGTGTAATCGGTTTTCGTCGATCAACATGAGCATGAAGATCAGCATACATAAATCCTTCTTCTTTTGGTTTTACTCGTGAACCTACAATGATATCATGAACTGCGTGAGGAAATTCTTGCCAAGAATCAGCATGTGTTAGTTGCCTACCTGTTTCCCTAACCATAGCATATGCATCTTGAAATAATGACATACAATTGTATTTCTGTTGTTTTTATAAAAATATTATGGTGCTGCATACTAAAATAGGCTAATACCTCCCACCCAAATACACCTGCTGGATCTTCGTATTCTTCACAATTTCTTTACCGCCTTCCAACACTACTTCTCCATTTTCTAACAAATACGTTCGATCAGCGCATTCAATTGCTTTCTTGGCATTCTGTTCTACAATCAAGATAGAAATATGTTCAACACTCCTGATGTGCTGCAACAACGTAAATAATTCTTTTTGTAATTTAGGGCTTAATCCTAATGTGGGTTCATCAAGCAACAACAGCGTTGGTTTTTGCATCAATGCTCGACCTAATGCCAACATCTGTTGCTCACCACCACTTAACGAGAAAGCTCGATCATGAATCTTCTTTGTTAAAACTGGAAACAATGTAAACACATGCGCGCGACGTTCTCTATATTCTTCTTCGCTAAGTCCCTTTCCACCAATAGCTAAATTCTCTTCAACAGTTAAATCACTAAAATTAATTCGTCCTTGGGGAACATAACTTATGCCTCGTTCTAGTAATTGATGGGTCTCGAGTTTAGTAATATCCTCTCCTTGAAAAAGTATTTCTCCTTTCGTAATCGTTGCGAGTCCAAACACACTCTTCAAAATAGTGCTTTTACCAGCACCATTTGGTCCAATTAACGCAACGATTTTTTCATTACCTACAGAGAGATTAACTTCATGTAAAATAGCTAATTCTAAGTATCCTGCAGATAGATTTTTGATTGTAAGCATGGTGTTTAATATTAATTTAATATTAGTCTCCTTTCTGTTCTATTTTTAGTATTATCTTTTTCATTGTCCTAAATATGCCTCAAGTACCTTTGGGTTAGCGCGAATCTGTTCCGGTGTTCCCTTTGCAATCACGCAACCACGGTCCATCACATAGATCCATTGTGCTAAATCCATCACAAAGTTCATATCATGTTCAATGAGTAAAATTGTCTCCCCATTCTCATGTAACCGGCGTAGAATCACTTTAATTTTTTCTCGTAATTGTGGATTAATTCCTGCAACAGGTTCATCCAACAATAAGATTGTGTGCGGTTTAGCAATCGCCATTGCCAGATCAAGCAGTTTTCGTTGTCCATAACTAAGATCTGTAGCATATGTGGAAAGTGGTTTAGTTAACCCTACTAATCTTAATATCTCTTGAATTTTGTCTTGCACAATACTCTGTGGTCGAAATATACTCTTCCATAGGGATTCATCATCTTGGCTCATCGCAATTTCAAGGTGATCTCGAATCGTCAAGTTACGAAATAATCGCACTTGTTGAAACGTGCGCGAAACCCCTCGTCGAGCTACTGCATAATCTTCTCCTTTCTCTATTTTTTCTGACTTTAACTTTAATACTCCTGTGTCCTCTTGCACCAGTCGTGAAATTACATTAAATACTGTCGTTTTTCCCGATCCATTTGGACCAATCAACGCCGTAATACTTCCTTTTCCAACGCTAAAACTGCATTTATCCAGCGCGTTGATTCCACCAAACGATTTAGAAACTTTTTCAATTTCTAGAACAGGCAATATTGGGCTGTGAGTACTCATTGCAAATCAATCCTCCCACAAATTCCCCTTGGTCGATAAAGTAAAATACCCAGTAAAATCAATGCGTACAAAATCTGTCGTAGAGGTCCAAGAATCGAACTAGGCATGTCAATGAAACGCAGTGCCTCAGGAATTAAAATAAGAATCGCCGGTGCAATAATACTTCCTCGTAGCGATGCTAACCCTCCCACAATCACAGCCGTGACCACAAAAATTAGGCTTGTTAATGAAAATGAACTTGGATCGATGTAGCTAATATAATGCGCATACACACTTCCAGCAATTCCTGCAAAAAATCCTGAGATCGCCATTATTTTGTATCGAAGTAGATAGGTGTTTTTTCCCAGTACCCGCAACCCTACTTCATCATCACGCGCTGCTTGTAATAATCGACCAAAACCAGAACGAACTATCAACCTCATCAGACCAACGCTTATTCCGGCAATAATAATCATGAATAGAAGATAAGAACCAGTGCTTTGAATAGTAAAACCAAACAATTCCGGTTTAGGAATGCCGGGAATCCCTAACGGTCCTCGTGTGACATCAACCCAATTAATTAAAACAGAATACACCACAAACGAAAATCCTAATGTTGCAAGGACTAAATAATCTCCTTTGAGCTTACAGGTAATTCCATACAGCAAAGCACCAAAAAAAGCTGCAAAAAGTCCTGCCATTATAAATGCAACCAGAAATGGCACACCGTGTATCACTAACAATGCAGAGGTATATGCACCGATGCCAAACAACGCCACATGACCTAAATTAAGTAAACCACTATATCCAACAGCAAGATTAAGGCTTAACGTGAGGATAATATAGATTCCTACTAGAACCAGCAAGTGAATGAGATATTGTTCAATCATTCTCTCGCCCCTTTATCTATCCCAAAAATTCCCTTTGGTCGCAATAACAAAAAGAGAAAAAGTAACGTAAACGTAATCGCACTCTTGTACCCAGAAGGCAAAAACCACGTTCCTACATTTTCTGCAGTGCCGACGAGATAACTTCCTACAATGGAACCTGGAACTGAATAAATTCCTCCAATAATTGCACCACTAAATCCTTTAATCATCAAATCTGTGCCCATGGAGGGATCAAGATTCTGTTCTAGTGCAATGAGAATTCCCGCAATGCCTGCAAGAGCTGAACCAATAATAAACGAAATAGCCATCAGTTTAGATGGATTAAGACCCATAATCGAAGCCAATTCTTTATGATCTGCAACCGCACGTAAATCTCGTCCTAACGCTGTTTTTGTCATAAACAAATAAAATATCCCTAACAAGATTAATGATGTAAAAATTAAGACAATTTGTAACGGAGTAATCACCGCACCAGCGATAGTAATTCCTTCTTTCACCTCAATAAAACCTATAGTTTTAACATCTGCTCCATAGAACAACAACATAATATTTTCTATCAAAGTTAACAGACCAATTGAAGCGATGAGCATAATCACTGTTGATGACTTACGTTTTTGCAATGGCTCATAGATTGCTTTAAACATCAATAATCCTAGTAAAGATGTCGCAAAAATAGTAAGCAGGCAGGCAATCACAAATGGGGCTTGTAAAATCGTAAAAAAAGAATATAACCCATACCCTGCAACTACCACACTTGCTCCATGTGCCAGATGGACATATCTATTTGTAGAATAAATCAGACTAAACCCCACTGCCACCAATGCATAAATGCTGCCGATAATTAACGAATTGACCAAAAGTTGCGCAGCCGGAAATGTCATGTACCAAGAGACGAAAATGAGCTATTTAAAGGTTTATCTATATGTTTGAGTTAGAAGTGTTACGCAAACTCTCTTAAAAACAAATTACACTAAAAATTAAACCTATTAAAAGTTAAACCTATTGTGGATCTTAACTTCTTCATACATCATCCAAATCCACTGCAATATTCACTCTTTCTTCTGCACCTAAAGATTCTTCTATTAATTTCCATGCAGCGTCGCAGTATCTATCAATCTTAACTTTAGGATATTCAACAGATGCAAGATTAATCCGAATCTTAGAAACAATATCACTGATCAAATTTTCTTTAGTAACGGTTGGAGTTGAACCTGGTTGAGCAAAACAACATTGTTGGTACCAAGTAGAAAATGTCTTTTTATTAAGCGTAAACACGGCTTGTACTTGCACTGTTTGACGACGTTCAAATCCTTGTTTCTGCGCTAGTGCTAACAGTTTTTGCTCAATATCTCGCAACCATAATTTTGCTTTAATTCCTTCAAACATATTTCATCCCTCTTTTCATCTCATCACTGCCGTCATTAGTCAAAAAATATTTTCCTACCAAATCTAAAAGTTAAAGAGTATAAAAACAATTCTACGTTGCTGACCTAATTTTGTATTTTTCCTTACTTCTTTCTTTATTATCTCTTCTAATATAACTTTAGAGAATCTCAAACCTATCTGTCTTGGATTTTATCCTTTTCTCTGACTTTGCACAATTCCATTTTGTTCATTAAACTGAATCGGCAGAAATTTCTCTAACACATACATATTAGTTTTTGCATGAGGGGTAAAATGATCATATCGGATTGCTGAACCAGGCAAGAATGCCATATAAATTAAGATTTGATCTATCATAAATTGATCCACAGTATTGGTCGAGTCGATTTCTTTTCGCAGACCCATCACTGCATTAGCGGCCACTTGTTCAGAAGTCTTGTCTTTCTCTAATAACTCATTATAAGAAAGAATTATGGGGGTTGTAGAAAGTTGATTTTCAAAAATCGCCCACAACACCACTTCACCGCCCACACTATTTGTTGCGTTGTATTCTGTCCTTAATGAAATCGGAACCTTGTACGAGACAAGCGAGAGTCGAATAGTTTTTTCAATTCGTTCTGCCACTTCTTTTTCTGCTAATTGTGAACTCACATTAATCACGCCGCGAATCTGTTGAAGTGGACCTCGCTGTGTTGCATTAAATGGAGAAGGACGTAAAGAAATAGCCTCTTTTTGCATCTCCTGTTTTATCTCATTTAGTATCATTAGTATTTCCTGTGCTGTATACTTTGGCACAATCGTGACTTCCACAACTCCTCCTCCTGCTGGATAATATCCTCTGCGTAAAATTTTGCATTCTATTTTCTCTACTAACGGCTCAAGATACATAAACAAAACATGTTGGGTGAAATCAACCGGCGATTGCCACTTTCCTCCTGTGCCACCAGTGATTTTAAGTGTAATGCGACCAGGTGCGAAAATACAACAAGGAAGAACACCTTGTAAGAACAACGAAATACTTCCAGCTGTTCCAATATCAAAAGAATAAACTCCTTTCTTCATTGTGCCTGGAGTAAATTCCAGATTCATACTTCCCAATTCAACATTATTTGTTTGCGCTCCACTCATCGTTTTAAGCGCATTGATAATCGTAAGATGCTGTGCTTTTAGACCTGGTTGTTCCCGTCCAGCGCGAATATTATTAATCGAGCAGGGGATCCCCGTCAGTGTTGAGAGAGCCACAGCTGTTCGCACTAATGCTCCCCCGCCTTCACCATAAGAACCATCTAATGTAATCATGCCCTCTAGTTTTGGATTACTGTATTTAACTGTTATGGGGGTCTTTTAAGAGTCTCATTAGAATTTTTACAAAATGACCCCACTAAGAGTTTCACAAAAGGTCTCACAAAAAAAAAGGTCTCACAAAAAGTCTTTTATACCCTTCCATTATTCATTCATTATGTCAAAATCAACTAAATCCTCCCGTAAAACAAGTTCACAAACTTCAAGTTCTCCCTCTCCAAATCATTCGTCTTCTAATTCTTCCTCAAATTATTCCTCTCACGTTAAGCGTCTCTATCGCAATTCCAATGACAAAGTTCTTGGCGGTGTCTGTTCTGGAGTTGCAGAATATTTCTCTATCGATCCAGTTCTTGTACGTATCGTTTGGGTACTTGCAACATTAGTCAGTATGGGTTTTGGCATTATTGCCTATCTTGTTGCGTGGATCATCATGCCAGAAAAACAATAGGGTCTTTTTTCTTAGAAATCTTTTTATAGGATCCCCTGAGCTATCTAAAATGTGGGGACGTAGTCTAACCTGGCAGAATAGGGGCCTCCAGTAACTGGAAAGATGAGCTTTAAAGCGATGAAAAATCTTCCCTGAAGCAAGCCTTAGATCAGGGTTCAAATATCTCCAAGGAAAATCAAATCCTACAGATTTGAAAGTCCCTGCGTCCCCACTCTTTTTTTCACCATATCCTTTTTTCTCACAATTTTTCATAAATCACATCAATCAATTTATCTTCTCGATTTATGCTTTCAACACTTCTTAGTCTCATTTTCTGAAAAATATATAAACCCAAACATACTCTCTAAAATCGATGTTTCACAAAAGAGGGTCACCTAATTCATTTCTTGCTAAGCACCCTGTTGGCGTAGCTTCATTAACATTAATTGGCGGGATTGTCGGAGCAGGGGTATTAGGAATTCCCTACACTATTGCGAAAGCCGGATTATTATACGGTCTCGTACTTGTTATTGGTTTGGGTTTACTATTCCTCACCATCAATCTTTTTTTAGGAGAAGTAATTTTACGCACCAAAGAGAGTCATCAACTTGTAGGGTACGCTGATAAATATCTTGGTTTTCCTGGTCGATTCGTCATTACCTGCACCATGATCATTAATGTCTATGGTGCATTAATTGCGTATTTATTAGGAACTAGTACTGCTTTATCTCATATTTTTCCATTTGGTTCTCCTTTTGTATTCATGCTCATCTTTTTTGGTATAGCTTCAACAATAGTAATATTTGGTCTTAAAACAACCTCGCGTATGGAAACAATTATTGTGGGGCTTATGCTCCTCACCATTATCATTATGGGTATTGCTTCATGGCAGGACATCCATTCTGACCATTTTGAAACCTTCCATCCGGCATTCTTTTTTCTGCCGTATGGAGTAATTCTCTTTGCATATCATGGTCTGCTTATTGTTCCAGAAGCCGCGCAACAACTTCGCCAACATAAAAAATCGTTACGTAAAGCCATCATCATTGGCTCTTGTGTTCCTATTGTGATTTATGCCCTATTTAGTATCATTGTCGTAGGTCTTGTTGGTCCAGAAAACTTTTCGTTGCTTGAACCAAATGAACGTATCGCAACTGTTGCATTAAGTATCTATGCTCATCCCATAATTGGTTTTATCGTCAACATCCTTGCTGTACTAGCCATGTTCTCTTCCTATCTTGCATTAGGAACTGCGCTCTTAGAAATGTATAAACTTGATTATAAACTAAAGACAGTGTGGGCAGTCCTCTTGACTTTTTCGATTCCTTTTGTTGTAGTATATTTTTCCCTCACTACGTTTATAACCGTGTTAGGTATTGTTGGTGCTGTCGTTGGTGGTATTGATTCTAGCACTATTGTTTTAATGTATTGGCGAGCAAAAAAGTATGGTGAACGCAAACCTGAGTATTCCCTTTCCTCCAATCATCTTCTAGGTGCGATCTGCATTCTCTTTTTTGCTGCAGGAATTGGCTACTTCTTTTTATTTTAGAATCCTCTTCTAATTTCTCGTGGTCTTTTCTTTCTTACTCTCTCTCTTTTACACCCATTTTCTGCTCTTTCTCTTTTTGTATTGTCTGATGTAATTTTATTCAATCTAGGTTCTCCAATCTATACTCTCTAATCTATACTCTCTAATCTTTATTATCTACTATTTTTCTGTGCAATTTTCTGCTTTCAAGATGTTCTCCCCGTGGGGGAAATATATCCCTATAATCTGGACATTTTCCATGAATTCAACGAAATATTTATATAAACAGTATCTACTGGTGAGTGATTATGACAACAGATGGCGGTTCAGGATCAAAAGTAGTTCCATCAGGTCAACCTCCCTCTTCTGCTCAACGCACTGATAATCAATGGTTTGCTACAGATCAACCTCAACCAGTGTCTCATGATATTGTCGCACATGCAACCCATACTGATGGACTTGATGGGGTTATTGCAGCTGCCCAAACTGTTGATCCTCATGCGAAAACTCTTCCTGCGAGTCAGAGTGGCATGGATAGCACTACTGTCGCCGCAGCATTAGAAGCACAACCAACTGCACCTACTGTAACTGCTCCTGATACTTCTGTATCTTCTTCTCCAGCTTCACAAATTGTTGAATTAGGTGCTCTTGATTCTCAGGCTCAACCTGTCGCTGATGCGCTAAGAGATCCTGGAACGGTTAGTTATGGAAGTATTCCAGACATAGATCATCATAGCATACAGTGGGATCCTGCGCAAATCGCTCTAGCTTCTCAAGCTAGAACTGGTGCAGTTGGTAATGAGTTCGATCTAGATGGTTTTGATGAAACTGCTCTAAATTCTAGTCCTAGAGATACTCAACCTCTCCCACCTCTTGCTGATCCTCGTAGAGCTATAACTCAACGCCTAGATCCATCATCAGCTCCAACAGCTCCACTTCAAGGCATGCCTATTATCCCTCCTTCCGCTCCTAGGTCTCCACTTTTAAGAATAGCCGAAGAACCTATCGATCTAGGACTAAGGCCTACTTCCCCTGCGGACTCTGCAGGAGAAATAACTCCTGCTCCTTTAGCTGTATTTCCAACACTACCTCCAGAACCAGCGCAACGACCCTCATTAGAATTACTCGTTGGTGATCTTTCTCGTGTCGGAGTTGGTCCTTCATTTGGAAGTCGTCTTCGTGAGGCAAAAGCAAATCCTCAATTATCTTTCTATCAACCAAGATATACCTCAACTCGTCAACAAGGATCAATTACCGGCGTAGCTGATCGAGGGTACTGGTCAGAATCCGGCGTTGCTGCGCTAGTGCATCGCTATGGTCCAGATCAACCTATTTTCTCTTTTCCTATTGGGCATAATCTAAGAGCTACAAATTTTGTAAGAGAACAAGGCGCTTCTCTGGGAGTCTTTATAGAAGGCCGTTTTAGCGCTAATGATACTACTAAACGAGGTCTTCTTACACATCTTCAAACTGCAGAATACGAAACGATTGATCTAACCACTGTTGCAGCCGATGTTGAAAGAAAAACTGACATTCGGTCTACCTCCTCCTATAGTCTTACTCGTCTTGCATCTCCTCGTCATGATGGTGAGTTTCTTTATGTTTTACGTAATGGCAATATTGCTATTCAACTCACGGCTCCTGGAATTATTAGTCCAGATCAAGACGATTTTGTCTCTGTTCCACAGCTCTTCGCGCATCTTGCCCGACGACCATTCGTTCCAGATTATATTCAGCGAAAATTAACTATTGATGAAAATATATTTGAACATGCAAAAGACACATTTTGGAATGCGAATCAATATACTGTTCTTACAAAAGAAGGTAATCCTATCACTAAACAACGCGATACGCTTACTCCAGGAGATGTCGTTGCCATAAATGATTCTGTATATTTCATGGGAGTTGTTACAAATGAGGGCGCAAAAGAGATTCATCCCTTCTTTATGGGCGACTCTTCACTCTTCGACACCAGCCGTAACCAAGATCTTGCAAGACGAGGACAGCGAGAATTATATCTTCATGGGGATTCTACTATTCGTGGTGCAATAACTGCTCAAAGCTTAGAAGGTCGTTTTCAAGGTAGAAATTATTCTAACATAGATAATGTGCCTGCATTTTCTCTCGTATCTGCTGTCGACGGTCAAGACAAACGTCGCTTTGTGTATGTAGGTGAAACTCTAGTAGAAGTAAGTAAATTCTATGGGTTTGGTGCATCTCGCCCTGCAACAGTTGCAGTTCTTGTACAGCCTACCCCTATCCCTATCCCTATCCCTATCCCTGAAGCTGCAATACGGGAAAATACTTCTCCTCAAGTATCACAAGAACCTGAAGAAGTATCTACTGGAAGGTATAACACCGGTGCAAGCTCAATACCGCCTGCTCGTCAAGAAGTAGCAAGTGAAGCACCTGTAGAATTAGATCCTAACGATCTGGTCGAAGAACCTCCTGAAAGTGGTCATCCCTCTGGACGTGCTACCCCTCCTCCGCTACTTGCTTCACCTCCTCCTTTACCTAGGGCAGCTGGTGATGGGGTTGAAAGTTTGCGTCCTGCATACCTTCTTCCTGATGATTCTCTAGACGCTGCTCCTACACCTGCTCGAGTATTCGCACCACCTAGGCCTATGGCACCGCCAGATATTGGCACAGATGATACCATTGATTTATCTGCTCAACCTCCTGCTAGAAGAGCAGCATCTGCTTTACCAGCTAGACCTGTTCCTAGCTTGCCACGCGCAACAGATCAACCTGCTTCAGATCGAACGTATCCTTGGACTCCAACGGCAGACATTCAAGCTGCTACTTATACTATTGATAATGACACTTTTAATACGATTGGCCTTCGTAATGGTAATAGTGGTTTATCATCAATTAAAGGATTAGGAGAAGAATCTCAAATTGCATCTATTGCCGGTTCGCTCTATCTTGTCACCCGTGCTCCTCTTTCTTCTAGTTCTCAAAGCGAAATTGTTCCAAGCGAAATTGTTCCTCTTGGTTGGAAAGAAGTACGAGTAGAAAGACAAAGCACCGCATATAGTCTTGAAGATAGTGTACAAGTAACTCTGCGCCATGCAGCGCAAACTACTCAAGATCTAAGAACCGAAACTATCTTAGATGGGAATTTCATCAGTGCTATAGATATCAACAATGTGGTAAAAGGTCTTGTTGGAAATATAGGATATGTCGCAAATAGTAATGGTACTCTTACTCATTTAATCCGACTAAAAAATTCACAAAAACCTACTGTTGGTCCATGGGAATATCGTCACATTGATGCAACGCCTGATGGCGTACGACATCGCTTTGTGAGTGTGCAACAAGAGTACGTTAGAACCGCAAAAGATAACATTCCTCTTGAAACTGAAAGAGAAAATCTTGAAAAGGCAATTCTGCATAAAGAAGATTATGTGCCTGTTTATGATTTGTCTCGAAGAGTAATGGTTAATTCTTCTCAAGTTGCAGCTGGTGATCTTGTAGCAAAAAACGGAAAGCTCTTTTATATATATCAAAATACTGATCCCCGAACTAAGCATCGAAAAGCATTAGGTGTTGTTGCCGTCGGCAATGCTGTTGCTGATCTGGGTATGGTTATGGAATATCCTGGTGTAGCCGAACCTACTTTCATAGACCGGAGCACAGAAACCATTAATCTCGAGCAAACGCTTACAGTAGACGGTAAAAGGCAGAAGTTACGTGATATCCATTCCAATACTCTCAGCGTTGCGCTTGATACTAAAGGCAACGAACATTATTTCTTCACCATTGGTTCTATACATACAGAGATCTCCAGACCACGAGGTCATGCTCTTGAAGATGTCCTTGATCACAACACCTATGATGTATTAAAATTTGAAAGTGGAAGAAGATACGCTGATCAAGCAAGCCATATTCCTAATGCAGAATTAGTCAAAATGTGGAAAGATACAACACCAAAAGGTGTCTATGTCGTTGTTGAAAAAGAAGTTCAAGGGGAAAGGAATGTAAAAGGTATGGCTGTTGAATACCTTGACAACCATGGTCGTCTTCAACCATTTCATGACGGTGTAAAACAAGCTGCTACTGCTCTTAATACTATGGGGGTAGACATGGCTCAAGTCTATGAACGAATTAAGCAAGCCTATCCTCTTACAAATTTTGGCAACTTAATGCAAGCTCCTGCATCCGTTCAGCCAGGTCTTGCTGCACAAATTCTCGCTCAAGCTCGCGCACCACCTGTTCCTTCCCCGGCACAACGATCTCCTGCTCCTCCAGTTCGAGTTTCCATTCCAAGACAAGCTATCTCAACGTCTCCCTCATTTGAACCATGGTATAGTAGTCGTGGGGCTAAATATGCCTTAGCAGGATTAGCAATTGTAGGCGCTGCTGCAGCGGTGACAATTGGTGTTGTAAAATATCAACAAAATAATCCTTCTGTGCCGGCTGTAGTTTCAGCTCCTCCTTCTCTTACTTCAGTACAACCAGAAGTTATGAGAGAATCAATCCCTGCAGGAATCGTGTCTCGTCCTGTTGATGCGCAAGTACCTTTAGCACCTGCTTCAACGTATGTTTCTGCAGCTCCTGCCACTAAAGCTCCTGCGCTTGCAACTGCAGCACCCTCTGCAGCATACGTGCCTGCACCAGCTACTCAGCCTCCAACTCTTCCCCCTATTCCGCCAACCGCAGCACCTTCATATGTTTCAGCACCCGCAACACAAGCACCTTCAGCAGCGTATCAACCTGCAACAGCTCCGGCAGCAGACTCTGCAAGAACAGCGCCAGCTATTGTTCGTCCTTCACGTGAAACAGGTCAATCTCAATTCTATGTTGATTTATTTACTCTAGCTCAAAATGATGCACCAAACCAACAAGTACGAGATCATGTCGCAGCATATTGTAAAGAAGCTTTTGGTCCAGGAACACAAGTGCTAGATTCTTCTTACTCCCTTTCTGCACTTGTCACAGACATGCTTGGTGAATTCAAAAAAGATGATCAACAACATCCTTCATTTGGACAAGTACAGCAATATCTCTCTAGGTTAAATGTTACAGGAAATATTTTCTGCAGATAATAATGTTACTACTATCAAAAAACAAAAAAGACAAAAGTTTTATAAACCAATGTCCACTTTGGAGTAGTAATAGAAGGTGATCCTCTACCATGAAAACCACTTATGCAGCCCTAACTGGAATCGTTCTCGCACTTAGTAATACCTATGCCGAAGCTAAAACTCCTGAAGAAATTTTAAATGACGGAGCACAAAGGAAAGGAAGAACTGTTGTTGGATACAGTCCAGATGCAGTTCAAAAAGCAGCAGATGCATGGAAAGAAGAACTTAGAAAATTACAAAAAGAAAATACTACCTGTGATGCTCGTTTATTATCTTGTCAAACTCAACTTGAAGCAGCTCCTAAACCAAAAGCAAAACTTCTTCCAGATTGTCGTTATGCTTTTGCAAATGAAGCAAGTTCTAACCCTGATTATGAAGGACTTGTTGGTGTTCGTGCTAACTCTATAACTGATTCTCGTCTTGAAACCGTCATTCGAGAGGCTCCTCGCCTTACCATTCGTAACGAAAACGGAAGTGTTGAATGCGTCGGTTTAGGTATCACCAAAACCATTGAAGTGCCTGGTCCTGAACGAAAAGTGGAAGTGCCTGTTCTTCAACTCATCCCTCCTATTGTTGTTGGTGAACGTCAAACTGCTTATATTGAAGATCTTTGTATGGTTGATGGTTCTGTGCGAACATATACTCAAAGCGTTGCATTTAATGATAGTTCACAACGTGTTAGCTCTAATGATAAAGGAGTTAACAATACTATGTTGCCATTAAAGTATGCAGTCGATCAAGTTAGTTCTCTGGGCACTTTCAACATTGATGAGAAAGGAAATATTGCGTGGACTCCTCCTGAAAAATGTAAAGATATTGGTCCTGGAACCGTCATTGTAAATTGGTATACTGTCTCTGATGAAAATGGTGGAATTAGCACTACCTCTCAACCAGTGCCTATCACCTTGACTCTTGCTAATCGTCCAGCAACAGAGAAACAAGTTAATGATCTTGGCGAGAAATTAGATCTCATCGTTGACAACACTACCTCTGCTGTTGGATATAGTCTCACTCCTTTCGTTGGCATCGCTGATGGCAACGGCGTAACTGGCGCATCTGGTAGCGTTCATTATGATACTAAACGCTTTGAAGTAGGATTTGGCATTGGCGTTTTGAGACTCTTTGGCGATGGTCAAAAATCAACGACAACGCATAACCCTACCAGCCGCTATGAAACTCTTGCTAATAGTTGTCCTGCCGAATTTGCAGCAATTGGGATTACTGACTGTCAACGAACTCTCGAAGAATCTACTCTTCAAGAAAGAAGCGCAACATCTCCTTGGTCCGTGAATGCAGTTGCATCTTTTACTCCCTATCTTCATGCAGGAGAAAACTTCACCCTTACTGCAACTGGATTATTTTATGATAACGTAACCTTTGAAGGAGAATCACAGGGAAATCAAACTCTACGAACTCCTCAAGTACGTGACCTAAATACCAGTGCATGGCAAAATGATCCTAATCAAAATCCTCTCACCACGGGAGGACCTGCAGCAACACCCTCCACAAATCCACAACACCACTTTGGTCTTGGCGCAACTGTTAATGCGCTCTGGCATGGGGCATATCGTGTAGATGGATTTGAAGGCGGACCTTTTGCTGGCGTAAATTATGCTATCAAAGACCAAGATCTTAATGCTACGGCTGGAGCAGGTGTAGGATATGCTTTTGGTGAAAGCGGAATTCAACTTGTTCCTAATCTCCAATTCGGTCTTACCACCGGCCAAGATCCAAGCCTTATGTTTGGTCTTACTCTACGCAATAGTCCACAAATTCATTATAATAAACCTAGTGATGATGTAACGGGTGGAAAATAAAATGAGAATGAAAACTGGTCTTGTGAGTGTTTTTTTGCTGATTCTGCTTTGTGCAGGATTTGCCAGCGCAGGTGACGTTTCTGTCTTTAGTAATTGGGCAGGAACTGCGGACCGCGCTATTCCCTTTCATGCGAACGATGCAAACCAACTTCATCGATTTGGTGTGCAAGCAGCCGGAGAACGCAATGTTCCATTTGATATTCTTATTGAACTACGCCAAAATAATCGCCAGTTAGTAGTATACGATTCTATTAATAATTTCCTTGACAATGCCAATGGCAATCATTACAATCAAAACTTTGTGGTAAATGCTGGTGCTCGTGGCATTCGCTTTGATCAACCACTCGAAGTACGATCCAGAGTTACCAACGCTAACAATGCGCGTGATACTCTTACTAGCACTCTTACTCTATGTCCTGATCTTAACAATAACGATGTCTGCGACGGACCTGATGATGTCTGTGAAGACCGCGATAATGATAACACCTGTGACGAACAAGACAACTGCCCAGCTGATGCAAACGAAAACCAAGCGGACCAAGATAATGACAATGTTGGCGATGCCTGTGATGATGATTGCAGCGGTGACGATGATAATGATAACCTCTGTAACGAACAAGATAATTGCCCAGACAATGCAAACGAAAACCAAGCAGATCGCGATGGTGATGGAATCGGTGACGCGTGTGATCGTAACAATCCTCCTCGCTTTGTACCTGATCCCCTTCCTGACTTTCCTTCCATTATTATTCTTCCAGCAGGATATGAACGACTCCCTAATGAACAATTTATGATTGAATTTTTAGGACAAGATGCAGATAATGATGAACTCTCTTTTGTCTTTGAAGACTTTGGACGCAACCTTCCTGGATTTAGCCAGTTTCCTCAAACCATGATCTTTCGCGATCTTGGACGAGGCAACGACAATGCTCGTTGGTCTGGACGAATTGCCCAAGAAGGACGGTATGCTTTCCGCGTTACTGTCTCTGATGGTCTTGCGCAAACATCTCAAATTTTTGCATTATTAATTCGAAATCCTCCTCAATGCGCTGATGCTGATGGCGATGGCATTTGTGACGAAGACGATGTCTGCCGCGGCAACGATGCTGCTGGTGACCGTGATCGTGACGGCATCTGTGACAATCTTGATAACTGCCCTGCCAATGCTAATCCTAACCAAGCTGATGCTGATGGTGACGGAGTAGGTGATGTCTGTGATGTTTGCCCTCAAGACGCGCAGGATCAATGTAATCTCTGCCCACAAGGTGACCAAGATCGTGATGGCATCTGTGATAACGAAGATAATTGCCCAGCAATTCCAAACCCTAATCAAGCTGATCAAGATGGCGATGGCATCGGCGATGTCTGTGATATTTGCGTTCTTGATCCAAATAATGATGCTGATGGGGATGGTCTATGTGCCAATATTGATCGATGCGATGATGACCCTGCTAATGATGCAGACCGTGATGGTATTTGTGGCAACCTTGACAACTGCCCTGCTGTACCTAATCCTAACCAAGAAGATCTCGACGGTGATCGTGTTGGCGATGCCTGTGACATATGCTTTGGCAACAACGCTGCCGGCGATGTAGATGGCGATGGCATCTGTGGCAATCTTGATCAATGTGTAGGTGACGATGCTGCTGGCGACCAAGATCGTGATGGAATATGTAATAATGCTGACAACTGCCCAGCCAATGCAAACCCCAACCAAGAAGATCTTGACAATGATGGTATTGGCGACGCGTGTGATATGTGCCGTGGCGATAATGCTGCGGGCGATATTGACCGTGATGGTATCTGCGGTAATCTTGATCAATGCCCTGGTCAGAACGATCAAATTGATGCTAATAATAATGGTATTCCTGACTGCTTAGAAGAAGAACCTCTCTGCCCTCAAGGTGACCAAGACAATGATGGTGTTTGTGATAATGTAGACAATTGTCCTGCCGTTCGCAATCCTAATCAGGAAGACGATGACAATGATGGAATTGGAAATGTATGTGACATCTGTTTAGATATTGATGGTGATGGTATCTGTGCTAATATTGACAATTGTCCTAATATTATCAATCCTGATCAAGCTGATGCTGATGGTGACGGAATCGGTGATGCCTGTGACATTTGCCCTGAAGGCGATGTTGATGGTGATGGCATCTGTGGCGGACTTGATAACTGTCCTAACGTAGATAACCAAGATCAAGCCGATGCTAATAACGACGGTATTGGTGATGCCTGTGATGTCAATTGTCCTGGCGATGCTGATGCTGACGGAATTTGCGACAATGTAGACAACTGCCCTGCAGTTCAAAATCGCGGACAAGAAGATCTTGACAATGATGGTATTGGCGATGCATGTGATCTCTGTATTGATGTGGATCAAGATGATATCTGTGATAATGTCGATCCTTGCCCTAACGATCAAAACAATCAATGCAATATCTGCCCACAAGGCGATCAAGATAACGATGGTGTCTGTGATAATATCGATAACTGTCCTGCCGTACCTAATCCTAACCAAGTTGATGTAGACGGTGATGGTATTGGTAATGCCTGTGACGTATGCCCAGTTGATGCGCAAAATCAATGTAATGTTTGCCCTGACGCTGACAACGATGGTGTCTGTGACAACCAAGATCAATGTATTGGCGACGACCGTGTAGGAGATCGTGATAATGATGGCATCTGTGATGATCGCGATATTTGTCCTGACCTCAATGACGATGAGAACCCTAACGGTATTGATGATGCGAACAATAATGGTATTCCCGATTGTTTAGAACCAGGTCAAGGAAATAATGGTCCTGTGATTGTGTCACGTCCTATTGATATCACTACTGAACATAAACAGTATGCTTATGATGTTATTGCTCGTGATGATAATGGAGATCAATTAGTGTACAGCTTACGCGAAGCACCAGCTGGCATGACTATTGATCAACAAGGTCATATCCATTGGGAAGCAGAAAATGAGGGGACAGAACGCGTCATTGTTGAAGTAACTGATGGTCAATCTACAGCAGTACAACAATATAGCCTTCGTGTTCGCAGTGACTTTCGTGGAGTTCAACTCTCTCACGTTTCATTAACCGAAGAATTTGTCCAACCAGGAGATCATACTTCAGTAACCACTATCATCAATAATGAAGGTTCAGTAGATCTTGAGGACCTCCGTGTTACTGTGGCAGTTCCTCAATTAGGATTTACTCGTTCAAGTGTTTTGTTTGACCTTGATAATGGGGAATCTGATAATCGTGAGGTTGTTATTCAAGTTCCTTATGGTACACCTAATGGTCAATATCTTGTGAAAGTAACTGCGAAAGCAGACGCATTCCATGAAGTTGCTTATCGTTACCTCACTGTTGATGATAACCAACCTTCAGGATGGTTTTGGAATTAGAAATTATTTTTATTATTTTTAAATCTCTAAATTTCCTAACTGCTCTTCGGTTGCTCTTTAATTAAACAAGTCAAATTAAACAACTCAAAAATGTACGCCTGTACACTAAGAACGTACCTCTGTGCGTCAAGATTAAAAAATTCAAACTCTCCTGGTGATAGACGTTTGGATTAAAGTATGAAACACATTATTGCTCTTGCATTTATTTTCATTATGCTCTTTGCGAGTTCTGCTCAAGCATTTTCTTTAATAGAAGTTATTATACCTGTTAGTTGTCAAATCTGTTTGGCATCTGGGGAGCAATGTGATGTATGTGCTTGTATTGTCCAACCCCAGCAATGTCCTGTGCTTCCTCCTCAAGAGGAGAATCAACCAGAACCAGTGCCAGGGCCTGTTGAAGAAGAAGTCATAGATCTTGTTGCTGTTGTAGATCAACCAATTCCTGAAATAAACATTTTTCAACCTGATGATGAATTCGTCTTAAATATTGATAATGTCGTTCAAATTGATGAGGAAGAAAATGGAGGTCATGTTTTACCTCGCTTTAATCCATTCATTCGTTTTCGTGATTTGATTCTCAGAGAAGATCCAGAACCGCAGCAACCTCCTCAACAACCTCAAGATCCTTTGCAGCCAGAACCTGAGAACCAAGAACCGGTTGATCATCAACTTGTTTTTGTTCCGTTCCCTCGTCTTGTTCCTTTCGTTCCTGATGCTCCTGCAAATGCAGGCCCTCTAGATCCCCAAGAGCCTCCAGTTGAGGAACCTCTCCCTCTAGAACCACTCCCACAAGAACCAATAATTCTGCCACCTGTTGTGGTTCCAGTTCAAAATGGTCTTGTTAATAATGTTCCTTTGCAACATCCCGCTAAAGCTTGTTCAGAGAATAATTTTGCTCAAATTGAACGAGTATCTCTTACTCCGGAAGCTCTTCTTCCTTTTGAAGAAACTCTTTTGCACGTTATTGTAACTGACGAATGTCAATCACGCACTAATCTGCGCGTTTCTGTCGACATTCCACAGTTAGGATTTACCCGATCTAGTTCCCAATTTGATTTAGAACAAAATCAAGCCCAAGATATTGCCGTGCCTATCCTTATTCCATTTGATGCAAATAGTGGGGATTTTATAGTTAAAATTGTCCTCAAAAATGACTATCTGCACCAAGTAGAATATCGCTATGTCTCCGTCGACAAATGGAGATATATTCAATAGTAGTACCAATCTGTAACTACTAAAGAATACTAAAAATAACGAAAGGTTTATATATCACTCGCGTTTTGAAGTGGTTAACCAAACTTAGATTTTCATAAACAATTCGTGAAAACGGATTTTAAATGATACTCAAAAACGAAGATTTGGAGGAAGAAAAAATGAATAAAATTGTGAGCCTTTTGGCAGTAATGCTTGTAAGTCTCCTCAGTGTTTCCTTGGTTAGTGCTTTTGTGCCAGGCGAAGTGACTGTTGAGAGTGTTGAAGTAAATGATGTAGATGTTGACCTTCTTACTCAAGCAGAAATCGAAAACAGCAATGTTGATCTCGAATCTGGTCTTGTTATTGATGAAGGCGAAGAACTAGAAGTTAAATTAGTTCTTGAATCCACTACCAATGCAGAACGTATCCAAGTAGAAGCTGAAGTTCGTGGTTACGAATATGACGATTATGAAGACATCTCCGATCGTGTGCATGTTTTTGACCTTGAAGGTACCGTTGATGCTCCTGCACGTAAAAGAGTTACTCTTAAGATGAATATGCCTGATCGCCTTGAAGACGATCGCTATCTTCTTCGTGTAAGCGTTGATGACAAAGACAGCCCATCTATGATTGGTTATGTTGTACTCCAAGTAGAACCTACCCGTCACGGTCTTCGCATCAGTGATGTTGCATTTTCCCCTGGATCCACTGTTATGGCAGGTCGCTCCCTTTTAGCGAGTGTATTGCTTGAGAACTTTGGAGACAAAGACCAAAAAGACGTTAAAGTTACCGTTGCTATGCCTCAACTTGGTGTAGAAGCTACTGAATTCGTTGACGTTGTTGAAACCGACAACCACAATGTTGATTATGAGGACGTTCCTGAAATGTTCCTTTCCATCCCTGCAACTGCTGCAGCTGGAGATTACAATGTTGTTGTTACCGCTAAATACGACGATCTTCGTGAAACCGTAAGCAAAACCTACACTGTTCATGTTGACGCAAACGAAATGTTTCAAACTGGTCCAAACCGCTTAGTTTTAGCTGTTGGTCCTGAATCACAAACCGTTGTAGCTGGCACAACTGTAAGTTACGGCATTGCTCTTACCAACGCTGGTCGACAATCTAAAGCATATATGCTTGAAGCTGTTGCATCCGACGCTGTAGGCGCAACCTTGAGTGAAAACCTTGTTGTTCTTGCTCCTGGCCAAAACAAAGTTGTCCGTGTTGATGTTACCCCGACCGCAACCGCACCTGCTGGAACCCATGTAGTTAACGTTGTAGTACGATCTGGAAGCGAAGAACTTGAAACCGTCGCTTTACGTGCTAACGTAGTTGCTGCATCTTCCGCTGACGCTGCTGCAAAAGACGGCTTGAGTTTACGCAATGGCCTTGAAATTGCTTTGATTATTTTGGTAGTACTCCTTGTAATCATTGGCTTGATCATTGGCTTTAGCCGACTCAAGAAAGACGACGAAGAAGAACAAACTTACTATTAGGTAAGTTAATTCTTCCTCCAAATCTTTTGTTTTTTTCTTTTTTATACTTTTAATTTTTATATACTCTTTTTTTCTAAGCACTCATTTAAAGTTTGAAACATTGAATCTAAGCTATGGATGAACAACAATTATCTCTTCAATACGTAGCGAGTGTTATATTCGCGTTTGGTATTGGGTATGCCGGTTTAAAACATAGGGGCACTATTACAACTGATCGTACCAAACATCTCAATATTTCTAATGGGGATGGGCTTGCAACAAAAATAGTTCAATATTATCCATCTTACAAAACCATCGCTCCGGCAGTTGATCATTGTGTTGCAGGAATTTCATGTACGACGGGTATTGGGGGCGTAGTTGGCATTACACTAGGGTCAATCTCCCCTGGTCTTGAATCTTCAGCCAGTATGGTCCCTTTCTATCTTGCAGGAGCCGCGTACACTTTCATTGATCTAGCTTGGGAATTTGAAACTTTTTTTGAAAGACCAAAAGGCCAATATCAATTAAGTGATATTCTTCAAGTGGGAGGAAGTATTGTGGGAACAGGGTCAACATTGATTATTCTCTCTAATTTATTTCAATAGTCCCATCTTTAACAACCTTTTTAAGCCAATTCTACAAGATCTAGCTCGTGGAAAAGAAAACTCCAGAACAAAACAAAAAGAACATCGCTATTATTGGTGCTGGTCCCGCAGGGTGTTATGCAGCCTATCTTCTCGCTCAACAAGGTCATCAAGTAACCGTCTATGAAAATCACCCTCAAATCGGCTCGCCAGTACAATGCACTGGTCTTCTAACAGGTGATTTTGACCAATTAGGTCTTCCAACAGAACCGTTTCTTGTAAACACTATGTCTTCCATTGAAGTCAATTCTCCCTCTCATAAAGTAGAAATGACACAAAAAGAATATCTTGTTTGCCGTGTTAAATTTGATAACTATTTCGCTGACCTAGCGAGACTTGCTGGTGCAACTCTGCTCGCTAATCACACTTTTTTACGAAAAGAAGGGCAAGAACTTATTATCCATAACTCCCTAGAAAAAAAAGATTTACACATTAAACCGGATCTCGTTATTGCTGCAGATGGTCCACTTTCTCCCACCGCAAAAGCGTATGGTTTCTATCATCCCCTACGTGAAAATTATTACGGCATACAAGCTATAGTTGAGGGCAATTTTGCTCCAGCAAAAATTCAAACCTTTTTTAGCAACGATACCTGTCCTGGTTTGTTTGCATGGGTAGTTTCTGAATCAAAGACGCGCGCAAGAGTTGGTCTTGCAACCAAAAAAGATAGTCGAAAACACTTTGACGCATTCATGCAAAAACACAATTACAAAGCTATTGAAATGCAAGCTGGAACTATCCCTCTCTATCATCCTGCGCAAAAACTCCAACATGAAAATTGCTATCTTCTTGGGGACGCTGCTGGTTTTGTTAAAGCAACTACACTGGGTGGATTAATACCTGCGCTTAAACAAGCCAAAGCGTTAGCGCGTTCTATTGAATTGGGAACTTCCTACGAAGTAGAAGCAGCACCCATTGCCAAGCATCTCAAACTTCATTTACGTATGAGAAAGCTTCTCGACAAATTCGATGACAAAGATTTTGATCGACTCGTCAGATACGTTGGACAATCAAGGGTTTTGGATATTTTGCAAACACATACTCGAGAAAATCCTTTGCCCATTATTGTCAAAGCAGGTATTCGCGAACCCAGATTTGCGTATTTCTTAAAACACATGATTTAAACGGTTCTTTGAAATCTCAATAAAGTGAGATACGCGCACAACCCGAATTGAGTTCCATTCTCTAAAACATGAGGCTCGAACGGTTTTAATTTTCTTCCTATCCCATTTCCGATGGATTCATTAACATATGTTCCATTCTGGCTACCTAAATCCATCAATAAATATTGAAGTGAATTGCTTGCTTTTCCAGCAACAATTAATGCATGGTTTTTAGAAACATCAATACTTACAAATCCTAATGGGGCAGCTATGCCAGCTTCCTTAAAAGGCGTTGTCATTCTTAGAGGGACTTGTGCTAACTTCCCAGCCAAATCAGCAGTTCCAGGTTGACGACCAATAACCAAATATTCTCCCGGACTCATGGTTGTAAGATCGTAGCAAACTGTTGCATTCCCCCAAGTATTGGTTTGTTGTGTAGGAGCAGGCACATAGAGAAAAGCGCGGTGATTTGTCATTATTCAAAAGTAGAGATAGCTGTTTTTAAATTTTATTAAAAAATCTGTATGCATCAAGTTAATGCCAGTGGTCTAAATTTTCTTATTTCGAAACGCCAAATCTTCTCGATCATATCCTAAACCAATTCGTGAATCTTGTCCTAACATTACTGGAACACCAGCGTGAACTCTTGTTCTATTTACCCAAGTACCATTAGTACTCTCCAAATCAAATAACCAGTATTGCTTCTCCAAAGCACCAACCTTTCCTCGCATAATTATAGCATGACCAAGAGAAACGTCTTGATCTAATAATCTAATCCCACCAGCATCCTGTGTTTCCCACGGAATATACACTAATCCTAAATCCATTGGCAAATGTCGTAATTTAGATAGTAATGTTCCAGATCGTGGTTGACGTCCAATAATAACATAATCACCTGGGTCTAATCCCTCAAGATCATATCGTCGAGACTCATCCTCTGCAAAAAAATGATCCAAATACACATTTGGAGTTTCCATCTAAAATAAAGTTAAAAGCAGATTTAAAACAATTGTGTAATTCTAAAAGCTAATACCAGAAACAGCAGTTTCTGTGTTCCGAAAACTTGCCAATAGATACGAGAGCCGTAAAGTTCCGGACGAAGTCCGAAAATAGGTTTGAGTGGCAAGTTTTCGTTACTCATTTTGCTCCATCTATTCACTGTTTCATTTCATCACAAATTTCTTCAAAATTGCCGCATACTCTTTAGTAAGTCCACCAAGGCGAAAGATAACGACTTCAGCAACACCTGCATCCCGTGCCAGAATTAAATCATTCTCCAACACTTTTGGATCAAGAACAGGTTCATCTCCCAGTACTCCTACTGCAATAGTTCCAAAACCAACTACAAATCGCTTGCCCCACTCATGAACGCCGCGTGTCATCTCCCGATGCATAAAATCATGCGTAAAAGGGAGCATGGAATGATACATCATCTTCATCACTGCTCTATTTTTTCTTTGATCAATTTCATAATGTAGCCCAAGCCAACGCAATATCATCATGCCTTTTTTTCCTTCAGGGAGATATTCGCACAATGAAACTTCGCCATTATAATTCCTAATAAAATTAGAAATCAATTTTTTGTTACGCCAGAAATTCAAACCTTGTGTAACATACAGTAACGAGTTTCTTGTTGTCGGCAATTCAAGGTCTAACATAACTGGGATCTGTTTTCCATTCAATTCATCAAGCATCCGCACCAATGCTTCTCTCTTTGAAAATGGTGAAATCCAATATCCCTCTTTTTTAGTCAATACTGGCCAATATACTGCTTTTTCAATATGTTTATTCTTTTTCAAACCAGAAACAATTTTTTCAAACTCTTGAAGTGAGGATGCAGCAACATATAATGTGGTTTTCCACGAAACAAACTTTAATCTCGCAAGATTCTGCTCTGTAGGGAATTCTTCAAAAAAGCTAATTTTCATCAAGAGAAGTAAGCATATTGCCCTTTTTCTTTGTTCCGCTTTCTAAGTCTTGCAGATTTTCATAATACGTTCGAAATTTAGGTAAAATTCTCTTTTTTAGATCTTGATCAAAAGGCAATTCGTTAACCGCTTTTTCAGCATCAATAACGGGAACGTGAGTAAAGTTACCTTGCAACACTCGTCCTGCTTTAGCACACTCTCTCTCCAACTCCAGCGCTAACGGGCTGGCAAAATCTTTAAACACCATAAAACGGCTAAATCCATTAGCTCCAGCAGATAAATACAACGATAAGTCAGAAATTCGATCTCGTACTAATGCTACTTTAATCACCGTTGTAGGACACGCAATACGTATGCGTGCAATCCACCATGCCATATATAATGGATCAGGTGATGGCACATCTGCAAACACCGTATTCTCTTGCGGCTTAAGAAAACACAACTGTACTCGATTAATCTCATATTTTTTGATATTTTCAATAACGATCTCAACATCTTCCTTTTTCTCTCCAATGCCGAGAATAATCGTAATTAACTTATTCAATCCTTCATGTTGTAAATTCTCCAAAAACATCATGAGTGTTCTCAATGGTTTAGAAGGACAAATAAATTGATGCAAATCAGGATCGAAAGATTCAATCGCGGAACCCATGCCTTTAATATATGGTTTAAGCTTAACAATCTCGCTTTTGGCATGCGGACCAAAGTTAAGCATGATCTTCTCCCCAAGCAACAAACTCATATTATGTGTCAACTCACATAAATAATCAACCGACTCAACACGTAAGCCGCCAGTAATATAACCAACATTCCATCCCATAATTTTGCATAACAACGCTTCCGCAAGAACCGACTCTTGACTCCGTACTGCTTTCGCTTGCGTTCCTGGCGTATGTTTTGGCTTGGTGGAAAGATAGCAATATTTACAATCCGCAATCGCACACGTCCAATTAATAAAAATCGAACGATCAAAATAGACCTCATTGGAAAAGTGTTGAACAAAAGCTTTCTGTGCCTCACTTAATAGTGGTGCAAGTTCTGCTTTATTTACTACGTGGGTAGCATTATTTTGCTTAATTTGCTCAACAAAATTCATAGTATTCATACTAATAGCCTTTTCTGGAACCTGTTTTAAAAAAGATTCGTCCCTTCCAAGAATTTCCCTATTTACCCTATCTTTACCATAAACTTCTTAAATCTCCTATTCTCCCAAGCCCCTATGAAACATCCAGCCGAGAATACATCTGATCTCCATCTCTCTAAAACCCACACTGCAGAATCTGTCAATATTGATCCATTTAGTCCTCCAAAAGAAGAAAAACATCCTGCAAATTCTCCAGAATCCTATCGCGTTCATCATTCAGAATCTTCTCAATCGCCAAAAGAGAAAAACACGATTGCTCTTGTGGTAGGCGGTATTATCATTGGCATTTTCATTCTTGTTATTGGTGGCTTTGCATTGTATAATCACTACAACCCTGCACCACAAACCATCGACGATTTGCATGCTCTTAACCTCCAAGGAGAATTATCTCCCGAAGAGGGATATATCTATAATGGATATAGTTTTGTCAAATCAGACGGCTTGTGGTGGTCAGAAATTCAAGACGACGGACGCACAGTTAAGTTCCCATTACATTTTGGTCCGTTAGAAGTTCAAGATATTCCTATTCATGGCGGTCTTTCACCCCAATTTGAAAACGGAAGTGAAATCTTCATTGCCATCGATCCTACTATTGAAAATAAATATTATACTTTGGCCATCTCTGAAATGAGTATTAATATTGCCAAAGGTATTGCTCGTATGCCTGTAGGGGCATGTACACAAGAAGACCCTATCTGCGAGAATCGAACTATTATTAACTGTGACACTGCAGCAGGAAAGCCTGTTATTGAGTTTGCAGTTTCTAATATCACTCAAGTAACCTTACGTGACACTTGCATTCGCATCGAAGGCAATGACTATGATTTAACCAAAGCCGTAGATCGATTATTATATCATTGGTATAATGTGGTGGAGAAACGGTAATTGTCAAAAGCAATTATTACTTTTTAATGAAAACAAGATTTTAAAAACATTTTTTCTCTTAACTTAAAAGTGTCTTCCTCTCACGTTCGTAAATCATATGTGTTTTTAGTAGTGATTGTAGGATTAGTTTTACTTATTTTACTTCTCGGTGTAGTCGGAAATCATTCTTTGGGTGTCACAGGTAATGCTTTTAGGCAAGTGCAAGATGGTTATGAAATAACAAGTTTCTTACCCCTAACTGATGGTACTTTACTTCCATATGTTTCGATTTGTCCTAATCAGGATGATTGTGCGATATTTGCAGAGTGTGTTCGTTTTGGAGAAGAAGTAATTATGGGTCGTGAGCAGAGTGCTGTTTGCTCTATAAATAACAATTTTATCAGAGGTGTGGCTAAGAGAAGCGTTCGCGCTTCACAGGGGGGAAATACTCCATTAGGTAATGCTTTTACTGCTTTATGTCCTCGAGCGAATATGTGCCCTACTCGTGCGCAGAATTGTGTTGAAGTGGGTACAACAGATGCCACGGGCATTGCAAGCCAAATTTACAAATGCGAAGGAGTTTCTGCAGATTGGGTCTTATATTATCAAACGGCTAGTTATCTTCCTGGTGAAAATAGGGCTCGCCCTTCAGTGCATCGGGCTGATTGTCCTCAACAAAATAGGTGTGTCGCTGCGGATGGGACTTGCCATAGTCATTATGCAGATTATGCAGGATTGCGCTGTGGCCCTGATCATAATTGGGCATATTGGATTACTACTTCCATTCCTCGTGCTGGTCAACAACCTCTACATGTGAGCGGACTCTGTCAGCAGCAAATCAGCTGTGTGAATGCAAATAACGAATGCATTGCTGTTGGTCAAAATTGGAATAATTTACGCTGTACTGCGGATGGCACCTGGCAACCGGTCATTTCAAGTTACGTCCCTGGTGAAGATCGAACACGACCTGCTGTACGACAAGGCATTTGCCCCGGGACTGAAATGTGTATCAAATCGGATAGAACCTGTGTTGCTCAGGGGTCTACAAGTGGAACTGGTGCGAACACATTAACTTGTGGTTCTGATCATAATTGGGGTTATGCCATTTCAAGCACTAAACCAGACGGGAATATTAATCGAGGAGTTTGTCAGCAACGTAATGCATGTGTTCGTGCAAATGGTCAATGTGTTGCAGTTGGTACTGTGGTTGGCGATTATACTTGCGGTCTTGATAAGAATTGGGGTTATGCCATCACAAGTTCTAAACCAGATGGTTCCACAAATCAAGGAGTCTGTCAACGAAGAGACCAATGCATTACCTCCAGTTCTCGTTGTATGGATGTTGGACAAAGTGCAGGAAATGGTTTAACGTGTGGTCCAAGTAATAGGTGGGGTTATGCCATCACAAGTTCTAAACCAGACGGTTCCACAAATCAAGGAGTCTGTCAACGAAGAGACCAATGCATTACCTCCAGTTCTCGTTGTATGGATGTTGGACAAAGTGCAGGAAATGGTTTAACATGCGGACCAAGTAATAGGTGGGGATATGCAATCCAAAGCTACATCCCAAATGAAGATCGTTCCCATCCTGCAGCTCGTCAGGGGGTATGTCAAAAATTAGATCAATGTATCGGTATAGATGGAAGATGTTATGATACAGGAATAGTCCGGGAAAATACCGCATGCTTCGAAAAAAACTGGCTTGGCTGTGGGGATAAAAACACACGTCAGCAAGAGGAATATGTACGAGGAGACCCTACTCTTCAATTAGGCCATTATGATATTATCGGAAACTATCTGTGTAAAGATAGGCGATTTGTCCCTATTGATTTTTCGAGCTGTACAAATGAACACCCTATCATAACAGATATTTTCATCGATACTCAATTTGTAACGGTTAGCGATGATACTATACAAGAGATGGTGCGTCGTAACAACCTTTATCTTTGTGCAAAAACACCAGGCATGAATTATGCTTACCAGCTTAGAAATGTTATACGCCTTAACAGTGGGCAAGAACCAACTCCTGAATCAATTAAACAATATTATACTTCACATAGGCTATCTTATCCAGAATTTGTAAGATGGTTTGGATTTATTGAACCTCCATTTCCCCATGGTGGATATTATAATATTGTAGAGACTAACAGCCCTAATTATTGTAACCGATACATCCCCGTTCGTAAAACAACCAGTAAGAGTGCATTCGTCTATAATGTAAATAAAGTTAATCATTTTACTCCTGATCAAGATTTAACAAGTTATTTCATTAGGGGAGAAGACGCAGGAAACGGTTTAGGGGGTTACATGAATGGATTTCTCAATCATGAATTCCTTCATGGCTATGCGTCTGGGCATGTTGGGGGTAGAGATTGTAATAACGCAATTGCCGACCCTCGGTATCAGGGACGACTAATCCCTGCATCTGTCTGCCCTAATGGCATTGCTAATCTAATTGATGCAACTCACTCATGTAGGCGAGACGCTCAGGGAAGATTCGTTACCCCACAACTCTCAATAATCACCCCTCCCCTCCCATCAGATCAAGATCGGACTGATGTAGATAGAGATCACACTAAATTTTTAACAGATCCTTTAACTATTGCAAACAACAATGTAGAAATCGTAAACAGACCTGTTCGCACTGCGCCAATAATAAGATAATTCTTTTTTATTTCTTAACTTCTCTCAATCCCCAGCGTCCCTATTCCTCGATCCCGTGCTACCACCAGTCTAAAGTTCAACCCTAATTCTAACACTGCCTCAAGCAGTGCCATATGCTCAACGCCTGTGCCAGACACAAAATTCAATGCCACTTCAAAATCGCTAATCTTACCACGTAAACTCGTCACAATCGTTGCAGTCATCTGCTCAACACTCATCCCTTCAGAAATCACAATCATCTCCACTCCAGTTGGAGTTTTGAAATTATCTTTGCCAAACTGATTGGTAATCAAAAATATTTTTGACCACCCACCATTTCCTATAAGCTTAATCACTTCAGTCCAAGTTCCTTTTCCCGTAGACAAACACGCAATAAGAGTAGGCATACATATTCCAGACGAATGCAACTATAAAAATGTAAGGTCTAGGCGGTGTTTTTTTCAGTTCACATTTTCAGCCCAGATGACTGTTGGTTTCCTATAACTAGTGTCTAAACTGCGTTATTTCTACCCTAATCATTACAAAATGCCCATTTTCTCTATTTTTCCACCCCTCTGCCGTAGAAAAATTTATAAGACAAAAAAGGTTCTTTCACAATATACCATTGGAGGTGGTGTACATGCAAAAAAGTGGATCAGGTAACAGAATGACCAACAAGCTCATTGCGTACGCATTTACAGCTGGGGTGGTTATCGCCGTTATCTTAGGATTAATTTCGAATTGGCTCCCAGCAAATGTTTTACCAATTTTAACAACAGTACTTGTATTAGCTGGGTTAATTGTAGGATTCTTCAACGTAACTGCTGAAGAACAACGTGATTACGTATTGTTCGTAACTGCGCTTGTCATCGTATTAAATTTTGGTGGCAGCATGCTCGGTCAAGTCCAAGTTGTTGGAATGTACCTTGAAAATACCATGAGAGCTATGATGGCATTCATTTTACCATCAGTCGTAATCGTTGGTCTTAAAGCTGTCATTAATCTTGCACGAGATTAAGTACATTTTTTTTACTTTTTTTCTTCATTTTCACTTTATTTTCATTTACAATTTCTTTGAGAGATCTTTTTGTTCGTTTACCACAACTCTCTTAAACTTCCCCTACTTCCTCTTCCCATGCTCAAAGATTTCTTCATATTAAGTATTCAGGAAATCCGTCATCGTCGTGTCCGTTCCATCCTTACTCTTACAGGTATCATTATTGGTATAGCTGCCATTGTTTCTTTAATTATGCTAGGTCAAGGTCTTAAGAATGCCATTGAGGGCCAATTCTCTGCCTTAGGTAACGATAAACTTTTCATCAATGCTAAAGGCAATTCCTTTACTCCTGGTCTAAGTATTGATGCAGTCAAAATCACTGAAAAAGATCTTGATATTGTACGTGCTACATCAGGTGTAAAACTAGCTACTGGTTTTGTCTTCACCACTGCGGCAATTGAGATCAATGATCAAGTGAGATACTTTATGATATATGGTGTTTCTACTGATCCTGATGAACGAAAATTATGGGGAGAATCCAATAGCTATAAACTTGATATTGGTAGGGTGCTTGAAAACGGTGACGCCCATAAAGTCACTATTGGTGCTGCCTATCAAGATGAAACACTTTTTGGCGAACCTGTTGAACTTAGTGATAAAATTCTCATTAAAGATGTTCCGTTTGAAGTCGTGGGTATCATGCAAAAAACGGGATCACCTCCTGATGACCAAGCTATTAGTATGCCTTTAGAAGTGTATGAAGATCTCTTCGCTACAAATGGCGAATTAGGGATTCTTATTGCTCAAACTCAATCTGGCGAAGATCCTTCTCAAGTAGCATTATCCATTGAAGAAGATTTACGCGATAGCCGTGGTCTAGAAGAAGGTAAAGAAGATTTTACTATTCAAACACCTGAAGAAATGGGAGCAATCTTTGGAACAATACTCAATATCATTCAAGTCGTGCTTATTGGCATAGCTGCCATTTCGCTTCTCGTAGGAGGAGTTAATGTCATGAATACCATGTATACTTCCGTTTTAGAACGAACCCGTATGATCGGACTCATGAAAGCAGTTGGTGCTAAGAAAAATCATATCCTTCTTTTATTTCTCATTGAATCCGGCATTTATGGGTTTGTAGGAGGAACTATCGGAGTATTGATTGGCATTGGCATTGCTAAATTTGTCGAGCTAATATTTGTCATTGCCGTTGGTCCTGCCTTTCTGTCCATAAAAGTCAACTGGTTTTTTATCATTGGAGTTTTGCTATTCTCTTTCATCATCGGCTGTCTCTCTGGCATAGCACCAGCCTGGAGAGCCGCAAGGTTACATCCCGTGGATGGATTAAGGTATGAGTAATTTTTCTAGCTTTCTAACTTAGTTGAACTTTTTAGGTCAAAAATCAATCCTCTAAACTAACCTTTAAATAACTCGCGTCCCTTCTCCCAGTAATGTCTCCGCAACCTCTCATTCAACTTCACGACGTCTGGAAAACGTACATTATGGGCGAAGAACGTCTTGATGTTTTACGTGGCGTTAATCTTACTATTCACAAAGGCGAATTTGTAGCTATACTTGGTCCATCCGGAAGTGGCAAATCCACACTCATGAACCAAGTCGGCCTTCTTGATGTGCCTACAAAAGGTAAAATCACACTCGAAAATCAAGATCTCTCCACTCTTTCGGAAAATGATCTTGCCCAAGTGAGAGGCAAAACTATTGGGTTTATCTTTCAGCAATTTAATCTTATACCCACATTAACGGCATTAGAAAATGTTATGCTTCCTACATTATTTCAAGGGCTAGCTCAAGAAGAACGAGTCAGACGCGCAACGCAACTTCTCGCAACAGTAGGACTAGATCATCGTATGGATCATAAACCAGGTCAACTCTCTGGTGGACAACAACAACGCGTTGCCATTGCAAGATCATTAGTCAATAATCCCTCGATTATTCTTGCCGACGAACCGACGGGAAATCTTGATTCCATCTCAGGAACACAAATTTTTGAGCTTCTCATTCACCTTCACCGCGATGAACACAAAACACTCATTTTAATTACTCACGATGAAGAATTGGCTCACCATGCTCAACGTATTGTGTATATGAAAGACGGGAAAGTAGATCGTATAGAAGAGAGAAAAACATCTACAACTAAGAAAAACACAAAAAATAATGCTGCATTGTCACCTAATTAAGTAACCTAACTTTATATTTTTGTTATAACGGTTAAACTATCTAAATCTTTATAAATATATTTTTGCGTATCTTAATCTAATAAAGGGGGATGTTATATGGAACAAAAACAGCTCGACGACTTAGAAGAGACGTATTTTGGTGAAGAATTTATTGATGATGAAGAAGAGGTTCGTGTAGAAGATCTCAAAGAAAAAAAGAAACCAATCACCAATGTCAAACCAGTTTCTCCTCCTACTCCCGTTGTCCTTCCTAAGAAGACAACTTCTAAAACAGTTTCTCTCAAATCCGAATCAAGAGCAACAGCTTCTGCCGCCTCTCTTCCACAAGATGAAGAAGGCTATGTTGATCTTCAAGATCGCAGTAAAGTGGAACATCGAGAAACAGAAAAAGTTGCTAAAGTTGAAGTAAAACCAAAACGCGTTGTGGAAACAGCTCCTTCAACAAACCCTTGGAGTGGTGAATCAAAAACATCTTCAGAATCAAAATCATCTTCGTTTGGTTGGAAAATTGTTGCAGGTATTCTGTTGATCCTACTTGTAGCCTCAATTCTTACTGCTGGCTTTCGAGGGATGAATCCAACTTCAACAGAAAATGATCTTACTCTTACTCAAGCCCAAGAAAAAGTCTTAGACTACGTTAATACTAACTTATTAGAAGCTCCTTTTGTAGCACAAGTTGAAAACGCCGCTGATGAAGGTAATGTATATCGTGTTACTCTTTCGGTAGCAGGTCAAAATGTCGATTCCTACATCACCAAAGATGGCGAAATTTTCTTTCCTCAAGGATTTAAAACAAGCGTTGCACCGGATGTTGATAAAGCTCAAGAACCTTCTCTTGCCAATATAGACATTACTGGTCAACCTATAAAAGGAAATACCAATGCCCCTGTAACCATTGTTGAATTTTCAGATTTTGAATGTCCCTTCTGCGGAAAATTCTTTGAGGAAACATATCCTCAATTAGAAAAAGAGTATATCAAAACAGGAAAAGTAAAATTAGTGTTTATGGACTTTCCTTTAAGCTTTCATCCCCAAGCGCAGCCTGCTGCTCTTGCCGCAGCATGTGCCAACGAGCAAGGTAAATTCTGGGAGTATCACGATCTTTTGTTTAAGAATCAAGAACTACTCTCCGCAGAAAATTATCAAAAATGGGCTACTGATCTCGAATTAGATGCTACTAAATTCAAGACATGTGTTGACTCTCAAAAATATCTTAAAGAAGTGCAAAAAGATCTAACTGATGGACAGGAATATGGTGTAAGTGGAACTCCTGCTTTTTTTATCAATGGTAAATTATTAAGTGGAGCGCAGCCTTTCACTGCATTCAAAGCAGAAATAGATGCTCAACTTGCAATTGCTCAACCAACATCTGTTCAACCAACACAACCAAGTCAAGAGGCACCAAGTCAAGAAGCTCCTGTAGCCCCCTCTGTGCCAGTTGCACCCGTAGCTCAACAACAACCCTCAGCTCAAGACTCTGATCCTTCCACCCAAACACAATCCGTGGCGCTCTCATCTAAAAAATGGAGTTTTAGTCCAACCACAATTAGGGTTAAAGAAGGCGCAAAAGTATTATTGACCATAACGCCTAATGATAGCGAACCAACCTTTTCGTTGCCTTCCTACTCTTTTTCCATTCCTGCATTGGGGGTAAATACTCCCATTGCTGGCAAAACCGTTGTGGAGTTTAGAGCATCTAAAAAAGGAACATTTGAGTTTTCCTGCAGCAGTTGTCCAGAACAACGTAACATGAAAGGAACTCTCGTCGTCGAATAATAATCAAATAACCTGTTACAAGTAGTTGCAACTCACTTGTGGGTTAATTAGATAGTAACTAGATTATAGAAACCTTTTTTAACTTCTCTTTTTTTTATTGTTATATGGTCACTCGACAACATAAACAAGTTCTTCGCCAAGTTGTAGTGATTACGTTTTTGTTGCTTATTGTTGTTGGCTTTACAGCACCTTTAATTTTATATTCCAACGATGACCCATTTGCTAAAAAATCCACTGCAACTCAGCCACGTTTATGTCGCAGTGATGCTGATTGCAGTCTTAGTTGCGATAGTTCACAAACTCCTCTTGCTGTACTTTGTTTGCAAAATTATTGCATGCAGAATAGTTGCGAAGAATACAACCCATACTCTTACGAATTAGTTCCTATTGATCTTTCACTTAAAGCATCAATCAATGGTCAAGAAGTAAATTGGAACGCAGTTCCGGGTGATTCATTTGTCACTCTAAACAATGCTACTACTTTTCCTGTTGTCTCCGTATTTACTACCGGCTTAACACTTGCTGACATTACCAGTAAATTAGGTTTGTACATGAATCAAGACTGTCTCTTTCATGCAGGAGTCGAATACTGTTCTAATGAAAATGCCAACCTTACAGTGTATATTAATGGAAATAAAAGTGTAAGTGCAGAACGATATATCCCTATTTTTGGCGATAAAGTGGAAATCGCCTACGAATAAAGTTAAGTAACCAAAGGGAAATAATCCAGATAATTTTATAAAATTCTGTTCTTTTAGGTTAATCATGGATAGAACCACAAAAATTGTGTTTGGTGTTGTAGTTGGTCTACTCTTGCTCTTTTTGCTTGTGGCAGGATGTAGTGTATTCTTATTCTACACACTCGTTGATTCAACAAAAGATGTAATGCAATTTGTAGAAGAATGTCCGCTCCCTAATGAGCTTAGTTTTGTTAATAATTCTAATCCTACTGAAGAAGATGTAATGAAATCTGTAGAATGGTGCTGTACCAATTATGATAGTTCACGTGAAATTTGCCAATTGTTAGAACAGCAACGAACACTTAACAGTATGCAGAATAATTAAAAAGTAGTTTTATTACTCGCTGGGTCTAATACCCCGTTGCTCTGCAACGGTTGCGAGTAATAACCAGAAATCCGTCTTGAAAATCGCCGAATACCCCGCAGCTTGCTGCGGAGTGAGCATAGCGAATGGTGGGTAGGCGATTTTAAGATTTCTGTGTTTATTTTTCTCACAAATCTCATTCAATCTCATTCAAAAATAGTATTAGAAGATCTTTTAGCAAATGTTTAAGAATTACCTTTTATTCCTCTACCTATGCCAAAAAATCCTCCCCTTCAATCATCTTCATCTAAGAAACCCTTTCAGTCTCTTCATTCAACTGATCCTTTAATCTATCATCAACAGCCAACTCCAGGTAAAATTGCAGTCATTCCTACTAAGTCATGTAAGACCGTTCAAGATCTTTCCTTAGCGTATACTCCTGGTGTCGCGCAACCTTGTCTAGAAATTCATAAAGATCCAACCACCGCGTACAAATATACTAGCAAAGGCAATCTTGTTGCCGTCATTTCCAACGGTACAGCAGTTCTTGGTTTAGGTGATATAGGGCCATTAGCAGGCAAGCCTGTCATGGAAGGCAAAGGTGTTTTGTTCAAACGCTTCGCCAACATTGATGCATTTGATATTGAGATCAATGAAAAAGATCCAGAAAAACTAGTCCAGATCATCGCTTCATTAGAACCTACATTTGGTGGCATTAATCTAGAAGATATTAAAGCCCCTGAGTGTTTCTATGTGGAACAGGAATTAATCAAACGTCTCTCTATTCCATTAATGCATGATGATCAACATGGAACAGCGATAGTTGCTGGCGCAGGACTAATTAATGCACTCTATATCTCTAAGAGAAAAATTCAAGAGGTAAAAATCATCTTCTCTGGTGCAGGTGCTGCTGCTATTGCCTGCGCAAAGTTCTTTATCGAATTAGGTGCCAAACGTGAGAATATTTTTCTTGTGGATAGCAAAGGCGTCGTAACCACACAACGCGTCCACGAACTGTCTGCAGAGAAAAAAGAGTTTATGAAAAATACTGCGGCCATTACTCTTGCTGACGCATTAGTTGGAGCTGATGTTTTTGTCGGTGTTTCCAAAGGCAATGTTCTCACACCTACGATGCTGCGTGCAATGAAACCATCGCCTATTGTCTTTGCTATGGCCAATCCCACACCTGAAATTGCCTACGAACTTGCTATCAAAGAAGTGCCTGGCGTAATCATGGCAACAGGACGCAGTGATTATCCCAATCAAATCAATAATGTGTTAGGATTTCCCTATCTTTTCAGAGCTGCCTTTGATGTACGCGCCACAGCAATTACCCCCAAAATGAAAATTGCCGCTGCAAAAGGCTTGGCAGCATTAGCCAGAAAAAAAGTTCCTGCAGATGTTGAAAAAATCTATGGAAGAAAATTTGAATTTGGTCCTGAATACTTAATTCCTAAACCACTCGATTCTCGCATCTTATCAAACATCACACCCCTGATTGCCAAATCTGCCATGGACGAAGGCGTGGCACAGCAGCCGATTAAAGATATGGGTGAGTATGTTGCTTCATTGAAGAAACTGGCACAGAAATTAAAGAAGGGGAAATTCTAATCTTTTCCTGTTGGTGTAAGTACCCATCCGTAATACTCCGGACGAACAATTCCTGCTTTTTCAACCCATCCCGTTGTTCCACGTAATCCCATGGCTGCTTTTGGAAATCTTCTTTCAAGGGTAGGATCTTCTAGGGGTTCTACAAGAGCTTTACCCGCAACAGTACAAGGTAAAGCCTGACCATAAACTACAAGAGTTACATTCTCTTCTCTTTTTGGTTTAAATTCTGAATATGGAGAAAAAACTAGGTATGATCCTTGAGGCAAGTCAGATATAGTGTCCATTCCTTCTAATAAAAGATTAATTCCTAGTAATTCAGGTGTTAATTTTTTTCCGAGAATAAGATTCTCTGCTACTTTGCTAACTTCAAAAGGGGAAATCGCCGACCACATTCTATTATTTCGTACTTGCGTTCCTCTTTCATATAATGTAGTAAATCTTCCCCCAGATGTCGTCGTAAATCCACGATGACGTTCGCCTACAATCCCATCTAACGCAAATTCTAAATGATCACGTTCTTGCGTTACAAAATAACCATCGCCCTGATAACTTTTATCTATGTGGACAGAGTTGTACACTCCAGCTACCCTAAATGGAATTAAATCTTTTTCAAATTTCATATCTCTCTTAAGAAAAGGGTGCTTTAAATTATTTTTGTGAAAAATCCTTCGGAAATGTAATCCCTATCCCCATATTAGGCACAAATATCAATTCATCATAATCGTATAGCGATACGCCAAATCGCATACCTGCATATCCCAAACGAAATTCTTGTTCAATAAATGGTCGAAGTCGAAAAGTAATATCTGCCTGCGGAATTCGCACACTCTCTGTATCAACCGATTTATAATCGCCAGTGAACGAAACATTGCCTGTAGTGAAATCAAATTGTGCAGCACTTCCGATCCGCAAATCAAGGTCAAGATCTTTATAGTTCCAATGTTTAAATAGCGTATCAATTAGAATTCCATATCTTTTTACCGTGGTACTACGTTGTGAGCTAAGAGGAATACCTTCACTTGATGACCTATTTCCCTCTTCAAAATGAGCTTCTAAGCACCCTTCTAATCTATCTGCAGAATCTTTCTGATTATACCGTTGCACACAGGTGCGCGGACCGCCATTCCAATTCGGTCCCCCTTCATGCTCAAAATGAACTCCTTGATAGAGATGAGCATTACATCCAGCAAGAAGACTGATACCAAGTACATACCGTGGTCTCATAAACATAGAGAATAGTCTCAAAGATATAAAGAAATAGCGAGTGGAGAAGTTAGATAGTATCTACTTTTGGAAATGCTTCGTAAAATCGTTGAGGATTTCCTGCATACGTTGTTGTTCTCTGAACCATCTGTTGTTGAAGTGTCCCTCGATCATACAAATGAAGCGGAACACCTGTCATCGCTTCAATTGCTTCTGGAACAGCACCTCGCTTATCACAAGCAAGTGCAACTGCTAATCGTGATTCATATGGTTTTTCTGGATTTATTTCTACTTGTCCATATCTTCTGCTCTCATATTCTGCTTGTACTTCTAATCTATCCCAGTTTAAAAGTGCCATAATTGTAGTCACTTAAGAGTACTATTTAAAATTAGTGGATCTAAAGTATCAACCTCCACAACACATTTAAATCCTTCTTCACCTCCTCAATCCATGACATTCAACTCCATACAAACCTTTCTTGAACGCATCGCACCGCTTGCAAACATTACTCCGCAAGAACTCCAACAACTTCAAACACCTGTACGTGAACTCTCAGCTCAGCTGCACGTGCGTGGCAAAACCTATCCTGCCTATCGTGTTCAATTTAACAACGCACGTGGTCCATTCAAAGGGGGCATTCGCTTTCATCCCGAAGTTGAACTCGACGAAGTAAAATCGCTTGCGTTCTGGATGGGCATTAAAACAGCAGTTGCCGATGTACCTTATGGGGGAGGTAAGGGTGGTGTGACCGTTGATCCTAAAACACTCTCCAAAGAGGAACTCCAAGAACTAAGTCGCGCGTATGTTAAAGCGTTTTATCAACATCTTGGTCCAACCAAAGATATTCCTGCACCTGATGTATATACAACTCCACAAATCATGGCATGGATGTTAGACGAATATGAAACTCTCACTCAACAGTCCGCTCCTGGTTTTATTACCGGAAAACCATTAGAATTAGGTGGTTCCAAAGTACGTGATATTGCGACGGCATTAGGTGGTATTTACATTCTTGAAGAAGCATTACATAAATTGAATCTCAAAGACAAAACAGCCGTCGTCCAAGGTTTTGGCAACGCGGGAATGAACGCCGCAAAATTACTTGCAGAACACGGATTCAAAGTCGTTGCAGTTTCTGATTCCAAAGGAGCAATCTATAACCAAAATGGAATTAATATTTCAGATCTCATTGCAATCAAAGACAAAACGGATATGGTCACATCCTATGCTAATGCGCAAAAAATTACACCAGCCGAACTTCTTGCATTACCATGCACAGTTCTTGTTCCCGCAGCGTTAAGCGGTGCAATCACCAAAGACAATGCCGCAGAAATTAATGCCAAAATTATTCTTGAACTTGCCAATGGGCCTACCACTCCCCAAGCAGACGTCTTACTTCATGCACGTAAAATCTTGGTTTTACCAGATATTCTTGCCAATTCCGGTGGAGTTACGGTATCTTATTTTGAATGGGTACAAAACAACATGGGCTATTATTGGACAGACGTTGAAGTGCGTGAGAAACTCAAAGACAAAATGGTCACTGCGTTTAATAACCTCTGGCCAGACTATCACAAAGGTCCACATGATATGAGAACTATCGCGTATGTTCATGCAATCAAGAAGATTGTGGGCGCACAGAGACTCAGAACACAATAATTTTTTTTGTATTTTTTAGTATCAAATATTCATAAAGAAAACGTCGTGCTTCTATCTCCATATGTAGTTGTAGTTCTTCTTGTAATATGCACATATCCTGAATTGTAAGGGAGTCGAGTATCTCCTGCCAAATAGTTTTCTATAAACCCAAATAATAAATACCTCTCCTCGAACGGTTGTTTTCCAAAACCAAAATCTAACCTCTCTCCTTTATCAGTCACAAATCTCATCTCGCTACCAGGTTCCCATAGTGCTGTTTGTGATCCACTTTTTGATCGGTGAATGTAATGCCAGTTTACCCTCTCATCAAGTGTTTCACAATCAATAGCTCCATGGGTGGCACTAATCCACTGCCTTGAGGAAGGAAAGACAATTTTGCGTCCCGTATATGCTACTCGAGGTTGAAAAATAAATGGGATTCCTATCTGTGTTGCCTCATAATGGGGATCTGTGTCCCTTGAAATAATTGGCATAACGTCCGCACCTTCGCAATAGCTATCTTCAGCGCCACCAACTGCTCTACCCAAAAAAACAGTTTTAACCAGCGGTAAACGCAAAGTTGGCTCATGTAATTTAAGTTCTCGTTGCCTTGTAAGATGAAAAAGCCCTGCCTCAAGAGTATAAATCTCTAAACTTTGACCCATATCATCAAAACATCATTTAGCAATTTAAAATTGTGGGTGATAGGCAATTATACAGTTTATACCTCCATTAGAAAAAGTCTAAAACGATTAGACAACGTAACATTTAAAGCATCTTTTGGTTTCTATTATGTAATGAGTAAACTTACCCCTGCCGTTGAAAAAATTGTTTCTAAATACGGTATTAACCCTCCATTCATTCACAAAGGCTTTCATGCTCGCTTCTATGCTATTGATTTCGTCCCATTACTATGGAATAGATGGGGAAAATATGAGGGGTATTACTTCAAATCAATTATCTCAACATTTCATGATCGTTATTGGACCTTGTATTATATCCCCTCAGAATTAACTGCATTGCGTAATCATTATCTTACTAAAGTGGAGACGGATAAAACGTATCTTTCAAAGCACTATGCTGATTGGAAAAGGTTGTGTAAAAATTTAGATAAAAGTACGCAAGTCTTGGAGAAATCCATCAAATTTAACGAACCATTTCCTCTTTTCTTCAAGAAATATCAAATCTTTATTGAGGATTATCTTTCACAATATGCACTTGCTGTAGCAGTTCAAGAAGCATGCAGTTTTCAACCGGAACTGTGGATTCATCCTGAGATTGAAAAGTTTTGTGATAAATATAAACTTGAACTAAAAGGGACTACAGTCCTTCTCACTTCTCCGGTAGCACACTCATTTGTAACGAAGGAAGAACTTGACCTTCTCACAATTACATTAGAATACAAGAAATCAAAGAACCAAACGAAGTTACAAGAAGCCATTAAAAAACATCAGCAGAAATGGTTTTGGGTTCAGAATAACTATGCTAGCATTAAAGAGATCTCATTAGAAGAATTTGAGCAGCGTGTTCATGTCATTGCATCATTATCTGTTGTAGAAATCAAACAAAAAATAAAACAGTTAGAACAAAGTCCTAAAGTTATTAAAGAGGAGAAAAAAACATTTTTCACAAAGCACACACCTACTTCAAAATTAAAACTTTACATCAAAGTTAATGAACTTTTTTTCGAAATGCAGGATATTCGTAAAGGATACGTCTTGCTGGCAAACCATTATCATAAAATATTCTTGGAACGAGTGAGCAAAGACTACGAAATCCACATTGAAGACCTTTGGCTATATTCTCCTGAAGAAATAGTTCATCTTTGCACCACCAAAAAAATTATTTCTCCAAAAGAATTAGAACAACGCAAAGTGATGATGGTTGAAGTCCAAAGTAAAAGCGAAAGAATCATTTTTTCTGGAAAGCAAGCACAAGAATTCTATCAACATCTTCAAGAAGAAACTCTCGAAACAACAGAGTTTAAAGGCACCATTGCTTCTATGGGTAAAACTCAAGGTCGAGTGGTGATTGTGCTCAAGACCCATGATCTTTTACGCGTTGAACGAGGTGATATTCTCGTGTCTTCTATGACTAGACCAGAGATGACCGTTGCCATGCACAAAGCTGCTGCATTCGTCACCGACGAAGGTGGCATTACTTCTCACGCAGCCATTGTTGCAAGAGAATTACACAAACCCTGTGTTATTGGAACAAAGATTGCAACTAAGATCTTAAAAGATGGAGATCTTGTTGAAGTTGACGCAAACAAAGGCATAATCAAAATCCTCAGAAAAAATTCCTAAACTTCCACAAACCATCCTAAACCTTTATATAACAACACCTATTTTACACACCCACTATAGCTAGCGGAGAAGCCAAGTCTCTCTTTCTTCGCTGTGTGACGCATGAGAACAAGGCTACAACTAGCGTTTCTATTGCGTTTATGCAAGGAACTAAACGTATCAATAATTTTTAGTTTCTTATAGACTATAAGTACAACATGGAGTTGAAATAGTACAGAACACTGTACACAAAATAAAATGGAAGCATTCAAAACATTAGGCGTAAATGATCTCGTTTTACGAGCATTAGAAGAACAAAAATTCGAAAAACCAACTTTAATTCAGCAACAAGCAATCCCTCTAGTCTTAAGTGGGCATGATATTATTGCAAGTTCCGCAACAGGATCAGGTAAAACTCTTGCATTTAGTGTTGGTATCATTCAAAATTCCAACGCACAACGTGGTATTCAAGCATTAATTCTCACCCCTACTCGCGAACTTGCTGAACAAGTATCCCGCGCAATTATGGGTTTTGCAAAATACAAAAAACTCAATGTCGTTGCACTCTATGGTGGCGTTTCCATTAGTCCACAAATAGATATGTTACGTCGAGCGCAAATTGTTGTTGCCACGCCTGGTCGTCTTCTAGATCATCTAGAACGCCGTACTATTGATTTAAGCAGCGCAAAAACCGTCGTTCTTGACGAAGCAGATCGTATGTTTGATATGGGCTTTCGCGATGATGTCGAATCAATTCTCAAAGCCTGTCCAAAAGAACGACAAACTCTTCTGTTTTCCGCAACAATTTCTGATGACATCGTGGTTCTTTCAGAAAAATATATGAGTAACCCTGTTGAAATTGAAGCAGAAAAACGCGTTGATCCTACTAAACTTCATCAAGTTTATTATGACGTACAAGACCGTGATAAATTCTCATTGCTTGCTCATCTTTTAGCGCAAGAAAAAGAGGGTCTTGTAATGATTTTTTCTAACACTCGTCAATGGACTGATTTCGTTACCGACAATTTGCGACGCCTGAACATGGATGCAATTGCGATTCATGGTGGTCTCTCCCAACAAAAACGCAATAGCATGATGAAATTGTTTCATTCCAAACGCGCAACTATTCTTGTCTGCACTGATGTTGCTGCTCGTGGACTTGACATCAAAGGAGTAAGTCATGTATATAATTACGATTTACCTGCAGATCCTAAAGAATATGTTCATCGTATTGGTCGTACTGCTCGCGCAGGAACTGATGGGAAAGTCATTAACATTGTAGGATCACGAGATCATGAAAACTTTCGACGTATCTTGTCACTTAACCGCTTGACCATTCCTTGTGAAAAAACTCCTGCTTTTGAAAGAGTACGCAGTGTCTTTTCAGGTGGAGATCGTGAAAGCAGTGGCGGTAGTCGAACTCGAGAACGTCCTTCACAACACACTCAACGCAACCCTCGTTCATTCGAACCATCATCTTCCAGTTTTGGTCGTGGCGGGTCACGTTCCCATTCTGGTTCTCGTGGTCCAAGAGAATTAACGAGAACTCCTCGTGATTCTTCAAGTTCTTCACGACCAGCAGAACGTAGTGGAGAACGTAGTTTTCGCGGACGTGGATCTAACGTGCAAGCACGACCAAGACGCGACGATCACAGAAAATAGATTTTTTTAGTTTTCTATTATTTTTCTTTTTAGTATTCTGTCTTAGAACTTTTTTTAAACTACCCGTTTACTCTCTCTCTCTCTCTCTCTCTCTCTCTCTCTACCCTCTCCCTTCCTTTCCCGCAACACATATAAACTTCATTTTCTTTAGTTCCCAAAAAGAGGAAGAACAGGATGATTAAAGCAACACCTACAGCAACATATTTCGCATCTTCTCAATATTCTCATTTTAGGATCACCACTGAATTAGCAAAAGTCGAAAAAAATCCTCATTTCAAAAAAATTCTTGAAGACTTTGCCAAACATGAAAAAGGTGATTTTGAATTCTGGAAAAAATTAACCAATACAGAAACATTTGTTGTTAGCCCAATAAAAATATTCTTCCTCAAAATTTTACGTAAAATTCTTGGTCTCACATTTATTGTTAAATATCTTGAACGTGAAGAAGAAAAGATCATCAAAAATTATACTACCTATCTGGGTAAGATTAGCGATCCCGAACTCAAGAAGAAAATTAAAATAGCAATAGCTCATGAAACAAAACACGAAAAAGAATTAATTAATCAGATCAAAGAAGAACGAGTTGAGTTTATCTCCAGTATTGTTTTAGGAATCAATGATGGTCTGATCGAATTAACTGGGGCGCTCGTAGGATTTTCATTTGCTCTTCAACAAAACCATCTTATTGCACTAACAGGATTTATTACAGGAATTGCTGCAAGTCTGTCTATGGCATCTTCAGCCTATATGCAAGCCCAATACGAAAAAGGAAAACATCCCGGAAAAGCCGCAGTGTATACTGGGATTGCGTATGTTATCGTTGTCTTTTTGCTGATTATTCCCTTTGTTTTATCCAGTTCAATCCACGTTGCCCTTGCAATCCTACTCTTTATTGTCTTAGGGATCATCGGGAGTATTTCATATTACACTTCAATACTTTTCACAAGATCTTTCATCAAACAATTCCTCAAAATGATGACATTCACACTTGGCGTCGCATTAATTACCTTTCTATTAGGATTATTCTTACGAGTAGTGTTTGGAATTGAGGTCTAACTAATTAAACTGAGGGATTTGTCTTAATTCCCTCTTTTTTCATCTTTTTCTCATTCTTCATTTTATACCATAAATAATAAAAACCCCTCCTCTTCTCAACGTCATATGCAACGTACTCATATCAATCAAATTCAAGAAGGACACACTGTTAATGTGCAAGGCTGGGTTCATAGCTTGCGTGGTCAAAGCAAAATTAAATTCTTACAATTACGCGATATCACTGGGGTGGTCCAATGTATCTTAATGGATCAAGCTCAGTTCCCTACGTTCGACAAACTTCTCGCAGAGTCAGCTATTTCTATTACTGGATTAGTCAAAAAAGCAGTGGTGAAAAGTGAGGAAGTAACCCAAAAAACCGTTGAAATCGAGATTCAAAAGTTAGATATTCTTAACGTAGCAGAACCATTGCCAATTACCATCTCCACAACCGGCGATGCGCTTACTAACGAACTTTCCAAACGTCTAGACTATCGTTATGTAGATCTTCATCGACGAGATACGCAGGCAATTTTCAAAATTCAATCCACCTTACTTGCTGCATTTCGTGAGTTTATGGTTAACGAAGGAGCAACAGAATGTATTTTTCCGTCCATCATCGGCGCATCTTCTGAAGGGGGAACAGAATTATATCCAGTTCAATATTTTGAAAAAACCGCAGTTCTTTCTCAAAGCTGTCAGCTTTACAAACAAATGGCTGCCTGTTCATTAGAAAAAGTTTTCTCCGTTTTTACTGTATGGCGCGCAGAAAAACACAACACACTACGACATCTTAACGAAGCGCGCCAAATGGACTTTGAGGTCGCTTTTGCTGATGATAAAGTTGCGATGGATGTACTAGGTCGTTGTGTACAATACATTGTGAAAACAATTCTGGAACGCAACGCTACCGATCTCGAAGTGCTTAAAGTTCTCCCTAAGATTCCTACAGTGAAATACATGACGTTTGCTGAGGTAGCTACACTCATGAAACAACATCATGTGGAAATGGGAGAAGATGATCTCTCTGGCGAATCAGAGCAAAAATTAGGAGAATTATATCCCGATACTGTCATCTTTGTTCATGATTGGCCACTTGCGGGTAAACCTTTCTACATCATGCCAAAAGGCGAACATCTCTCCTATGGTTATGATGCAATCTATCAAGGCATGGAAATTTGCTCTGGCGGACAACGGATTCATCTTCCAGAACTACTTATCGAACGATTAAAAGTCAAAGGACTCAATCCAGACCACTTCAAATCATATATTGATTCCTTCCGCTACGGCGCACCGCCTCATGCAGGCTGGGGCGTTGGCGTTGAACGACTAACAATGCAGATTTTAGGCATAAAAAACATCCGAGAAGTCACCTTATTTCCGAGAGATCGGGATAGATTGACACCGTAAGCAAATTCATGTAAAAAATGATAGACATTCCTGCAGTTTTCGGTCTTTTAGGTTCGATTACAGCGGCTAGTCTCTTTTTTCCTCAAGTGTGGGTCTCATTCAAGACCAAAAAAACCAATGATCTTGCGTGGTTTGGCATTCTGATAGGTTTACTTAATGGTATATTTTGGGTCATATACGGTTTGTTTCAAGCAGATCCATTTATTTATGTAACCAATATTATTCTTTTCATTGGTGCATTATTGTTATTTATTCTCAAAAAGAAGTATGGGTAAAACTCAATAATCCTCTCTCTCTCTCTCTCTCTCTCTCTCACACCCATTAAAAAAAGTCTACAAAAAAGAAAGAAACCAAAAAATAAGAAAAGAATACACATTCATCTACTCAATCGCAAATTCCACATTAATCTGCACAGACACAGTTATTTCTTCTGGAGTAATGGTAGGAACTGCATTAGGAGCACTACCTGCTTCTGCTTTCATAGCAACCATATCTCGTGCATAATAAATTGGTGGTTGATACCCAGTTTCACTCACAGCCACAACTTTTCCTACTTTTGCACCCAAAGCATCAACCAGTAAATTTGCTCGTTCACGTGCTTTGCTTGCAGCCTGTCCAATTAACTCTTCCCGCAATTGTTTCTCTTTATCATCAGTGAGACTAAACGAGACTGAGTCAACATTGGTAACTCCTGCACTTACTGCAACATCCATGATCTCACCAGCTTTGGCAATATCACGTACAGTTACACGTAAAGTATGCTGTGCACGAAAGCCTTTCTCTTCACTGCGTCCAGTTTGATAATTATAATTCTGGTACGGATACAAATTGTAATATTCTGTCACAATATCTTTCTCTGCAATTCCTTTGTCACGAAGCGCTTTCATCACCCGATTCATCTTCAATGAATTTTCTTCTTCAGCATTTGCTGCGGTCAAACTCTCAGTCATCACTGCAAGACGCAAGATTGCTTGATCTGGCATAACTTTCTCTTCAGCTACTCCTGTAACACTAACCGTGTTGAGCCGCTGTTCTTCCCCTGCCTGTGTATTTCCCACAACTGCCGGTTCTTTGTTGACTGCCATAAAGACGCCAAATAAAAGAATAGCGCAAATTCCAATTCCAATTAATCCAAGTATTTTTTCACTCATGTTGATCACCTATTATCTGTTAAGAAGAGCTTATTTATATATCCTAGAGTAGACTTTAATCCCAGTTAAACCTATTTTCTCTTAATTTTGTCCTGAATAAACGCTACTAACACATAAATTACCATTGCACTCAGTCCGCCAACCAAAAACCACAATGAAAAGTCTACGCTTGTAGTTTGTACAACTGGGGCAACTTCCATCATTAAAGTTGGGGCAGCCATCACGGCTTCTTGTGTTAACTCAGCACTTTTTGCAGCTATATCTGGGGTTGTCAAAACTGGTTGAGAAACAGCGATTCTTTCAATTAAACGTAAAATTGCAGCAATCCCCACAACAATCCCGCCAACAGGTAATAACGCCTTCAACCGTTCCCGAAACACTGTATCACGAGATGGCGCAATCACAATATATTGGCTCGCTAATTTGTAATGATTCACTTCACGTCCTTTCGCAGAATAATGAAACTCATCTGCTTTCACTAATCCTACTTCCATCAATTTTTGAATATGATAATGGACCGTCGAGATCGGCAGCCCCAGAGTTGTAGCAATCTGCTGTTCCGTATCTACCTTATCTGACAAATGATCCATCACTTTGCGTGCTGTTTCAGATGTAATTGCCTCAGCAATCGATTTAGTTTTTTTCTGTGAAAGATCAATAAAAAGTAGTTTTGATTTTGCCATGAATTAATTTGAATATTAAAACATATTAAAAATATATCTGCTTAGCTATTTGTTTTTTTCTTCTTTTTCTTCCATTGAAACTATTACCTGATGAAATGATTCTGGCAATTGAAAATAAAAACCTATATATGCAAAAGGAACATTCTCCTACTATCAAAATCTTCGAAGAGGTGTTAAAATGAGAAAGATAGCTATTATGGTGGTAATGTTGCTCGTAATTAGTTCGAGTGTCTTTGCTATGTCTTGGGAAAGACCAAAACAAACTGCAGTAAAATCCTGTGAAGACAAAGATTGGTTATTCATCAAAAAAGGTATGGTTGCCGACAAATTCGAACAACGACGTTTAATGCATTCTGATGTTGGACAACAAGCCTTAGCACCAGGTCAAGTGAAAGGAATGGATATGTTTCGTAAACCATTCACCCATAGCGATAGTTGCCTTGATGGAAAAACTCTTCAGGAAGTATCCTGTTCAAATGGTGCTGGAACTCGAATAGGCAAATTCTTTCAGACACATCGCGTTACTTGTACAAAACAATGTAATCCTGCTACCAAAGAACGCCCCTATGCTTGGTGTAGTTAATCTGTAATTTTTCTTTTTAATTTTCTTTTTTTAATACCCTCCCGTTTAACATCTTCCTCTTTTTTCATCGCTTTTGTGCAAATTTGTCGCTTAGTCTATCTGGACCAAAATAAAGACCAAAACGTCTTCTCAAGAATAAACATCTTTATAATGGACCACCTATTTTTAACATCTAAAGGAGGATTGAAGATGAAAAAACTAATTATTGTAAGTATAATGATTGTGCTAGTAGCAATGAGCGCATTTGCGGTAGTAGCTCCTACTGCTAAATGGAAAAATTCTCTCCACAGTTCGGTACGCAGTTGCGAAGATAGTGATTTAGTTGCAACAGGGATTGGACAAGGAGATGTTGAAAAACAGTCAGCAATTGGTGGAACTGCTAAAGGAGTTTCATCTAGCGGAAAGAAATTTAGCTATACTGATAAATGTATTAACAACCGAGTTCTTCAAGAAGCAAGCTGTCTGGAAAATAACTCTTGGTGGGGAAAATTTAAACACGTTCGCGGAAAATTTGTTCAGTGGTATGATGTAACCTGTCCTGTTCAATGTAACCCTGCTGACGGAGCACACCCTGCTGCATGGTGCAGTTAAGCATTCCAGCCTTCCAAAGTTTTTTTCTTGCTTTTTTTCATTTTTGTTCTTAAGATTTCTAACTTAAGATTTATAATCTAAAGCTTCTCATTTTCTGCTGCCATGCCCCAACCTCTGCTTGTAACTGTTGCCATCATCACTCAGGACGTGTCAGAAACGCCAGAAAATGCATTAAGTACCTCTAAAAATATGTCTGAAGAAAAGTATCTACTCATTAGACGCGGCCGTGAACCATTCAAAGGGATGTGGGCATTCATTGGCGGTTGTGGCGCATTTGAAAGAACATTGGATCCTTCAGAAGCAGTGACACAGGAAGTGCAAGCGGATATTCAATGTAAATTTGATCCCACATTTTTGTGTTATCGATCTGAAACCGTTCACGTGCCGTCAATCGTATTCTATTTTTATGGTTCAATTAAAGGGATTCCTCATCCTAATCCTAAATATGTGTCTGAATGGAAGTGGGTCACACTAAAAGAACTTCTCAATATGCAATTAGCATTTAACCAACAAGAAGTAATTAATAGCTTCTTCACTAAGAAACCTTTATAAAAAGCCGCCTAATTTAGAAGAATACCAGTGAATTGGCAAAGCCAATGAGGTAAGATTTTTCTTGCCTAAATCTGTCTTAATTAAAAATAAACTAACCGAGGTCGAATACACTATGTCCAATGAAGCAAAAGTTTTAGAAGCAGTAGAAGTTGCTCGCACATCCGGAAAAATCCGTAAAGGAGCAAATGAAGTTACCAAAGCCATCGAAAAAGGAGAAGCAAAATTAGTTGTCTTCGCTGCCGATGTAAATCCAAAAGAAGTAGTTATGCATCTTCCTCTTTTGTGCAAAGACAAAAAAATTCTTTGCGTTCAAGTTGCAAAAAAAGAAGATCTTGGTGCAGCAGCCGGTCTTGCAGTTGGAACTGCTGCAGTTGCTATTGTTAAAGAAGGAGAGGCAAAAGCAGCTATTGAAGCTATTGCTCGTGGATAGGTGAGAGTACATGGCAGCACCACAAAAAAAACCAGCCGCAGCGGTTGGTGGCGAACAACAAGCAGCTGAACAAAAAAGTGAAGGTGACGTTCGTTTTACAGATGGTATTCCCTCTGAAGTAAAAGAGATCGTTTGCCGAGCAGGAAGTCGTGGCGAGCTTACGCAAGTCATGTGTCAAATTTTAGACGGTCGTGATAAAAACAAAGCAATCCGTCGTAACGTCAAAGGTCCTGTCCAAGTAGGTGATATCCTCATGCTACTTGAAACAGAGATTGAAGCGCAACGTCTTGGCGGTGGCCGACGTGGCGGTAATAGCGGCAGTGGCCGTAAATAAACCAAGGTGATTTACTATGCCTAAATGCGTATTTTCCGGAGATGAAATTAAACCAGGTACAGGCATTATGTATGTCTTTGCCGACGGTCGAATCGTCTATTTCAAAGATTCAAAAGCAAAAAAGAATTATTTAAAACTTGGACGCTTACCTCGTACTACCCGTTGGACCAAATCATTCCATGCAGAAAAGAAAAAAGTAGCTCAAGCATCAGCTACCAAAGCTGCTGCGGTCAAGGGTGAACAGTAAAATGATTGAGCGTACTCTCGTTCTCATTAAACCTGATGGTGTGCAACGAGCATTAAGCGGACGTGTTATTCAACGTTTTGAAGACGTTGGTCTTAAAATCGTTGGCATGAAAATGAAATGGATTGACGCTTCATTTTCTAAAAAACACTATGCTGCGCTTGTAAGCAAACCTTTTTATCCGGGTCTTGAGAAAATGATTACGGAAGGTCCAGTCATTGCCATGGTTCTTGAGGGACTTCATGCAGTAGAACTTGTTCGTAAAATGGTAGGATCAACTGAACCTAAATCAGCTGCACCAGGAACGATACGTGGAGATTTTTCACATCATTCCTATGCCGCAACAGATAAAGAAGGTCGTTCCATTAAAAACATCATTCATGCTTCAGGAAATCTCGAAGAAGCCAAAGCTGAAGTTGCTCTCTGGTTTGCTGGCGATGAATTGTTTACCTACAAGACCGTGCATGAAATCCATGTGTTTTAGATTTTTTGTTTATTCTTTGTTTATCTTTTTTAAAAAATTCTTTAACCTTTATTTTTCAACTCCCATTTGAACTTATCCTGTCCAAAAGATTTAAAAATGAGCCAGTCGCCAAACCGTCTATAAACCCAGTAGATCTTAAACTGGTCAAAACATAATCCTATTACAACGAGGTAACTAACAATGGCTGAAAAAATGGTTGACAAGGTCATGCGTATCACGCAAACACCTGCACAAATTCGTAATATCTGCACATCCGCACACATTCATCACGGTAAAACCGCATTTACTGATAACTTACTTGCAGCAGCAGGTATGATGTCAGCAAAAGCAGCAGGAGATCTTGAAGCTGGTATGGCGACATGGGGACACGCAGACGAACAAGAACGTCTTATGACGGTTGACGCTGCTAATGTATCTATGGTGCACGATTTTCAAGGTAAAGAATACTTAATCAATCTCATTGATACTCCTGGTCACGTTGACTTTGGTGGTAATGTTACTCGTGCCATGCGTGCTATTGACGGAACTGTTGTTCTCATCTGTGGTGTTGAAGGAGTTATGCCACAAACCGAAACCGTTGTACGACAAGCCCTTCGTGAACGCGTAAAACCTGTTCTTTTCATTAACAAAGTAGATCGTCTTGTTAAAGAACTTAAACTTAGTCCAGAACAAATTGCTGCTCGTATTCAAGCATTAGTAGTTCAATTTAACAACATGATTGAAAATGTTGCTGAACCAGAATATAAACAGAAATGGAAAGTAAGTGTTCAAGATGGTAGTGTTGCTTTTGGATCTGCACGCGAAAACTGGGCTCTCTCATTTCCTTACATGCAAAAGAAAAGCATCAAATTCTCTGATATCCTTCACATCTATGAACTAGAAGGCGAAGAACGTAAAGATTGGGTTTGGAAAAACGCCCCTCTTCACGAAGTTATCCTTGATATGGTAATTAAACATCACCCTACTCCTATGGAAGCGCAAGCATATCGTATTCCTAAAATGTGGCACGGTGATCCAGAATCCCAGTTTGGTAAAGATCTTGTTTCCTGTAACCCTGATGGTAAAATTGCGTTTGTCATTACTCGTATTGTTATTGATCCACGTTCAGGAAAAGATATTTCTGCTGGTCGACTGTTTAGTGGAGTCATTAAAAGCGGACAAGAAGTATGGCTTAACAACGCAAAACAAAAACAACGTATTCAAAACGTATACATTTACAATGGTGTTAAACCAGAAATCATTGACTCCATTCCCGCAGGAAACGTTCTTGCTATCTCAGGAGTAGTTGGTTTTGCAGGAGAAACAGTTACCTTTGAAGAAGAACAACCATTTGAGGAGCTCAAACACATTTTTGATCCAGTTATTACCAAAGCTATCGAAGCTAAAAAACCAGGAGATCTTCCAAAATTAATCGAAGTCTTGCGTAAAGTTAGTCGTGAAGATCCTTCCATTAAGATTGAAATTAACGAAGAAACTGGTCAAAACTTAATGAGTGGTATGGGAGAACTTCATCTTGAGATTATTGAAAACAGGATTCTTACCGAGAAGGGTGTAGAAGTAAAAACTTCACCACCTATCGTAGTATATCGTGAAACCATTACCAAACCTTCTGCTGAAGTAGAAGGAAAATCACCTAACAAGCATAACAAACTTTACTTTAAAGTTGAGCCACTTGATCCTGTTATTGCAAAAGGGGTTCGTGAAGGACGACTTCCCTCTGGACGCTTTAAACGTAAAGATGAGCAAACTATCAACTTCTTACGTGAAGAATGTGGTTGGGATGCCAAAACAGCCGGTCAAGTTAAAGCAATCTTTGAAGGCAATGTTTTCATGGATCAAACTCGTGGTATTGTATATATCAACGAAATCATGGAACTTGTCCTTGACATGTTTGAAGATGTTATGAAAAATGGGCCTCTCGCAAAAGAGCCGTGTGTTAATGTTATGGTAAGTCTCACCGACTGTTCACTTCACGAGGATGCGATCCACCGTGGTCCTGCACAAATGTATCCAGCAATTCGTGAGGGTATTCGTGGTGCGATGATGCAAGCAGGTCCAATGATGTTTGAACCATTACAGATCACTCGCATTGAAGTACCTCATGAATTCGTGGGCGAAATCTCTAAACTCGTTTCTTCTAAACGCGGTCAGCTTCTTGAAATGAACCAAGAAGGTGATCAAACTGCGGTTATCGCCAAGATGCCGGTAGGAGAAATGTTGGGATGGTCAAATGATCTTCGTAGTGCAACTGCTGGTCGTGGTGTATCTTCTCTTGTTGATCAAATGTATGAAAAACTTCCAATGGAATTACAAGAGAAAATTAAAACCCAGATCATTCAACGTAAAGGCATCAAAGGCGGAGAATTAGGAGCATAAGCTTTCTTTTTTGCTTTCTCCTTTTTCCTTTTCTAATTTCTTTTTTTTTGTTTCTTTGACCTCATAATTGATTTGGTCAAGCCAACACTTCATACTCAATACTTAATCAATAGATTTTAACTTAAGAGTGATAACATTTTTAAAGAGTTTGCTATTTTTGAGAATATGGGATTTTGGAAAAAGTTGATTGGTATAGGAGGTAGTGGTGACCCTTCCTTTCCTGGTTCTGCTCAACCCTCAAAATATCCAGCAGACCTAGGGGCAACTCAAGAACTAGCCCCAATTCTTGATCAAGGACCTAAACTAGCAATATATGAAACGGGCGTTTCTACTCAAGAAGAAGATAGGCGGTATGCCTCATTTGGTTCATTTTCACGTCTGGGCAGAGGAGGGACCTCTCATGTTTACCTAGAACAAGATAGTCAGAGCCAGCAACTATTTGCTCGCAAGGCGATTTATCTTTTCAGAACATTTCAACGAGAAACCACGGGTAAATTCCCGTTCTCACGCCCCAACATAGAATATAGTTACACCAATGACAATTTGTTCATCCACGTTAATGGCGAACCGTATCAAGTTACTGCTGCAGGTGTCAGCGGAATACAAAAAGATCGGTTGGAACAAGGATCTCTTCCTCTCTACTTTGCCTTGCACGAGTTATATGCTACAGCTATTACAGGATCAGCAGGTATTCCTAACATCCTTCCATTTAAGGGAAGAGAATATGTTCTTGATAAAGAGGGGAGGCTATTCTTATTATTAGATATTGGTCTTGTTTCTGGAGTAGGACTCAAACAAAAAGCTGTCTCACTTGCAAACACAAGTCCAGATTCTTATGCTTATTTTACAGGACGTGTTCTGGAAGATGTTATCAGAGAAATTCAAGGGGTTCATCAACAAAAAGTAGTTCACAACGATATTAAAGGGGAGAATATTCATGTTGTTCGCGCCAGAAATAGTGATAGTGCTATTACCACGGCTGCTCTTCTTTTTGATTTTGGCATAGCTCGAGTTCATCCAGGCACTATTGCTGCACAAAGAATTTCAGATCCCCTGCGTCAATTTCTCTTTAATCCTCGTGAAGAATGGGATGGGTTTGTATCTGGTACTATTGGATATATCTGTCCTGAAAAAGCTATCAACCCTCGGCATAATCATGAACCATTTGAAGTCCAACATAAAGCTGATTATTTTTCCCTTGGCTCATTAGCTTTGGAATTAGTATTAAAATTCTCGAATGAATCTTACTTCAACAAAACTCACGCGCATCCTGAGGAGTGGGTAGATCATCTTAGAAGAATGCCCAAAAAATTTGATGATAAAATCTTTCAGGATTTCTCTTCTGCATCCGGATTTAATCCTCGACAAAAAAGAGACCTTGAAACAGGTATTCGCCATGCTATGGCTGCAAATCCTACATATCGTTCCATTGAAGAACTTCTTCAAGCAGCAATAGATTTACAAAGAGAATAATCATATTTGTTGATGCATCCAGAAAACGTGTTGCATAATCTTTCATCATTGAAATGAGATCTCATCTCCTTCTTTATATTTCCCGTCAACAAATCCTAACTCTATCACATACTTTCCTTTAACTGAACTTTGCCACATCTGCCATGGCTGAAAATTTCTCTTCACTTCCACAATTTTCATTTCTTCATCAACAATCAACACATCAATGGGAAAAAACACAAACCACATATGTAATGATATCCCTCGAGAAACCGGAAACTCCATTACCAAATTCTGTTGAGAACGAAACATCAATCCTCGCATCCAAGAAAAAAATCCTGTTGCATATCGTTCATGTTTAGAAATAATACTTTTCTGCGTTAAATTCTCAATCATCTCTCTCTCTCTCTCTCTCTCTTCTAGCTCTCTTTTTTCATGCCTCTTGCTTCCACAACTCATCACCAACATAATGCAACGTCTTTACCATTTTTCCGGTTGTTGTTGCAAGCATTTCTTCCTTGCCAAAAAGCGCTTTGCCAACAGCAAGAAACTTACCATGTGTTTGATCTACTATCACTACTGGATCTCCCATTTTCACTTCCTCATCAACTGCAACAATTCCTGGCCGCATCAAATCCGCGCCATTCACAATGAAACGTACAGCACCCATGTCAACGGTTATTTTCTTTACTAACATGGTGTTATTCATCAAAAAACGTAACGTAGGAAAAGCAGTCTCTTCCTCAAAAAAGAACGCAATTGTTCTATTAATTGTCAATGTCGCTTTAGGCAGAGTTTCTTTACGCTGAATTATATCTTTCTTGGTAAAGATCAAATTATATCGAGCAAGTAATTCCTGTGCATCTTTCGGACTAACGGTTGTAACTTTCATAAGGTTGTAACTTCCATAAGCTCATCGAGATGTATGTTTACTTTGATCTAATTTAGAATACGCAACATAAATCAATATGGCTAACGCAACCCCAATTAATGTAAACCGTAACACATCTTGGGCATATTGCCAGTAGCGTATTGTTCCATATAACAACAATAAAATTGCTCCTGCGCTAATTCCTGTGCTAATAATTTCCATTTTAAGTAAAAGCATGCTTACTAATCCAAGAATTCCTACGATCAACGACACAATAAAGACAATACGGTCATGAGACTCTCGTTGACCCTCAAGCTTGGTATAACAAGGATCGCCATAATTACAATAGCCTGGTGCTTTTTCTGGTGTATTTTGTGAAGAAGGAATAACCCATGTTCCATTAAGACTTAAACAGCTTGTCTCATTTAGCATCTCAGGATATTGCGGTTGAGATCGATAACACGCGTCAAAATCAGGCGCTTTATGAAATACTTCGATGCCATAGCCAATGAAGAGTGCAAATAATAGCGCAATCGCAATGGCAAGAAACGTCTTTTTTGTAAACATGTACCTTATTAGGGCATACAAACTTAATAAAGATTTGGCTTGGTTAATGAACTTAAACGCAATTATTTTGACAACTTTTGATGAAATAGACCTAAATCCCTCCATCTTACTAAACTCCAACACTTAACTCAAATTATCTCCTCAAATATCCCCTAAAATATCATCCATTATTAATCACTATCAAAAGACAAAAGAGCTAGTTTTCTGCAAAAGCTTTATAAATGGTACCCTAAGAGGTATTTTAGGTATATGCTATATAGTAATTACGGCTAATACTAAATCTATAACTATGAACCAGTACGTTCCTCTCTCACCTGTGGCCCAAGATCCACCGGCAGTATCGTTTCATGCTTTTGGTAGATCATATGCTCCCTCCGATTTGCTTGCGCAAGGCGGCGAGGGTCAAGTATATCGCAGCAGTCAAAACCAAGGCCGCGTTGTTAAAATTCCTCAACCTGCATTAAGAGATAGTTCTAGTCTTACAGCAGAAGCAACATTAGGTCGTGTTGTAGAACATGCTCATCTTGCTCGCGTTTTAGGAATAGAATCTGTAGTCATTACGAGAGATGATGGGACAGAAAAAAACTGCCCTGCTGTTGAGTTTCCTGATTATGGTTCAAATCTTCATCGTGCGTTCTATGATGGTCACGTTTCACTTCAACAAGCCATGGGATATCTTGCGCAAGTTGCATCAGTATTGCCTTATCTTACCCAACAAGGAATCACTCACCGTGATGTTAACAAAGGTAATATCTTTGTAGATGGGCAACATGTTGTTCTTGGTGATCTAGGATTAGCTCTTGTTAGTCTTGATTCACCTCTTCTTGGGAAAATTGGAGAACTTGATCCAGCATCACGCACTTTTTTTGAACGTCGTGCTACTCATCCGTCAACAACCGGTTCTACAGGAACATGTTCACCTGAACAAGTATGCAATATTGAAAAAGTAGGTCCAGCTAGTGATGTTTATAGTATGGCTGCTGCAGCGTATGGTCTTCTCACAAAAGTTGATTTTAATCGCGCACTAGCCACATCTATTGGAAATAAAAATGATCGAAATGGGGTTCTTAAAACTCTCGATTCTTATGTTGGACTTCAGGTAAATCAATTATTCCGTTCTCTTCCACAAAAAGTTGCTGCTGCGTATGGAATTCAACCTGATTCAACACTCGCAGATATTCTAACCCAAGCTGCCAGTCCACTTCAGCAAGCGCTTCGTCGCAACCCTGCTGAACGTCCAACACCTCAATCATTATATCAATCCATTTCTGATCTTGCTATAAATTTAGGCAAGGTTTCACCACTTTACGCTTCAGTAATAAGCTCTGTTACTGGTGAAACCTCTTCTTCATCTTCACCAGCTCGTAATCGAGTTGCAACCTCCTCAAATCCATCACCTGTACCATCTGATAAATTTGTCGATCTCGAAAGATTTTTTCAAGCATAAGTTTCTAAGAGTGTTTTGAAGTTTAAAAAATAAAATTTGCTCATCAAACATCAACCAACATGAACAAAACATATTCCCCATTTGAGGACTCTGAACTAACTGTAATAGATCCACCTACTCTAGATCGATTGCTTCATATTGAACCCACAGATATGAAAGGAAGCCAAGCTCGGATTTTTCGTGTTATTGATCCTGACAGACCTGGAAGAATTATGAAAATCTGGACTATTGGTAATCTCATTGATAATCCTACTGCACCATTTCTCGACGCAATGTATGTTGAATCAAAAGGAACGGGATCAGGGAGAATTTATGTTGGAGAGTATACCTTTCCTTTACCAGGCAACCAAGATGCTCAAGCAAGAATTTATGGTGTGGCAAATGAAATTTCAGCACTCACAAAAATAACTCGAGATCGAGAATTAAATGTTGCTGGTTCAAATCTTTTCCCAAGAATATATTCTCATGGTCTTGCATTAAGTGAAAGTGGAAATTTGGTTGCGTATGTTGAAATGGATGAAGTGCAGGGTAAAACTTTACAAGAATATCTTACTGCATTAAATTCTCCTGAACGGAAACATCGAGCTGATTATCGGTTGAACATTGCGCGTAAAGCTGCTTGGGGTCTTGCAAAAGGCACACATTATCTTAGAAAAGCAGGTATTGATCACCGAGATCTCAAACCAGAAAATATTTTTATCTCTGGGAACACTTGTAATTTTGTCGATAAAGGTTGTTCTCTCGGTGTTGATCTTGAAACATTTTTACCAGAGTATCTTGCGATTCCCGATCTTCATGCAAGACGAAAACAAGGTATTATTTCGGGTACACCAGAATATATGTCTCTGCAACAAGCTATGGGGGAATTTGACCCTACGGGAAATATCTATGCTGCAACCATCATGTTTAGTGAAATTTTAAGCGGAAATCATCCTTTTAAACTAAAAGATGAAACCGGTGCAAGATTACCGCCTATAGCAATAATTATAAAAAATCAAAGTAACACAGATCTCCCTGTGCACACAATGGAAGGTCTTGAACAATCTCCTGTATGGCCTTTGGTTAGACATACCTCTCGCGATATTGAAGCGATAGTGTCTAATGGGCTATCTCGCAACTCTGATGAACGACAAGTTGTTCCTAAATTAATGTATGATTGGGCAAAAAAGGTAGCATAAAAAGTACTCCTTTAACAAGTAATTCTTTCCCTACTCAACCACAATTCCTACTTTTCCTGGTGCTGCTGCTTTTGCTTTAGCATGAGTGCTTTCTTCTCCACGCATAACCAAAACTGTGCAATTAAATTCAGTTTCAAAGAAAGCTGCTGCATCTTGTAAACATCGCAATTCAAAATCTTGTGAAGTTACTGCGCTAACCGAGCCTACTTTGACAAACTTAGGGATTAACTTGGTCAACTCTGCTGAATTTTTCTTGAATTTCTCCACTGTCATCATCGACCCCATGATCTCTTTAAACTCGCGAGTGTGTTCAAGTAATCTACCAATTTCCACAAACGCAGCGTACTTCCATTCTTCAGAAACTAGAAGAGTAATCGATTTAGCTTGAGTTGTCTTTGCTAATTTCAATACTTCTCCAATATCTCCTAGTGTCTGTTCGATTAATTCCTCTCCCCTCATTGCCTTTGCATCCAACGCTTTTGCCATTGGCCACAATTCAGTAGAAATATAGGTTTTCTTACCAATTGCATGCCAACTCTCTTCACAGAAATGAGGAGTAAACGGAGTAAGTAATTTAAGTTGTGTTTCAATAAAATGATTAATTACTTTCTTGTTATATTTTCCACCAGTGCGACGAGTATACCACTTTAATGCTCGTTGCATATCCATCAAACCTGCTTGCACAGCTGATTTAAAGAGCATGTTTTCCATATTTTGTGTTGCGTGATCAACACAATCATGAATCGTATTTTCAAACCAAGTATCAATAATTAACACGTCGTTTCGTCCTTTATTATAATGCTCAAACGCAAAGTCATAAATCTCATTTAATTTGTTTTTAGCCGTCTCTAAGAAGGTCATATCATAATTAGCATCCTCAACACCTTCTCCTGCATTAGCAGCAGTAAGACGAATAATATCTGCTGTGTGCTTCTCATAGAGTTCTCTAATAGTAAAGAAATTGCCTTTTGACTTAGACATTTTTTCATTATTAACCATAATGCGTCCATTCAAAACATACGCTTTTGGCCAGTGTTTTTTAGGAAATAATGCCGTGTGGTTAAACAAGCAGAATGCCAGGTGATTTTGCAACAAATCTTTTGCCGAATTACGGAAATCAAATGGATACCAATACTCAAAATCAGTGCGCATTTTCTCGATCATTGCGCGTGGCACTTTCGTTTTTCCCTCAATTTCGGCAACATTTCCTTTTCCAAAAAAGATATACTCAAAAAATGCATCATTTAAATGATCTACATTAAATCCGTATTCTTTAGAGTGTTCAAGATACTTTGCGATCGTGCAATATGCCATTTGCATTGTCGAATCACTTAATGATTCAATCACCCACTCATGATCCCAAGGAAGTTTTGTTCCAAGACCAAATTCACGCGTGCACGCCCAATGTTGCAACCAATCAAGAACATAATCAAATTGCTTGCGTACTTTTTCAGGATACAGCGTAAGTCCATCCAAACATTCATGTGTGATTTTCTTCCAATGTTCATTATCATAATTCAAAAACCATTGATTGCTTACAACTTTAACAATACAGGGAGTTAAACAACGACAAACTACTTTTCCAGTTGGTTCCCAAAACATCACCGCGTCGCTAGTAGAGATCAATTCTTTCTTAATCGCTTCTTGACATTTTGGCACATCCATTCCGCTATACTTGCCGCAGCTCTTCTTCATAACCCCTTTACGATACACACGACGATTAAGTTCACCTTTGGCTTCCTCTAATTTTTCTTTTTGTTGAGCAGAAGTAATTCCAAACTCTTTTCCTATCGAATCACCAAGATCTTCTCCCATCCCTTCTACATCAATAATAAATATTGGTTTAAGTTTTTTTACAACCTCATTATTAAGATGAAATTGAGCAAGTAATGCAGGGTCAGATTGAATTTTGCGTAACTCAAAAAGATCAACGGGGTCCTCTAAAGCAGAATAGACTAATCCAGAACCAACTTTAGCATCAATAAATGTTGCTGGAAGAGTATAAATCTCATACTGCGCAACTGGTCCTTGTACCCATTTTCCGATGAGTTCTTGAGCAGTAATTTTACGAAGAATTGTTGCAGCAGGGTCGCACTGTTCTCGAATCTTACCTAGGACTGCTTCACCCACAACCCATTTTTCATCGTGAACTTGCGCAACACAGTATGCACCATGCGGATCAACCCAAAGATTAGTCTGACCAAGTAACGCATCAGGACGAGTAGTTCCTGTCATTAAAATTAGATCGGAATCTTTCATGCGAAACTTAATCCAAATAAAATCTTTTGGCGTCTCTCCTTCGCCTTCTGCGCGATCATGGTCTCCTACTGGCACATTATCCTTTGGACACCACATGACTGGATGTTTGCCTTTCGTGACATACCCTAAAGCATGAAGTTTGTTAAATTGCCATGTTACAAATTTATCATATGCTGGATCAAGATACGTTGTCTTAAACGTATATCTCTCATCTAATGCAAAGCCCATCTTTTGCAAATCTTTAAAGTTCTCTTTGGGAAAATAATCGCACCAATATTCTGGATTTGCAAACTTAGCAATCTCGGAGTCAGCAATTCCCATTTTTTTAAGCGTGGCAATTTGGGTTGGTTCTGCTTCTTTGACACGTTGTGCTGCGGCAACAATAGGTGTACCAGTGCAGTGGAATGCAAACTTGAACAATACATTATGTCCTTGCATCCGTTTAAATCGGGCAATCGCTTCCGGAGCCATATATGTAAATAGGTGACCTAGGTGTAGTAGCCCACTCATGTAAGGATAAGGAGTAGTCAAATAGTATTTTTTCTGAGAATAATCTTCTACATCAACGTGAAACAAGCGGTCTTCTTTCCATTCTTGCTGCCACGTATTGTGAATTCGCTGCCAATCTAATGCCATTCATTTTGATGCGGATTTCTCTTTTATAAATATTTAGCTCGTAAATGTAAAGAGTACGCCAAAACAAAACCAATAACAAAACTAGTAATAAGAACAATCAATTCATTACGATTTTCTTCTTTTTTTCAAAATTCCCCATCCCTCTCTTTGAGATGGAGCAGGTGTAACCGGATCTTCAACAGAACCCTTAGCATGATCCTGAACAGAACCTTCTTGAAGATATGCTCTAAGAGCTTCATCTATGTCTAATCGAGCATTAGGCAATCTCTCTGAAAAAGTCTGCGCAGGGTCTATTTTTGCCGGTTCTGGTGTTGGTGCTACCGGTGTAGGCATAGACTCAACTTCTTTTTTAGGATTATTTGGCATTCCTGCTCTGTGTGGTTGAGAATTCATCCTTCCTCGCTCCATGCCAATTTCATACTGTAACATACGAAGAGATTGGGGTCGATGCTCTGAGATTGTATCCGTTTCCGTATTGTTTACTAACAGATAATAAATTAATCCAATGCGTAGATTCGTCTGAAGCAAAGAAAAATAGGTATCAAATCTGCTTGGTTTCTCCGATTGTCTTTTAAAGATTTCATCAAGACGCTTGATTCCCATTTCAGGGACATAGCGTCCATTTTTTAAAAACAAATCGATGGACCTTACAGACGCTATTGAATGACTATCTTCCGTTGTTGCAAAAATAGCACCAAGATCTGGAGCAATAGAACAGAATTCAGCAAGAGCAAGTTTGAGTCCAGCAACATATTCTGTTCTTTTTGCTCTTGTTGCTGGGTCTGTGCCATATTCATGTGCAATCACGTTTAGTATCTCTTCCCACCCAGTTTGTTCTGCAACGCTGCGTAATGCATCAAAAGAAACCCGAGCTCCTCCCACCCTAGATCCGTCTAAAATGAGTCGGGATTCGCCATTTCCATCAACTAATCCTAACATATAAAGAATTTCTTTCCCATCATAGAGAACTTTTTGAATCTGAGCTAATTTCATAACCTGATTTATCTCATTAAGCGATGATCTATGTACTAAGGATTCTATTCCGCCTGGGACGTATAATCCATACTCTGCTTGCTCAACTGACCCAAATGATTTTTTACCCAGAACACAATTATCAAACCATTCTTTACAAATACGAACATAATTATCTAATGTTGCAGGTGTAATTGAAGCATGAGGTTTGCGCTGGTTTGTCGAGATAGCTTGTGCAATTAATTGAGTTGCGAGAAATCCTTGCACTAAAGTTGGACCATCTAATTTGGTAGAAATGTTTCCTTCTTGTTGGTCTTGAACCCGAATTTCTAGTCCTCCATTATCAATTAAATAAACAGTGTAAGGTGTTGCTGCTGCTATTTGTTGATATAGGGGCATAATCATAATCCTGTTTCTTGAACCATTATTTATAAAATCTTTCTATTTTACTACAAAAAAGTTACTACAAAGAAAGAAAAATTGCCCTATTTTCTTTCAGTCATGAAAACTATTATTAAAACTATAATCATCGCTGTTCTTGTGTGTAGCCTTTTGGTTTTAATCTCTTGTTCCAAAGACGCTGCACCTGTAGTGCCATTAACACCTCCTTCAGATTCTGTTGTTGCTTCCAATCAATCTTCCACAACCCCAGAACCAATAATATCAGAAGAAGTAGAAGACCTACAAAATAAGGAAAAATCTACTCAAAATATAACTTGCGAACGAAACGATCAATGTGAACAAGGTGTGTACTGTCTTAACAAAAAATGCGCTCGTCTTTCACAAATTAACAATGCGACCAATTGTAAACAAACCTGTCGATTAAGTAAAGCTTATTTTCACACCAGTGACAATGAAGAATATACTCTTTCACAAGGCCAAGGCACGTACACTGCGGCAGGGGCGCTTGAGTGGAAACTCATGTCATTTCCAGAGTATTGTCAAGGAGAGCAACCTCAAGTACCTTTACTTTTACTAAAGAAAAATGCTGGCAAAGTGCTTGAAGAAACTGCTATTACGCTCAAACAGGGCGATACCAGTAATATTGTTACCCATCCTACTGTAAAACGTGTTCAATTCACCATCACGTTGAGTGCTGTAGAAGAGAGTTGTAAATAGGATTTTTTCTCATTATAAAGAAGTTTGCCTCAATTTAGCAAAATTATGCAAAATTCTTTATAGTTTTTCTATTTCTACTTCCCAAAGCGACTACTCAAAAACACAATCCTTTTTAACCTCCACGTTTTTAACCACCTTATGAAAACCGTCTCACTTATATTTATTGGAATACTGCTCTTTACGGCTATGGCCTCTGCATTAGAGTGCCAATATACTCAACAAAAAGAAGTTGACCTCAACGGAATAAACCTCTACCAAACAAAAACCGTCGATGGAATAAACTTGAATCAAGCAGTAGAAATCACCCAAGAGAAACTCACTTTAAAAATTAAAAATAACCTCGCAATTCCCGTACAACTAAGCGTTGCATATCACCTCAACTCCGATCAAATTGAAGATAAAGATGTTAATACTATCCTCAATATTAAAGCAAATGAATTGATTACGCACAGGAGTCGGTTTGAAGATGATTGTGAAGCATATTCCTGCGAACTAGAAGATATCACTATCCAATACTTAATTCCAACCATATTGCCTTTAGATATATGCAAATTGTGTGAAGGTAAAACGTGTCTTAATGATGGTGTTTTATGTACCTCTTCAACTCAGTGTGGTGGGGCAAATTGTGTACGAGGAGTCTGCTCGAACGCAGAAACCTGCTTTCAAGAAAATTGCAACTGTGCAGAGAACGAAATACAATGTGACAACAACAAACAATGTGTTCCTAGAAAAGTAATTCCTCTTGATGCCCAACCAATATGCAATAAATCCGAAGAGTGTGTTTCTCAATATCTTGACCCCCATACTCATCTTTGTGCAAAATCACCTCTAAAAGTACAAGAAGAATTAAACCAAAAAGTTGTAGAAGAGTCTCTAAAAGCGCAAAACGAGCAACAATCCAGAAAGCGTATCATCTGGATTGTAATAATTGTTGTTGCGGTCATTTTCCTGCTCATCTGCGGTCTCTTTATGAAAGCTATATCAGATGAGAAAAAGGGTAAAGAAAACTTTTTAACCATCTTCCTCAGAAAAAAGTAGATCGGGTTTTGTTTTTCTTGTTTTAGATTTTTGTGTTTATTTTTTATATCTTTTTTTCATTGTTTTAGTCGGAAATAGGTCTGCAAGGTGTCGCTGCTGCCATTTCATAAACGTATCAATACAATCAGAGCAGATGTCAACTTCTTTTTTTTCATCAATTTTGAGATGGTGAAACGTAGGATTATACTTTTCGATGGTTTGGTGGCAGAGAGCGCAGTTCATGGGGTAATTACCATTATCTGTGATAATTCTCTTCTGTTCTTAAGATTTCTTAGAAGAAAAAAGTAGCCCCGCGCGGACTTTCGTACCTTTGGACATGACAGTTTTGGTCAAGCTTTTCCAAAAGGTTGTTCGAACCGCGGTCAAAGCCTCTCTTCACCATCAAGATAACTTGTTGGATCCAAAGGGCTCTATGCTAGTCCACTACACCACGGGGCTGTGAACAAGCCACAGGGGGCTACAATCAGGGTTTTTAATGGGGGGATTTATAAAATTTTAGGTTGGGATAAGTACGTCCTCACAAGATTTTTTATCCAACTAATTTTCTCCAACTAATTATTAATCAAAATTAAGACTCAATTTCTCCTCTTTCCCACTATCCGGAATTATTGCCTCTAACCTCTACGACAAAACCTATAAATACCTTCTTTACTTTAGGTAAAATATGGTGGGAAACGAAACTCTTGCAACGATCCTTCTTTCAGAATCTACATTAAACTCCATTTCTCCACTTCTAGGTAAACTAAGTGTGCTTCTTGGAGGTATTTTTGGACTTTCAGCAATCCTCATTATTACCCGTATTTACTTTGAACGTCAGCGTCTTAAAGTACTTCAAGATATTCGTTATAACTTAGAACAACTCAACAGCCATTTTGGTGTTTCGTCCTCACAACATCGATTAGGTTATTTTCGTCGTAACTGGCAACGTCTTCGAATCTGGTATTACAATTTTAAACATCATGATCTTAAACACCAAGAACCATCTGTGAGGCACAAAAAATGAGAAAAGCGCCTCTAGTACAAGTAGATCCAGCAGTTTTCAAGCGTTATCCTTCTCTTAAAATAGGTCTTATTCACATCCATGACATAAACAACCATATTCATTTGGAACAAGCACATCATCTTCTTGAAGATATGACTCGCTATATCCATTCTACGTTTCATCCTGATACCATTAAAACCCATAAACTCATTTCTCCTTGGGTTGTTGCACAACGCGAGCTAAACCTCAACGCTGTGCATTACCAAACTATCGTCGAATCATTGTTGCAGGATGTACTTCGAGGTCGATCTATTTGTGCTAATGACACTGCAACTGAACTCGTGCGCTATTTGAGTCTCGAAAAACTGGTGCCTATGAGTGTAGAAGATCCTTCAAAAACACAGGGGTCAATTACGTACGCACTTGCGCAAGGTCATGAGAAAAAAAATATTCTACGCAAACTCGCGCCAGGAACATTGTATCATAAAGACTCTAAATCCATTATTGGGACTCATTTTGATTATTGGAAACCTCGTCGTGTTCTTCCTGTCTCTTCAACAAAATCTATCCTCATCCACGTCCTTGCTCTAGATCCTATTACTCCTGCGCAACTCGGGGCAATCTTAGATGAATTAGAAGATCTCATCATAGAATTCTGTGGTGGGGTATATGACACGCAGATCTTAAGCAAAACGAAACATAAAACAACGTGGTGTTAACAAGAATCAATCTTTTCAAATTTTTTTAGGGTCTAATTTAGGTTCTTATTCTCTTTTATCGTATCAATTCTACTGCTTTTTGATCAAATGTTCGTTCACAATAATAACAACGTACTCTTAACGGTTTATCTTGATCGACATAAAACTTACTTGGAGCATGTTCAAAATGTTCTGGTCGAGTAATACAATTTAGATTTTGACATAAAAGCAGCCCTTCGAGCATTCGCGGTAACACTACTGTTCCTTTTTGCACGACTTGTTTATTCTCAATAAAATTAACCGTGGCGCGTTCGCTTACCAATGCCAGTTTCCAAAGCTGGCGTGGTGTCAAGCGCACATTATGGATCGCCATCACGTCTTTTCGTCCATATTTTGTACTTTCAATATTGTGCGCAGAAACAACTGCCGTTGCTCCTAATTTATCCAGCCCTAACAGAGAATACACCAATACTCCTTTACCAGGTTCAAGATGATCAATCAAAGTGCCATTATCTAAACGATAAAGATAACTGTCCTTTTTCTCTTGTTGATTAATAATTTGTTCTCGCCACAACCCATTTTCTTCTTTGTTTTCTGCCCGTTGTTTTTGCACTCCTAGAAGATGAGATATCAAAACTTGTCTGATAAAAACCCCGTTACGTGCTTGCTCAAAGTAGAGTGCTCTTGGTGTCGCATCAACATCAAGATGAATCTCTAACTTATGTTTTACACGAGGAAGAGGATGCATCACACAAAGCCGAGGGTTAGCCCGAGTTAGAATTTGTGCCGTAAGCTCGTACATCCCGCTTACTTTTTTAAATTCATATTCTCCTTCCTGTCCAAGGGGAAAACGTTCTCGTTGAATTCGTGTCATATACAAGACATCTACTTCAGGAAGAACCTCAGAAAGATCTTTAGTTAAAATAATTGTTTTTTTTGTTTTGTTTTCAAATTCTTTAATACAATGATCTGGCATTTCTAAGCCTGGGGGTGCAACCGCCCAAACTGTAACATTATCAAATAACGCTAAACCTTGGAGAAGAGAATGAACTGTGCGACCATATTTTAGATCCCCTACCATGGCAATTTTAAGTCCATCAATTTTGCTAAACTTTTCTTGTATTGTCATTAAATCTAACAAAGTCTGTGTTGGATGTGCATTTGCTCCATCACCTGCATTAATCACAGGAACATTAACAATATCTGCAACATAGCGAGCTGCACCATCAAGATTATGGCGCATGACGACAATATCTGCGCCAAAACCTGTATACATTCGCGCAGTATCTGCGAGAGGTTCGCCTTTTTTTACGGAAGTGCCTTCAGTTCCAGCAAATCCCATGATCTTCATGCCTAACCTTTTTGCCGCAAGTTCGTGACTTTCCCGTGTACGAGTTGAATTTTCAAAGAAAAGAGATGCTAGAACTTTGTTATGCGCCGTTTCATCAAGATTTTTCGTTTTCTGTTTAAGCGCAATGGCTTCCTGAATAATTTGCTCTGCTTCCTGTCGAGAAAAATCGCGCATTGAAAGAATATCTGTTTTAGAAGAGCCCATCCAAAAATAAGTATGATTATTATTGATATAAAAGGTTTTTGATTCTCCAGAATGGGTAAATAATTCCCAGAATAAAAAAACAGAAGTTCAAGAAATCAATCCATATAAAAACATAACAAATTCATATCAATACCAAAAGAGATGTTTAATTTCAAACAGAAGCTATTTAAAGAATTCCCCTCTGCATAAGTTATGGTCTCGGTCCCAATGAACATTCGCGAAGAATTAGTAAATGCCCTCACACAGCATACTTCTCTACCCAACGAAACTATTGATGCATTGCTCTCTACTCCTCCCGATACCAAACTCGGCGACTTTACTTTTCCTTGTTTTAAACTAGCCAAAAATCCTAATCAAGCAGCGCAAGAATTGCATGCAAAAATCTCAGAATCAACTCTCCCTGATTATCTTGCCAAAATCCAAGTTATGGGGGGATATCTTAACTTCTTTGTCAATACTTCTTTTCTTGCGCAACAAGTAATTACCACCATTCTTCAAAACCCACAACAATATGGAAAAGCTCACGAAAAAAAATCCATTTTGATTGAGTATTGTGGTCCTAACACCAACAAACCGCTTCACCTTGGTCATATTCGTAATATGGCATTGGGCAACGCCATGTGCCGCATGCTTACATTTCAAGGAAATACGATTCATCCTGTCAATATCATCAATGATCGCGGTGTCCATATTTGTAAATCAATGCTGGCCTATCAAAAATGGGGACACAACCAACCACCTACTAAAAAAAGTGATCATTACGTCGGTGACTTTTATGTCCTATTTGCCCAAAAACTCAAAGAAGATCCTACTCTTGAAGAACAGGCGCAACACATGCTTGTAGCTTGGGAAAATAACGATCCTGCAGTTCGCACTATCTGGAAAAAGATGAACCAATGGGTACTAGAAGGATTTGCGCAGACCTACCAGCGATTTGGCATTTCATTCGAAAAAGAATATTTTGAATCAGAAATTTATGAGAAAGGAAAAGAAATGGCATTTGCCGGATTACATCAAGGTCTCTTCATTAAAGACGACAAAAAAGCCATCGTTGCTCCTCTTGCAAAATATAATCTCACAGATAAAATCGTCTTACGTGGAGACGGAACAAGTATTTATATCACTCAGGATATGTATCTTGCCAAACAGCGCTACGAAGATTACAAATTCGATGAAATGATGTATGTTGTCGCATCCGAACAACGACTTCACTTTCAACAGCTTTTTGCTATTCTTGATTTATTAGGGCACTCTTTTGCCAAATCACTCTTTCATTTGAGTTATGGTTTAGTTAATCTTCCTACGGGAAGGATGAAATCTCGTGAAGGAACAGTTGTTGATGCTGATGATTTCATGGATGAGATGTCTAATCTAGCCTATGCTGAAGTGGAAAAACGTTATGCTACACTTAGCGCGCAAGAGAAAAGAGTGCGAGCTGAAGCTATTGGTCTAGCCGCAATTAAATTCTTCATGCTCAAAACAGATCCAGTACGCGACATCATTTTCAATCCAGAAGAATCACTTAGCTTTGATGGTGAAACAGGGCCATATCTTCAATACACTTATGCTCGAGCAAGTTCCATTATGCGTAAAGCTCCAACACCTACTGTTCACTTTGATTCAAATCAATTTCTTGAACTTTCGGAACAATCTTTAATTCGTTTGTTAAGTCAATTCCCTCTGCGTATCCATGAAGCAACCTCTGGTAAGAAACCCCACATTCTCTGTCGTTATTTGTTAGATCTCTCCCAGAAATTCAATGAATTTTATCATGCCTGCCGAGTACTTACAGACGATATTGAGTGTTCCAATGCTCGCCTTGCTTTAGTTCACGCAACACATCACGTGCTTGGACAAGGATTAAGTCTGTTAGGAATCACAGCTCTTGAAGAAATGTAGATCAGTTTAATCGAATCACCGTTTAATCAAATCCTCGTTTAATCGATCAGTTAGTTAGATTTCATAACTTTAGACTACCATTTCCTAGCTTAATAGAGAAAAACAGTGGCAAAAAAACAGAATATGACTAAACTCCCCATTAACACTAAACTCACTCCTCACACTAAACCTACTCTTAACATTAAATCTAATCTTAACGTCCTTAACATTATATATACTACGCTGCCTTCGCAAGAAAGCGCATCTTCACTCGCACAAAATCTTCTCCAGAAGAAATACATTGCCTGCGCAACCCTCTTTCCTACTACTAGCATGTATGGATGGAAAGGTCAGCTTGAAAAAGTTAATGAGTGGATTCTTCTTTGTAAAACTCTTCCTGAAAAAGTCTCTCAAGTACGTCAAGAAATAGAGAAGACTCATCCTTATGAAACACCCTGCATTCTCGTATTTAAAGATCTCGAGAGTAACTCTTCCTATTTTGTATGGGCGTGTGCATCTACTCAAACTTCTCGGGATCAAACGAAGAAATAAGATACGCGCTAAAACCCAATTCAAATACTGACGAGAAAATACTCGCTATCGTAATTCCTAACACTATTTTTGCAGTAAGCAGATTCAACACCCCTAATGTGACACCTGCAATGATAAAAAGTAGCGTAATACTAACAATATAAACCGGCAAAGTCAACAAAATGCGTGGTGCTTGCCATTTTACAAACAGCGCAAAAGTTACTAAATTAAATAGGAAAAAAATTAGGGTAGTGATTGCTACAATTACTCCAAGTAGTGTAATCTCATTTCCTGTAACCAACAAAACATCATTAACAATGCTAAGAATGGCAAAAAGCAGTACACTTAGGATGTACAACTGAAGATAACCTCTACTTAAACCCATAGTTTAGGGGATAGTCTTAATCTTTATATCTCTTTTGGAAAGTCTTTTTTGGGCTGTTTTTGAGTCTTGCCGAACCCTGTGGCAGCGTTTTAACGTGAAGGAATAACAAACAGCTCGAAATCTTTATAAATAACCCCCTTTTCAAGCTTTTCATGGCACGTTTACGCAAATTCGCAGCATATCAAAATCTTGAAAGACCTTACACTCGTATTAGTAAATACACAAAAAAGAATTATGTACGGGGCGGTTTTCCTAGCTTAAAAATTACCAAATTCGACATGGGTACTCCCCAAAAAACGTACGATACAATTGTTCGTCTCTGTGTTACACAAGATATGAACATCCGACAAAACGCCCTTGAAGCAGCTCGTCAGACTTCTAACCGGGCATTGGAAAAAACAATCGGAAAAGATTATCATCTTCGTCTTAAACTCTACCCATTCCACGTTCTTCGTGAAAACCCATTAGCATCAGGAGCAGGTGCAGACCGTATGAGTACAGGTATGCAGAAGGCGTACGGTAAACCTATTGGGGTTGCTGCGCGGGTTCGAAATGGTCAAACTGTTTTTGAACTTCGCTTACCACAAGCTCATATTGCTACTGGTCGCTTGGCTATGGAAAGGGCAGCTAAAAAACTTCCTTGCCATTGTAAAGTCGAAGTTATTGCAAAAGCAACAGCGTAAACTTCTTTTTTCTCATTTTCTTTGATATTTCTCACAATTTCTTCTGATGTTTCTTAGAGTTCATTGCTTAGAGTTCATTGTATGCTCAGAACAATTAATTCAGAATAGATCAATAATGCCTCAATATTTCTGCGTTTTCAACAAAACATACTTCTAAGCAACAAAACATACCTCCCAGAATTCTAATTATGTCTAATCTTTTTTTTGGGTATTTTCACCCATTAATTGCTCATGTTGCTGCTCTAATTCATAGATTGCTCGTCGTAATTGTGCTTCTCTTAATTGAACTGGGTCTAATGGTTCCCTCTCTTGTTGCGAGGTGATTTCAAAAAATTGAGATGCTTTCTGTCGATCAATATATTCTGTATCTTCTTCTTGAGCTTGTTTTGAAAGAATGTGCATGCGATGTCGCAACCCTTCTAATTCTTGCTCTAATTGCTCCTGCTGTGTTTGTGCTGGTGTGGTAGCAGGAATTGTAATGGGTGTGTTAAGATCAATTTGTTCAGAAAACTTTTCTCCTGTGCTTTTACGATGTAGCCATCTATCAAACATCTTCTCCATCTCCTCTCTTTTTCTCTAGTGACGTAATCTTATTCTCTTTTTAGGATTCTCTTCTATACATATCTTCGTTTCCGCTTTCGTGGATTCACTTGTTCTTCTTCATCGCCATTTTCCTCAAGTGTATCTTTTTTAAGAGATTGTTGCTCTGCATAATATTTCTCCGCAAGATTCATTATTTTTTCTTTGATTTCCTCAAGAGGTTGATGTTGGTGTTCAAATGTTGCCAATTCCTCTTGGGAAAGGAGATCTTTTTTACTTACATAGACAAAAACAGGTTTACGCATTCGCAAGCTCTTAAACAACTTCTCTTGATTTTCTCGTGGGTAGCCGCAAAACTCACTAATATCAAAAACATAAATAATCGCCTGTGCCACTTCTTCAAGAACCAGCTGAGCTTGCAGTTCAATTTTGTTCATATGCTCCTGCCGAGCTAATGTTCCTGGCACATCTAACAATTGCACTGTAATTCCATCTTTAGTATAATACCCAACATTAATTGTTTTTGTTGTAAATGCATATGCTGCAGTTTCCGCTTTAGTTCCCGTAATCGTATTAAGTAATGTGCTTTTTCCTACATTGGGAAATCCGTAAATAACAACACTAAACATTTCTTGAATATCGGGGTAGGAACGAAATGTTCTGCGTGCTTCATCTAAAAATAATAAGGGGGGTTCAGACCGTTTAATTACAGATGCAATTCGTCCATATGTTTCTAAAGAAATAGCCTTCATATCCTCTCGTAGAGTTGCTTTATGAATTCGTTTAATTGCTTCTTTATGGATTTTTTGCAGGATTCGTGTTGTATCTGCCAATGCTTTAAGTGCTTTTTTGTATCCTTCAACATCAATCGTTAATTCCATTAGCTTGCGATAAAATTCCGGAAGCGCAAACTCCAATGGGAAGTCTTTGTTTACTCGTTCATATGCAGGAAGAATACTATCTTTTATAACATCTAATTTAAGAGATTCTTTAATTCGAATTTTATCAATCCATGTACCATGGAGATCTTTTTGTATCCCCCTCATACGTGCTTTACGAAATGCGTTGTGAAGAAGTTCCTTTACTTTGGGCACTTCACTAATCTTTTGAAAGTTCATAAAGAGCAGAAAGCAAGGTCGTTATATTAAGGTTTAGGTCGAAAATATCTATTGCAGAATTCTGTAGAAACTCACTAAAATTTATATTCCCTGGTTAGTTAACAAACTAATTAACAAATCTTGATCTCAAATTAATATCAAAAGTATTTATCTTTACGATCGCATCTACTTGCTATCTATTTACTTACCTACTTTCTCTCAATTTTAATCTCTTTTTCAACCCAGTTACTTCGAGTTTGGTAACCAATAACTTGATTACGTCCTGGATTGTCTAATGCATCAGCTCTTCCATTAATCAAAGGTAAAAGTCCATGTTTCGCTACGAGTTCGGATTGATCTGCTTGCCCATACAACTCATTTAGATCTAAATTTCCTCCTTCATCAACACTATATCCCACACTAATTGTAAACGAAATTGTTCTTCCTTGATATTGACATGGTCTAGAACTCATTTCTGTGCGTACTCGTTCACCTAATCGTTGTGCTTCATCTACTGAGCTAACTGCAGTAAGGATTCCAAACTCGTCTCCTCCAAAGCGTATGATCTGTGCTGGCTGCCGTACAGTTGCCACTAATCTTCGCGCCATCTCTTTGATAACTGCGTCTCCTCCTAAGTGTGTGTAGGTTTCATTAATTAATTTAAAATGGTCAGAATCAAGCATATATAATGCCACATATTTTCCTTCATCTATTTTTGTTCTAAAAATATCGTACGTCTTTTCTAACCCGCGTCTGTTTAAAACATCAGTCATAGGGTCATACCATGATTCTTTTTGAAGAGATTCATTATCTTGAGCAACTCGTAACGCCTGTGCATATCGTTCTGAAAGTAATCTCAACAAACGTGGTGTATCAAATGTCGGTACTTTAGTTGTAATATAATCTACTACGTCTCTACGTAAAGTAAGAACACCTTGCGTAACCTCAGAAACATCTCTTAATTGAACATAATAAATTGTTCCTCGACCACCTAAGACGAATGTAGCTTTGCCTTTAAATGCAGTAATGGTGCCTGCAGGGGTCAAATCTCCTCGCAACCCATCGCGCAGGTCACTTGGTTGTTCAATCTCATTTCGAGAAGTTATAAGAGCATTTGGTCGTATCCCTCGAGATGGTTCTGCTAAAATCACATCTGTTAATTCTTCTAATTGTCTGGAGGTTGTATCATATCCTGCGCCAGGAAGGATTAATCGTTCGACTACGGTTGCAAATTCTTCTCCACGGTCTCTTAAAAAATGCGCAAAATTTTCAGCACCATTGATGCCATAGTGTCTGACTACTTCCTCAAGGTGAACTCTTTGTCGCAAAAAGGCATCCGGAACTGTTTCTATTGGGGTATTATTTCCAGATAATTTTTCAGATTTTTCGGATGGCGGCATACCTCTTATTTACCCTCATTTTTTATAAATGTTGTGTTAAATTAGTCTCTAAAAAGTAGTAAATAAATCTAAAAAACAATTCTGCTTTTTTTAAGTAATGTTCTTTTCACTGCTCTTAGCTCTTTTATTAGGCATCAGTAGCGGTATCATTACCGGATTATTCCTGCATGTTTAGCCTCTATTTTCTGCCATTTTTAGCGTTACCGTTTGAATGCCGTACAAAGTACATAAGCGAGGTGACGAACGATGGTGTATGGGACACGTACAATGTTAAACAGAAGAATAAGGCAAGGTGGCAAGAAGATGAGCATCTTCTATAAAGTTAATGAGGTCAGAGAGCACATCAAGCAGGAGATTCCGGAACTTTCTGGTGATAGGCTGATACATATGTTGGCACATTGCAGGCGTCACTGGGAAGGCAATCTTCATTATGGTCGCCGAGCTGTAAAAGAAAATGCGCTAAAAGTGAGGGAACTCACAAAGACTGAACATATTCTCTACGATTTATTACTTCGTTTAAAGCTTAACCCTTCAACAGCCTATAGATGGTTTCTTGCTACACGAGTCCCTGATGATATTAAAGAGAAATTACGCAATAATCAAATCAGTCAGAAGAAAGCGTTAGAAATATCAGCAAATAGGAAGCGAGTCAAAGAAAGTAACATTGGACTTCTGATGATGGAAGAGATACGAACGATAATGGGAGGTCTCTAAAATGGGAAACAAAAATAGGTTGCCAAGTGCGCTTAATGTAAAACAATTACAAAAGCTCTTTGAACATATTGAAAGACCTAAAATTGCCATCGCAGCGTTTGTAACTTTTTTCTGTGGTCTTCGTATCAGCGAAATTTGTAAACTTAAAGTGGAGGATGTTGATCTTGAAAATAGGAGAATTAAGATTGTTGATGCTAAATGGCGAGGTCGGTCTGAGGATGGGTATGGTAAAGATCGTTTTGTTCCCATTCCGAGAAGAGCAATTAGTCCCATGCAAAAATGGCTTGAAATTATCGATGGAGGTAAATGGTTTCTTCCCTCTATGACTTCACCTGATAACCCGATGCGAACAAAGAGCCTGTATGAGCAGTTTCGTGAGGGTTTGCAACGATCAGGGTTATTAGTCCCATTATATCATTTTCAAGAGAAGAAAGGCCCTCATAATGGTAAAGAGAAAATTAAGTTCAAATATTATTTTCACACTCTACGACATAGCTATGCCACGTACTTACATGAGAAAGGGGTAGACATTTACACTATTAGCAACTTACTTGGACATAATCAGGTTACAACCACTCAAATCTACGCAAAGATAAGTAAAACACAGCAGGCTAAAGCAGTAGAAGAAGCGTTTTCGGGGCCACTGATGGAATTTAGACCAAACTTTCAACAAACGATTGCGCAACCTGTTCAAAATAATAATCTTGAAATGGAACGCATGAAACTAGACCTTGAACGAACTAAGTTGGAAATAGAGAAGATGAAACTGCTACGCCAACAAATTCTTATTCAAACTGATTAATTTTTTCTTTCTTTTTACCGTAGCTTTGCCGTACAAACCTAATAAACATTTCTCGAGAGTAATAATCCATTAACTGGGGGTGTTACCGTGAAATGCGAAATATGTTACGAGGAAATACAGACACAACTGTGTGAAACGTGCCGAAGATTTCTTGCAAAGAAGTACAAAGGGAGTGATCCAGAGAAAGTACTTGAGAATTATAAAAAACTACGGGGGGATGAACCATGAGCATACTATTGATATTTGGTTTGTTAGTTTGCGTGTTGCTTGGTCTTGTGGTAATGGTGTGGTATGCTTCTAAACCAAAATCAAGAAACCATAGAAGATTAGCACCAATTGAGATTAAGTCTTTTTTAGATGCACGCATGGAAGTTAGAGAACTAAAAGAACAGCGTGATCAACTGGTGCAAAAACAGCAAGAAGCTAACGAGAAAATAATTTCGTTGCTTGAGAGTTTGAAGGTGGTGCAATGAAATGGGTGATCCTCCTGTTATTGTTGCTTCCTATGGCACTTGCAGCTGTTGATTTTGATCAAGGTCTTGATCCACAAGATCAAGCAATGGCGGATCAGATTCTCGCACCCGTTATGAAAATCTATAATCTCATCAAGTATGCCGCCTCAACAATTGGGGTTCTCATGCTCGTCTTTGCAGCGATTACATTTATGACCGCAGGCGGAGAACAAATCAAACGTGAGAGAGCAAAGCTCATGGGGGCAGGTGTGATTATCGGTCTGATCTTGATTTGGGTGGCACCAATGATAGTGAGGTTCTTTTTCTCATGAAAGCATTTATTTTCTTTTTTATTGTTTTGTTGATCATACCTGTTGTTTTGGCTAATCATAATGATGATGACGATAACTGGTGTCTGTTAAATCTAGGAGATTGTTTGCCTGATATTTTGTATGATCTGATTTTAGGAATGGTTAATGCACCGCTCTTACCTACACTTCTAGTTGTGAAGAAGTTATTAACAATGCAGGTTGATTTAGAGATTCTCAAGCAGTTATGGAATATAGTACGATATGCTCTTAGTTTTTTCTATCTGTTCTTCTTTGTCTATGCTGGGGGGATTCTCGTCTTTAGCAATGGAAGTCCCTTAAAGCGAGCTCATGCAAAAGAAGTTTTACAAAATGCTATTCTCTTACTCGTCCTTGTCCAAGGATCATTCTATATCTATCAGCTGGCTCTCAACACCAGTAGCTCGCTAGCATTGTTTTTTGCGGACAAGATTGATCCTCGGGCATTTCTAATTACGATTGATAATGTTCCCAATGTTGCTCTTGAGCTTGTCTATTCAGTGTTGTATTTGATCGTGTTGAGTTTCACTTCCATCTTTTTAGTGATAAGGCTTCTCATTGCAATCTTTGGAGTGGTGTTATTTCCCCTAGCACTCTTTTGTTATTTTTTCCCACCATTGCGATCATACGGACGATTTCTGCTTAAAGTTCTCGCTATCTTCGTGTTCATTACTTTGTTTGATGTATTTTTCTTATATGGAGTTTCGCTGCTCTTTACGGTAGGTTATTTCCTTGTGATTAAGATGCTCTTTATGATGAGCGCATTTTTGGTTGTCAATTATACGTTGTACTATGCAGTTAAAGTAGCGTTGCATGGCGTTGGAGCAGACTCGATTAAAGATGATCTCAATCAAGCAGTAAAATATATTGCTCTCCTCATTTAATGGCATACGACATTCCACCACCCCTCCAACACAAAGAGAAAATTTTGTGGTTTTTAACTTTCCAACAATTAGCAATAGCTGTCCCTAGTTTTCTCGTTATGGTTTTGGTGTTCAAAATTGCTTCTTTATCAACAGCGGTGACGATAAACTCTTTTATTCTGATAATTGCTTTCTTCTTGATGTTTTTTGATGGTATCAACAGAGGACATCATTTCTTTCTTCATCTGCGCAATCAGCGTGTGGAAGCAGACAGTTCTCTTCTTCACAAAATAATAGATATCAAAAGTGTGGAGAAAGAAATGGTGGTGACTAAAAAATCGAAGCTTGCCATCTTAGAAGTAATCCCATTAAATCTTGCCATAAAAACTGAGGAAGAGCAGGAATCAGTGTTAATGGGGTTTGAGAAATTCCTTAACAGTTTGGATTATCCTATCCAAATTCATATAAGCTCGCATAGTATCTCTCTTGACTCCCATTTCAGCTATCTAGAGAAAAAGACTAGCGATTTTCCGGACTTATTCTCTTCCTATAAAGAGTTTGTAACTAAAACGGTATCTGGTCTCAAAAACAGAAAGTTCTACATTGTTATCACAGAGAAAGATAATTTACAGATTCAAACTAGAGTCTGTGAAGAAAAACTTCGCTCATTAGGGCTTCGGGTTAATAGAGTCACTGGAGAGTCGCTCGTTTCGTTGTTTCACAATTACATTGGGCAGGGAGCACAAAAAGAACTTGCGGAGGATCAAGTCATTGAAGAGTACGCTCATTTTCTTCTTTCACCGCAAAAGATTACGTTTCATCATGATGCATTTGAAGTTGGAGATCAATTTTGTACATTACTGAACGTGAAAGGTTATCCTCATAGCGTAGAGCGGGGATTTCTCGATAAGATTATTTCATCAGGTGACACGTACGATATCTCCATTCATATCGAACCATTCCCTTTGGAAGAAACGATGATTCACTTAAATCGTGAACTGCAAAAACAACAGGCTGATTTGTATGCAGATACAAAGAAAGGTATCTACAATCCCTCTCTTGAAATTAAGTTTGAGGCGACCAAGCGTGTTTTAGAAGACTTACAGAAAGGGAGTCAGAAGCTCTTTAATGTCTCACTCTACATTCTTTGCAAAGGTAAAAAAAGAGAGGATGCGGTATTTCTTGCGAAGAAAGTAAAAGCTGATTTAGAAGGGTTAATGATTCAAAGTGGTATCCCGCAGTTTCAGATGCAGGCAGGCTATGAATCGATGCTCCCGTTGGGAAAAGATCGATTACGTTTGACACAGAATATCCATACTAAAGGATTGTCAGCGTTCTTTCCGTTCTCTTCTCCGTTTTTGGATGTAGAAAATGATGGAGTGTTGTTAGGCTTAAACAAAAATAAAATTCCCTACATCAAGAACGTGTTTAATCTCACCAATGCCAATGGAATTATTTTGGCAACTTCTGGAGCAGGTAAGTCGTATTTTACAAAACTGCTCATTTCTCGCTTGTTCATGAATGGTGCTGATATTATTATCATTGATCCACAAGGAGAGTACGGTGCTTTGACACAACATTATCATGGCGAAACGATCACGATCAGTAAGAATTCTTCAACAATCATTAACCCTCTTGATTTGATGGGACATGAATATCTGGAGAAGCGGCTTTCGTTAATGGATTTATTTCAAATTATGTTGGGCGATATCACCGAAGTACAAAAAGCGATTTTAGACAAAGCTGTTGACATCACGTATGGCAGGAGAGGAATTAACCGTGATTCTTGGGATAGCAAGCCGCCAATTTTGCAGGAACTCTATCAAACACTCGTAAACTTGAATAGGGAAGCGCATTCGCAGGAGAAGAAAACCTATATGGCGTTGCTCAATAGGTTGGGGATGTATGCGGAGAATGGTGTCTTTTCTTTTTTGAACCGACACACGAATATTAACTTTTCAAATAGGTTTGTGTGTTTTAATATCGGCTCCATGCCCAAACAAGTAAAGCCTGTTGTGATGTATCTGGTTCTTGATTATGTGTATCAACGCATGAAAGGGTCTTTGAAACGTAAGATTCTCGTTATAGATGAAGCGTGGGCGATGCTTCAAACGGCAGAGGAATCTTCTTATGTGTTTGAGATTGTCAAGACCTGTCGTAAGTTTAACCTCGGGTTGCTCATGATTACCCAAGATGTGGCTGATCTTGTTGGCTCGAAAGCGGGGCATGCTGTTCTAGCTAATACATCCTATACGTTTCTATTACGCCAGAAGCCCGCTGTGATACACGATGTGGCTCGCACGTTTCATCTGTCGGGTGCTGAGAAAGAGTACCTTATATCGGCACAAAAAGGGCAAGGTGTGCTTATTTTGGAGAATGAGCATCAAGAGATCGAAGTTATCGCCTCAGCCAAGGAGCATGAGTTGATTACCACGAACCCTGATGAGATACAGGGGGCTGTGCGAGAGGATGTGCGGGTCGATAGGGTGATTGGGCTTGACATTGAGCAGGATGTCTATACGACTTCTGGATTGTCGGTTGAGGAACAGAATTTCTTAGCTAATAATGGGTATGTGTTAGGTTCGTTTCATGGGTTACGTAAAGGCAGGCAACAACAGTATTTTGTCAAAGTGAGGAAACCAGAGTCGGCAATGCATACGTATTATGTGGATTTGATTTATCGGGAAGTTTTGAAACGTACGTCTTCCGTTGAGAAGTATCGTACCCAGCGACCCGACATTGTGTTTGTCAATTCCAGAAATGAGGAAATCGTGATTGAAGTGGAGACAGGTATTGGCGTCAAGCAGAAAAAGAAGGAGCATGATGAGAAGTTCGGTGCTTTACGTAAGAAGTATGGTGGGCGGTGTTTTATTTTTCTGGTAAACTTTGATTTACAAAATAGTTACAAACGTCACGGGTTGCCCTTATTATTGCGGTTAGATATTGAGAAGTTTATAGAATCGCAATTTGTATGATAACTATGGTGCGAGGTTTAGACTCTTTTTTGGGCGGATTTGGGGGTTTATGGGGCTGTGTGTAGAAAATTAGAGCCTACAAGAGAGAGTGTAATTTTAAGTGGAATTTACTCACTCATCTTTTGTAGTGCTGAACATATAATCAATATCAGCCTTTTCAATGATAACAATCCTGTCTCCTTTTTTCCCCATCATGATACTACAAAATCTTGATTTAAACTCATTCATATCAAATGTAGCTTTAGTATATGATCTATCAAATTGGGAATAGAGAGATAGCAATTCTTCCAATTTTATAAGCACTATATTACCCTTCCAAGACCTAATCTTTGGTATTACATATTGACCTAGTTTACGAAATTGATCATCACTAGCTTTATTTATGACTAATACAAACGCACTCAACGTTACCGAAAATTCTTTCACTTCTTTAGATTTATTCAATTTACGAATGTAAGATTCTGCCTTTCTCTTTTCACCCATAGTAAGATCGTAACTTTCTTTTTTACTGAACTTACAATCCCAACCAAATGTTCGATTATTTACACCAACTCCATTTTCAAAACTTACATACGCTAAACCTTCAGGAATTTCTACGCCTGTCTTCTCTTTGCCCCATTTTTCTACACTTTTAAAGATATATTGAAAGACATTAACTACATCATCCTCAAAGGATTTTTGATCGCACTCAGTGAAGATCTTTAGTTTTCTTATGGACTCTCTAGCATTTCCTGCGATAGCAGCGCCTGATGTTTCTGCCTTATCTTTAATAATTCTATTGAATTCTTCTTTGGACATCTTTTCTGTTATAAGATCGACAAGTTCTACCTCAGCAAAATTACTCAACTCATTAATTTCTTTATTATGCGGGACTCCGTAACTCACAATAATAATGGGTAGACCAGACCGTTGAAAATGACTAATTAGTTTTGCTGATAGAGCAGAGTCAGAACAAAATAGGTATATAGGCATCTGTTTGTATGTCAGTTTCAGGAATTGATATGAACGTGACCATGTTCTCGTCACATCGCGTTTCTCAGCTTTGATTTCTTTATCAAGTAACTTACAGAGATAATTAACTACGCTAATTCTTGGTATCTCAAACAGAATTTTTTGTTCGACTAATGATGTTGGGCTGGAAGTACAATGTCTACAAGTTCCATCTTGGCTATTAAAAGTTCTGCAGACGGTACACTGATATAATTTCTTCTCTTTCTTTTTTATAATCTTTCTTTCCTCGAGAAAACTAAGGGCTTTCATCAGAGGTTCATCCTGGTAATCTACCTCATGACGTGAAATAATGGTGTTAAGCCTCTCTTCGATGGATTGTTCTTCTCCCATGGAGAATTTTTCGTTCAGACCAAAACCAAAAATCTTAGTAAACTCAAGTGATAGTCTTCCTTTTTCAGCATCACCAGTTCGACTTCCTGGTTTTAGCGTAAAATAAAAGTAGGTGCCATCTCTTTCAAGCATTATCTCTCTAATCTTATCCTCAAAACTTAGGCTGATGGAGGATATGTTAATTATCTGCGGGTCTACAATATTACGAGTCTTAAGATCAACAATGGCACCTGCAATTGAATCAGTTCTGTATGATTGCGGTATGGCTAGGGGCACTGTGCCGGACAGTTTTGAGTTTTTGAACGTAACCCCCACAATTTTCAATGCTACTTCATCTGGGATTTCCTCAATGTAATTGGTGAATTTGTTGTTGTTTACATTCGTAACTTCAGGCATATATTTAGAGAACTTTATACCTAAAATAGTTTGCATGGCATCTGCAGATTTTTTAACAACATGGGGGTCTTTACATCTGATTTCTAGTTTATCTGTTGGACAATCAAATGAGATCAATAAGTCGCTAGCAAGTTTATTTCTCTTGTTCTTATCAATGTTCCTCATCAGTTTGTCACCAACCTGTCGATCAATTGCAAAGATGATTTTTCCATCTACAGTTAGCTTTCCTTTAAACTTGAATATGACACGCTTGTAGTTTCCTTTACGAAGATATTGAATAAATTTTTGGATTCTTTCTTCAAACTCAGTGATATATTCTTGTCTGAGGGGAATGCCTCCTTTGAATTGAACTGCAAATGAGGCATTTCTTACCCATTTGGAATGAGTCAGCAAATATGAAAGCTCAGATTGACTGTGATGATAGATTTCTATTAGTTCCAGAAAGGCGTTCCCCCTCTTCGCGATTTTGATGGTACCTTCGGTTACTAATCGTTCATAATAATCGCTTATTAGATCAAGCTTAAAATTTGAGAAATCTTTGAGCAATCCAAGCTCTTTACTCTTTTGTGAGGTCATAATCAACTCTACTAACTTTTCTTTTACGCCTTTCGATACGATTGGATCAGGAAAAAGTTCAAGTAGCTCGCATATACTGAGTAAATGTTTCTCATCAAATTTTGCTAAGTAATTCTTTAGCTTTCTTTTTTCTCTACTTTCCCAGTTTTCGAGAATATATTTACAGTGAACATCTAATTTTTCCCAATAGTCGCTGTTAATCATTTAGTTAAGAACAAGTGTCGGAGAGATTGGTTTCCCCTAACACCATCCCTCTTGTATTTTCAGAGTGATTCTCACTTTTTAAAGATTACGCAATAAGAATCAATTTTTGATTTTATGAGCAGAAGAATGTTGTTATTTCTATAAATCGGAAAATAGTATATCCAGAAAAGAGGAAGATCGGTTATAAGAGAGCAATCTTTTAATAAGCTACGGGATTATAATGCAAACATGGCACAAGTTCGCGAATTAGCTGATTTTATTTGGAGTGTAGCTGACTTGCTACGCGGTGATTACAAACCATCTGATTATGGTAAAGTTATTCTTCCTTTTACCGTCCTTCGACGATTGGATTGCGTCTTAGAACCATCCAAAGACACTATCCTTGCTAACCTCAAATCGGTTCAAAAAATGGACCCTGAAAGTGCTGATTTATACCTAAATCGTCTTATCAAGCTCAATTTTCATAATAAAAGTAAATTTACATTTCAAAAGTTTCTTTCCGATGGCGATCACATCAGTGAAAACGTGACGGCTTATATCAACGGTTTCTCCAAAGATGCCCGTGATATCATTGATTATTTCGAATTCAACGAGCAAATCACACGACTTGAAAAAGCTAATTTGCTCTTTCAGGTGGTTTCGCGTTTTGCTGCTATTGATTTGCATCCAGAAAAAGTAAGTAACATTGAAATGGGGTACATTTTTGAGGAACTTATTCGTAAATTTGCGGATGCTTCAAATGAAACCGCAGGGGAACACTTCACCCCGCGCGAAGTCATCCGTTTAATGGTTAACGTTCTCTTTATCAACGACCGTGACGTCTTGACCAAGAAAGGTATTATTAAGACATTATACGATCCTGCCTGTGGAACTGGGGGTATGCTTTCCATTGCTGAGGAATATTTGCGTGATCTTAATCCACAAGCGGAGCTCAAAGTATTTGGTCAAGAACTGAATCCAGAATCGTTTGCTATTTGTAAATCTGACATGATGATTAAAGCACAAGTCGCTTCTAATATCAAAGTTGGTAACTCATTTACACAAGATGGTCTTGCTTCAGAGAAATTTGATTACATGCTCTCCAATCCTCCATTTGGTGTTGAATGGAAAAAAGTGCAGCGTGAAATCGATGCAGAACATGAGAACTTAGGAATGGATGGCCGTTTTGGGGCTGGACTCCCCCGAATTAGTGATGGGTCATTTCTCTTTCTACAACATATGATCTCTAAAATGAAATCTGGCAACGAGGGCTCGCGCATTGGAATTGTTTTTAATGGCTCACCCCTCTTTACCGGCGGTGCTGGTAGCGGGGAGAGTGATATTCGTAAGTGGATCATTGAACATGATTGGCTCGAAGCTATCATTGCCATGCCAGATAAGTTATTTTATAACACGGGGATTAGTACGTATGTGTGGATTGTAACTAATCGAAAACATACCGAGCGTAAAGGAAAAATTCAACTTATCAATGCCGTTGAATTTTTCGATAAGATGCGTAAAAGTTTAGGCGATAAAAGTCACGAAATCAGTGCCAAGCATATCGAGGAGATTACAAAAATTTATGGTTCGTTTAAACCTGGTGAGCACTGTAAAATATTTGACAATGAGGATTTTGGTTATAGGTATTTAACTGTTGAGAGGCCTCTTCTTGAAAACGGCAAAGTTGTAAAAGATAAGACTGGAAAACCTAAAGCAGACGCTTCTCTTCGCGATAACGAGAGCGTTCCGTTGAAAGAAGACTGGAAAGAGTACGTTAAACGTGAAGTCTTGCCGCATGTTCCTGATGCGTGGGTTGATGAGAGTAAGACAAAGATAGGATATGAGATTAATTTTACCAAGCATTTCTACAGGTTTAAACCGTTACGTTCGTTAGAAGAAATCCGCCGAGATATCCTTGCACTTGAGGAGGAGACGGAAGATATGATTAAGAAGGTGGTGAAATGAACCCGATAACAATTAATTGCCCTTGGTGTAAAAAGCATGTTGCTTTGGTTTGGATTGGATTTTACACGGGAGGTAGGGACACTAGACAGGTCTCGTTTCAAGAACCGATCTTAATTACAACTCAGAAAGGAAATTGGTGTATAGCGGAGTGTCCTTTATGCAACGAGTGTGTTATCGTGAAATTAAAAGGAATGGAAATTCTTTCTATTGCCCCATCTCCATTACCATCACCAACAGATGAAAGAATACCTGAAAACATAAAGCAAGACATAGATGAAGCTAAGCTTTGCCTCAGCGTGCGTGCATTTAGAGCTTGTGCCGCTATGTGTAGAAGAGCGATTCAGCAAGCATGTATGGGACAAGGAGCCGATAAAGAAAAAAAATTGGATAAACAAATTGATGAATTACAAGCAAAAGGAATTATTACTACCCATATTAGCAAATGGGCACATTCATGCAGGTTTTTAGGAAATGATGCAGTACATCCTGATCATCCAGAGGTTACAGAGCAGGATGCGAAAGATGTCTTAAATCTAGCGGAACAGCTTATGAATATACTTTATGTAATGCCTGCTATTTCTGAAGAAATGGATGTAGTACATAAGAGGAAAAAATAAACATGAAACCATATCCAAAGTATAAAGAATCGGGTATCCAGTGGATCGGGAAGATACCTGAGGGATGGTCAATTGAGAAAACCAAGTACGTTTTTGAAGAGATTAATCAGAAAAGTATAGATGGTTCTGGAACTCTTCTTTCCGTATCAGAATATTATGGCGTTGCACCTCGATGTAATAAAATTGAGGCTGATGATTTTTTAACTCATGCAGAGAGTCTTGAGGGTTATAAAGTATGTAAGGTAAATGATATTGTTATGAACATCATGTTAGCATGGAAGAAAAGTCTTGGTGTTTCCGCATGGGATGGAATAGTCAGTCCTGCTTACGCTGTTTTTAGGTTGAAGCAAAAGGATTTCTCTCCCCAGTACTTTCATCATCTTTTTAGGACAGATCAGGTTGCCGCCGAGTTTCGACGTAATTCTACTGGGATTATAGACTCGCGTCTTCGTCTTTACCCTGAGAAATTCTTCTCGATTAAAATCTCATTCCCACCATTTCCCGAGCAACAACAAATCGCCTCCTTCCTTGACACCAAAACGTCACTCATCGATGAAGCTATTGAAAAGAAAGAACGACTTATCGAACTATTAGAGGAAGAACGGACAGGGAAGATTAACCATGCGGTGACGAGAGGATTAAACCCAAAAATGGAGTTGAAAGATTCTGGTGTAGAATGGCTGGGGAAGGTACCAAAGCATTGGGATGTAAAGAAATTGAAATTTGTCGCACATCTTCAAAGTGGTGAATCAATAACCTCTGACGCAATAAAATCTGACGGAAGCTTTCCAGTTTATGGTGGTAATGGCTTTAGAGGTTTTACCGAAGCTTACACCCATGATGGCCATTACGCTCTAGTCGGACGACAAGGCGCACTCTGTGGAAACGTTAATTATGCTTCGGGAAAATTTTGGGCTTCAGAGCATGCAGTCGTAGCCACTTTGTTAAATATCAATGAGGTCATTTGGTTCGGAGAATTAATTCGTACAATGAATCTTAATCAATATTCGATGACCGCAGCTCAACCCGGTCTTTCAGTGGATGTAATTAAAAATCTAAAAGTACCTGTTCCATCAACATTGGAACGACAAGCAATAGAGATTTACCTCCACCAAGAAACTCAAAAAATCGACCAAACGATTAATAAGATCCAGAAAGAAATAGAACTCCTCCATGAATACAGAACAGCTCTTATTTCTGAAGCTGTCACAGGAAAAATTGATGTGCGAGGTCTAGCATGAAAAAGGCAGTGGATAAACATACGGAAAAAACTTTAGAAACGGAGATAGTTCAACATCTCATTAACCACGGGGGCTACACTCCAAGCGACCAGAAAGACTACGATGTCACAAAAGCTCTCTTTCCCAAAACTGTACTCACGTTTCTCAAAACATCACAGCCTAAAGAGTGGGAGAAGTTAGCAAAGATTCACAAAGATAAAATTGAAGAGAAGCTCCTTGACCGTTTATGTAAAGAACTTGACCAGCGTGGCATGATTGATGTACTGCGGCATGGCCTTACTGATTATGGAGCAAAATTCAAGCTTGCTTTCTTTAAACCCACACATGGACTCAACCCGCAAACTATTAAAGAATTTGACTTTAATGTTCTCACCGCGACACGACAAGTTCATTACAGTTCAAAAAATAAAAACTCTTTGGATATTCTTCTCTCAATCAACGGTTTACCAGTCGCAACGGTGGAACTTAAGAATCAGTTTACGGGCCAAGATGTGACGAATTCTCAGCGTCAGTATGTTGAGGACCGTGACCCTCAAGAACTTCTCTTTCAATTTAAGAAAAGAACTTTGGTTCATTTCTCGGTTGATACTGATATAGTACAGATGACCACAGCAATCGAGGGAAAGAAAACACGTTTCTTACCTTTTAACAAAGGCTTTGAACGGGGTGCAGGAAATCCACCTGATCCAAACGGTCATCGTACCTCGTATCTCTGGGAAGATATTTGGGAGAGAGAAAGTTGGATGGATATTTTCCGCCGATTTATTAATCTTCAGGTAGAGGAGTTCAAAATAAACGGAGCTATCAAGAAGAAAGAAAAAATCATTTTTCCACGCTACCACCAAATTGATGTAGTAAGAAAAATCTCTGTTCACGCCAAAAAGCATGGCATTGGCGAACATTACCTTATCCAGCATTCCGCAGGTAGCGGAAAGAGTAACTCCATTGCTTGGCTTGCCTATAATCTTCAGGGATTACATAATCAGAAAGATAAAGCGATCTTTGACACGGTGATTGTTATTTCAGATCGTCGGGTTCTTGACGACCAACTGCAAAAGACTATCTATCAATTTGACCATACGCAGGGTGTCGTACAACCTATTGACCAAGATTCAGCACAGCTCAAAGAACATCTTGAAGCTGGAACAAAGATTATTATTACAACATTACAGAAATTTCCCGTAGTTATCAAGAAGATTGCTGACTTACCAAAACGAAGTTATGCGATCATTGTCGATGAAGCACATAGTTCTCAGGGTGGCGAGTCGTCCAAACATCTCAAAGCTGTTCTGCGAGAGCGAAGTCTGGAAGAAGCATCTAAAGACGCAGAACAAGAAGAACGTACGGTAGAGGATGATATTATTGACTCTATGAGCGCGCGAGGAAAACAGAAAAACCTTAGCTTCTTTGCATTCACCGCAACACCAAAGTCAAAAACCCTCCAAGTCTTTGGAACCCCCAACGAAGATGGAAAACCAGAACCATTCCATCTCTATTCCATGCGTCAAGCTATTGAAGAAGGCTTTATTATGGATGTGTTGGATAATTATACTACCTATCAAACATTCTACCGTCTCTCCAAAGCCATTGAAGAAGACCCTAAAGTCAACAAAAAGAAAGCAAAACGTGCTATTGCGCGTTTTATGAGTCTCCATCCACACAACCTAGCACAAAAAATAGAGGTAATTGTAGAACATTTCCGTCAAGTGACTATGAAGAAAATTGGGGGACAGGCTAAAGCAATGGTGGTAACCGCATCACGAGAACACGTTGTCAGATATAAACATGAGTTTGACAGGTATATCAAAGAGAAGAAATATACTGATCTCAGGGCGTTGGTCGCATTTTCGCAGACCGTGAAAGTTGATGGAGAAAATTACACAGAAGTTGGAATGAATGGTATTAAAGAAAAAGAGCTTCCAGCTAAATTTAACACCAGTGAGTTTCAATTATTGATTGTGGCAGATAAATATCAAACTGGCTTTGACCAACCACTTCTTCATACCATGTACGTTGATAAGAAATTACATGGTGTCAAAGCGGTTCAAACTCTTTCTCGCCTCAATCGTACCTGCCCAGGAAAAGAGGACACGTTTGTGCTTGATTTTGTTAATAAAGAAGCGGAAATATTTGAGTCATTCCAACCCTACTATGAAAAAACCGTTCTCGCAAGTAACGCTGATCCCAACCTTCTCTATGATCTCAAATCTAAGCTCGAGGCGGTTTGTGTGACAACTGAGCAGGATATCCAGAATTTTGCACAAATTTTCTTTAATCCTCAATATTCACTGCGCGATAACGCTAAGCTCAACTCCTATATTGACCCTGCTGTAGAACGATTTAAGAAAGTATCCATGCCCGAGGCCAGAGAAGAGTTCAAACACAATCTTATTTCATTTCTTCGTTTATACTCTTTCCTGAGTCAAGTGATGCCATTTAGTGATCCCGAACTAGAAAAGTTCTATGTGTATGGTAAGTTTCTGCTCACCAAATTACCAAAAAGAGATGCAGCGGATACTTTCAAATTAGGTGGAGAAGTTGCTCTTGAATATTATCGCTTGCAAAAAATGGGTGAGGGAAAGATTGCGCTGCACAAAAACAAAGATGGTGCCCTTAATCCAGCTTCAGAACTAGGAATGAAAAAAAGTAAAGAGGAGCAGGACAAGCTTTCAAGTATTATCAAACTTATCAACCAGCGTTATCATACAGATTGGACGGATGCCGACAAACTATTTATTGATCAATTGGAGGAAGACTCCATTGCTAACCCTCACGTTGTCTTGCAGGCCAATAGTAATCAATTGGAAAACTTTAAACATGGCTTTGCGGAGTCTTTTGTTGATGTCCTAATCAACCGTAAAGAACAAAATGAAGCTATGTTTGAGAGGATGATGGGAGATAAAGCCTTACGCGCTGATATTGAGGATTATCTGATGAGACGTGTGTATAAACGAGTGCGGGATAAGAAGAAAGCAGAGGTGTAGGTACATATTTATACGTTGCTCAGATTCTCTAATTCTTTCACAATCCAAACCATCCCTTCCGTATCTAGTCCGCAATATGCCAGCAAGTCTTGTCGTATCTTCGCTTTCTGCTCAACACTCAATGCTCCAAAGACCATTTCACAATAGGAAACGGAAGCATCTCCACCATTATTGATATCCAAATTTTTATAATTCTTCCCTGTCAATGCAGGCAATACTTCTTTGATCGAACAACTGCCCTGCTGTGCTGGATTATAATAATCAAAGTTACGGAATGGAATAATGAGATCAACGATACGAACAACAATTTCTTCAACCCACCCAGCATGCGCAGGAAACGCTACCGCCAACTCCCGTAAGCGTGCAATCTCAAATGATTGATTAAAGACAATGATAGTACCACTTGGTTTGATTGATTTCTTTAACCGCTCAATAAATTTCTCTCGCGGATCATGAGCGTCATCATGCAAATAATACAGATGTTCAACCGTTTTTCCATCGTCAATATGAACGCTGAATTGAAATGGAACCTGCTGATAGGGTTTTGTACCAGAATAGAAGGGAATCGCCGCATTAAATGTTTCAAAGTCGAGATAATGAATGGGGTATGTAAGATCATTGAGAAATGTGGATATCCCAGCAGAGTTGATATGGGGTGAACCAGACAGGGCACATTTCTTCTGAATATGTTGTTTGTCCGTAAGTTTAAACTCAGCAGGAATGTCTTGAATTTTAATAACTTCAGCTTGAAATAATTCCAGTGATTTTTTCCCACCGTAGTAAAGCTCAAAGACATGACCTTCTGGGAGAAAATTCCAACAATCTTCGGATTTGCACTCAAACCCTTTTTGACAGCCATTGCCAATGTGTACTTTAGGCGGTTGTGGATTATTGATAATAGCAAGCATAGCAGAAATACGTTCTTCAATTCCTACACCTGTCTCATTAACTTGCTGCGTCACGTCCTCTGCAATAAGAAGCTGTGTAGCTTCAATATGACCATTACGCACATAGGTTTTGTTAATGTGCATGACAAAGCAGTTGCGGATACGTAAACCCGCTTTGCTATACACATATTTTTGGAATGAGACATCGTGAATATGCTCTTCTTTCACTTCTGTGGAGCTTTTTACCTCCACAACGTCCCATTCGTCTGTTCCAACTGGAAGAAGAATATCTGCGCGTGCAAAGAGGTTGTCAACCAAGAAACCAGCTTCAAAAAGAGTTTTTCTACCAGGAAGCATTTCTTTCGTTTTGAGAATATTACGTGTAAACTCTTTGGGATCGTCTGGCAAATCAATTCCATCGGGATATAACTCTTTTGCAAGCGTACCTATCGCCTTTCCCTGGTCGATCTTATATTGCGTTGCAGCATCATTCTCGGGAATTTTGTCCAAATCGTGAAACATCATCCATAAATAACGCGGACAGGATAATCCGATAATGTATTTGGACTTTGTGAGCAATGGCATTCCTGGCTATGAAAGTACCATTAATTAAAAAACCATCTTAAAATTAGATTAAGGAGAAATTACCATGGCATTTTTACGTACAAGCTCCAATATTGGTTCAAATTCTTGTAATGTCACCTTTATTTCTGTTAATAATTTCTCTTTATCCTGAAGAATAGGGTCGCCACGTGGTATCTCGCGCGACAAATGAATTCCTGGCAAAGCGGGACGTGGCATTCGACAAAGTATCTGTCGCACATATTCAATATCTTCTTGAGCTGTAATCTGATCTGTTCGTAAGGTGAAAATCTTTTTCCATTCCTCATTGCCTGGCATGATTCTATCTCCATAGCGTGGTACTCTTTGAGAGATGTTGAGAATTGATTTGTGCTGAACATTCCGTTTTGCTTCAGTCTGACTTAGTCGTTTAAAGAATGCCAACCCAGCTTTGGAATTTTCGAGATTCTGATTAAATACGCCAATTGGAGAATTCTTACTATCTGCCCCTCCATTGCGAATGACTGCCGTGATCTTGAAAACACTGCTGTTGATCTCTAACGTGAAATTGCATTGCTGAAAACTTTGTCCTTCAGGAACATTTTCTTTTTGAATTGCAACCCACGATGTAGTGTCTTTAGTGATAATTTTGGGAATGTTTCCTACAAAAACATTTTGATAGCCGGCAACGCAATCTTTCACTGATTCTGCTAACGATTCCATCTTCTTCTTTAAGATAGGAAGATAATATTTGTTATAATCAACGAAAAAATCAAAATCATCATCACGAAATCCATTAAACTCTGTCAACGTAACCACCTCAAGATATTCTACAAACTGATTTAATAAAATCGCAACATGTGCAAGTTTTTTCTCATTCTTGATTTTGCGATAGATTAAATTTGTAATATTGTGAACTTGACTCCATGTCAGAAAACGTATTCGTTCATCATGAAGAGTTTGAATTTTTTGATAGTCTTGAATATGATTCGTAAGAACAAGCAGAACATCACCCTCTTCAAGAAAGTTCAAGTGTCGTGAAAGCTGATCTAAATCTAACAAAGCCTGGACTTTGGACTCGATGAATACTTTTCGCGCATTCAGATTAATCAATGCGTCAGGTCTGCTTCCTGTTCCCTGTATTTGCAGTCTAAACGAGAGAGAAGATGATAATGGAACTTTGATGGACTGTAAGAGGCTACGTAAGACCTCGTGAAAGTTTACATTATGGCAGTATTCTAGGACATTGATGAGGCTCTTGGTTGTGTTATCTTCAACTTGAATATCTTGTGTACTCTCGTTTGAACTTGGTCCTCGGTAGTAAAAGAATATGTTTTGGTGAGGGTCTTTCATTATGCCAACGAGAAGAAGAGTGTTATTTTTATATAAGCTTTAGGGCAACATTTAGTCTGTATTTTGGTAGAGGTCTTAATCTTTCTTAATCTTCTCATAGTTCTTGGATTTCTTTTTCAAATTTCTTGGACTTAAACCAGAAATCAATTGATCTTTTTCTACAGAATGTAGTGCCACAAGCGTCTGTGACCGTTGAATAAATGGCAATTCGCGAAGCTTACTAACCTGCTCATTAAGATGATTAATATCTTTAACATGATAGCGTAAAACAATATCTGCCTGACCAGCAACAGTGCTAATGTGGCTAATAAATGGACATTCTTTGGCAATCATTTCAGCCGCTTCGTGACCTTGGATTTTGAGATTACGTAATTTATCAGTATCAAGAGAAACAAGCAGAAAAGCAACGGTGTTCCAACCAACTTTATGATAATTAACACGAGCTGAATAATGATAAATGTATTTTTCGTCTTCCAATCGTTTAAGTTTGTTAAAAACGGTCCCAATAGGAATGCCAGTCATCTCAGCAATCTTACGATGCGGGAGCTTTCCATTCTCTCGCACAATGTCTAATATTTCTAAATCTCGATCGTCTAGCTCCATTTTTGTTACTACGTTCAAGTAATATATAAATATTTGCCTAAAATGTTCAGAATCTGAGGTTTTGGAGCGTCAAAAAAAGAGCATCTGCTTATTTTTTGATGCAACAGCTATATTAACCCCTGCCGCGAATTTATTGTAACGGGATGGTGATGAGAACGAGTGCCAAGCGTCTTTGCTTGGGGTGTATTGATCCCGTATGCAGAAAAAAATCTTAGAATGGACATCAAACGTCCAGTACAGAAAAGGAACCCCGTACGTGTGCCTCATTAAGCACTTAGGTAAAGAACATATTCTCAAAGTAACTAATACGCTAACGTGTAAATTAATGCTTATCGAAGGAAAACTAAAAGTAGTGATTGACTTAGAATGACGGAGTGAATTTACTCTCGTTTCCAATTAAAAATTAATTGTTGGTAATTTTTCTTCAAGGTACCAGATCTTTCAATCTTAAGTAATACATGGCATATCTCTGCTAATAAACCATCAATAGAAGATTCTATATCTATGTTATCATTATTTAACCTAAATACAAATTCATTGAGAAAGTTGAATAAACCAGCAAGGTCTTTTTTGAACGAGCTAACGGGATACTCTTTCCCATTTGACTCGAAAATCTTTTTCTGTTTTATGTCGTAGTACATGCTAGCATGTGATAATCGATTTCGAACAAAGTGGTTTGAACTGAGAATGGAATTCTTCTTGTCAGAAATCAATTCAGCTAGATATAAAGCGTCAATAGTAGTTCCTATCTCTGGATGTTTGCCATTCTTAAACCCAGCCAGAAAATGCTTAAATCTCGATTCTTTGTCTATTTTTTCTTTTTTTAAGTATGCCTCAAGAAACTCAGAGATATACTTGTTTGTCAATTCTAATAGATTTACGTAAGACCAAAGTAATATCGAGACGCGGAGAGAATTTTTCATCCTCATTCCTCTTTTTCTGAGTTTCTTTTCTAATCGTTTTAAATCATCCAAAACAGTTGATACCTGTAATAGATTTCCCGAGATCTCAAAGAAGAGGCAAGGGTCTTCTAATTTTACTTTAGTGAGAGCGATAATTAATTTTTCGTCAGTTTCTGAAACTTTTCCTCTTTTTTCTATGTTATGTGATATGATTTTTAATGGTTTTAAATCATAAAAATTTTTGAAATTGCGGTAAAAAACAAGAGCTTTCAGGGGCACACCACTTTCCAAAGCATTATTAAGATTTTTTACCCCAGTGGAATTAAGAAAACATAGAGGGATTCGGAATTGCCTCTTTGTTTGAATTTTCTTAATTATATTGTCAACGAGCATTTAACAAACACAAAGTGAATTGGTTTATATTAAGTTAACTCGCAAAAAAACAAGAGAGAAATGATGTGAATTTTCACATCATTTGGGATACACTTTTGCTGTGGGTTACAAATAAATAATATTGTTCTTCTTATTTTTTTATGCAGGTAAACACCATTCACCACATGGATGCGTTTAAAGGACTAGCGCAACTGGAGGACAATTCTGTCGACCTTATTGTAACTGATCCACCCTACAATATTGCTAGTCCTAAGAAACTCACCAAGATTGGAAACAAAATCACCTCAACACAGGAAGCTTGGGGAGAGTGGGATGTCTTTCATCCGTTTGATTATGACCTCTTCATTATGAGAATCATCTCAGAGTGCTATCGTGTGCTCAAAGAAGGTGGCTCGTTCTATATGTTTACGGCAAATGAAGATAATGGCTACTTCATTCGCAAAGCACTACAGCGTGGCTTCACGTTACGTAATATGCTCTCTATTGTAAAAATAAACCCGCTTCCTAGCTTTCATAAATCAAATTGGAGACATGGCTTTGAGTTATGTATGTATCTTACCAAAGGCAAACCAACTACATTCAACTTTATTTCTCAACAGGAATGTGTAAATTATTACCAACACACATTAGGAAAGAAACACAGCAAACACCCTACCGAGAAACCACTTAACCTTATCAAACGGCTTATTGAGGTAAGTTCGCAGAAAGATAATTTAGTTTTAGACCCATTCATGGGAAGCGGCACCACCGCCGTTGCAGCCGCCACATTACAGCGCAATTTTGTTGGCTTTGAACTTAACCCTGATTATATTTTGATGGCACAGAGGCGGCTTAATGGTTAATTCACGGCGTATTGAAGTGCGAGTTCGAAAACAAGAACACGAACGTATCGTCAACGCTGCTGAATCTAGAGGGTTTAAAACCATTGCCGCATATCTTCGCTGGTTGTCGCTGGATAATGGCTTAGCAATTGAAGAAAAAATTCTAGAAACGAACCGGTTGTGCATTCAAATTCTCGAAATTTTAAAGCGAAAATAAAGCGTAAAGCGCACCACAAGGTATTTTTCCAACGGTAAAAGAACCGGGAATACACGCCACAAGGACAAGATATTTAAGCATTGTAAGCAATTCTTCCACTTAATACGCATTAACGGTATTTACAATGAATCCCTTGGGCTGCCGAGAATATTTTCGATTTTTCGACAGATCAATGGTGCAGTAGGCGCCAAAAGTGGCATTTTTAGGGATTATAGCGGCTCTCGTGCTTGGCGTGAATTCCGGTATCATTACCGGAATTGTTCCAGGCATCCATGTCAATCTCGTTACCGTTTTATTGCTCTCATTCTCTCCCATTCTTCTCACGTTCACCTCTGGTCTACACCTCGCAGTCTATATCATCTCTCTGGCTATCACTCACACGTTTCTCGATACGCTGCCCAGCATCTATCTTGGTGCTCCAGATGAATCAAAAGCTCTTAGTGCTCTTCCTGGACATCGCTTATTACTCAAAGGTGAGGCCCATAATGCCGTACTCTATACTATCATAGGCTCATTTTGGTCATTAGTATTAGGCACGCTACTTCTCCCACTCTTCATCATAGGGATGGCAACTCTTGATCCCATTTTAGAAAATATCATTGGCTATCTTCTTATCATTGTCATGGCAATCATGATTATTCGTGAGAAAGGAAAACGACTCAAATGTCTGATTATTTTTTTACTTGCAGGAGCATTAGGAATGATTGTATTTAGCATTAGTGATCTACGTCAACCACTCTTTGCCTTGCTCTCAGGTCTATTTGGCACATCACTCTTAATAGTTAGTCTCTTTGAAACCTCCTATTTTCCTCCTCAAGATTTTACCAAACCCTCTGTAATTAGTCATAAAGATACCGCAAAATCAGTTACAGCCGCCACCGGCATGGGATTTATTGCAGCATTTCTTCCAGGATTCGGGTCGTCTCAAGCCGCCATTATGGCAACCGCATTTACCAAAGACATGGGGCAAGAAGGATTTCTAAGTTTAGTGGGAGGAATTAACACCGCCAACATGCTCATTAGCATTGCTGCTGCATATACCATTCAAAAAGCGCGTAACGGCGCAATTGTGGGGGTTCAAGAACTTCTCACCCAAGTTACATTCTCACAAATGGTATTATTTATCGCCGTTGCATTAATCAGCGGAGCAATTGGTACACTTCTTACACTGCGTTTTTCGCGTATTTTTTCCATCTATATTGCCAAAGTAAATTATTCTCAACTCATCAAAATAATCATTGGTTTCATAATCCTTCTTGCAATTATTTTTGATGGTCCTCGTGGATTACTTATCCTTGCCGTTGCTACCTCACTCGGGCTCATTGCAAACTCTTGGGGTGTTGCTAAAAATCATCTCATGGGATGTTTAGTTGTCCCCGTTATTCTTTATTTTACTCTCTAATCTTCTTTTTCGTTACCAGACTGTAAAATCGTAATCTATTTAGAAAAAACCAAAAAATCGTAACACCAAAAAGAGCATTCCTCCAATTAACGCAACTAAAAAAATGAACAAGAGAGTGTTCCAAATAAACCGTAGGCTGCGTTTGACCACTCTATGGCTTGTATGTCCCTTAAAAATAGATTTATCATAATTGCTCTTTACGCGAAATAATCGCAAGGGGTAGCGAACACCTTTAAGTTTCTTAACACCAAGATGAAGAAAAGGGATTTCGTTCTTATTCATCGCAGTAAAGACAGTCTCACTTAAAATGATATGGTGGGGTTTGGTCATTTGCTCAAGACGAGACGCAATATTAACTGCATCGCCATAAATGTCCTTATTTTTAGTAATCACCTCTCCTGCATGAAGTGCCACACGTAACGAAAACGGATATTTCAATTTGTTATCTTTACTATATTGTTCACAGGATCGTTGCAAATCCACCGCGCATAATACTGCATCCGTTGCGCTATTAAATGTGACAAGAAACGCATCACCTATTTTTTTAACCACTGTTCCATTATATAACTCGAATTTAGGAAGGGAAAGTGAATCAAAGATATCATGAAATCGTTCGACTTCTTCTCGTCGTAATTTACTAGTTGTTTTAGTATAATTAACAACATCAACAAACATAACAGTCTTAATTTCTGTTTTAGGAGGCATTATAGACTAAGAATGACATAATCCTATAAAAATGTGTGCTTAAAGTATTCGCTTAATACTTCCCCAAACTCATCTGTCCTTTACGTTTAGTGGGAGCAACGACTTCTATCGTTTCTCCTACTTGCTTTTTGACATCCACAGCCAGAGCTTTACCCAAAATCTGACTTAAGGTAGTAATATCAACTTTTTTGACATCACCAATATCTTTCACGCCATTATGATATAAACGCCGTGCTCGCACCCGACCAACTCCTCGAAGTTGGAGCAATGTTAACAACTCTTCACGAACCCCTTCATCGACACGTATACCTAAAACATGGAGTGGTTTGATCACATGTTCCAGATTGGTAATATGGCATAATTCACGTATCGCATTAAGCAGCCATACGCAACTCTCTATCTTAACACGTATTTCTCCAGGTCGAATATCAAATTTTTCTAACAGATATTCCTCATCTTTTTCATCAATCCATGAATCTAAAAATAACGCTGTTTTAACCGAACTTAAAAATTCCTCATAGTCTAGATCAAATTGATCTGGCTCTTTAACAAGAAAACTTTCCGATCGTTTCCACATCTCTTCTTGTACTTTCTGTTGATCTTTTACTTTCAAGTTTAATAGTGGTCGCATCTCTAATGTTGTGCAAATCAAATGAAGCAGTCCAAATGTTGATGAAGCCGGTGTATACTTTGCGCATCCCTCCAATAATTGATATGCGCTAAGCGGATCAAGATAAAGCTGAGCTACTCTTTGTCCCAAAGATGTTGCAACAAGTTTCTCATTTTCATTTTTCTTTCTTGCTTCAATTAACGCACTCGCAGATCTAAAACCCATTGATTCTATTTTTGTTTCCTGAAGTGTGGTGTCATTTTCTTGCGTCGCTTCTTTTTCTACAAATCTCCATTCACGAAGTAATCCTAACATTTTATCCAAAATCAGATACAATTTTTGCGTGTCCTCGAATTGATACGCCCAAAAAGTCTTGCTAAAAAACCCGTGCATACTAACCGTATCATAAATAATCCCTGTACTAATCAACGAAAGTAAATGTGTGCGTAGCACCGGCTCTACTGCCAGCTTTGAATAGATGTTTTCCGGTTCACCACAAATATATTTTTCATAAATCTCTAGCTGTTCACGTTCATCTTTGGCAATACTAATTGCTTCACCATATGACTCATATTCTGGTCGTCCTGCCCGTCCTGCCATTTGCATATATTCTAACACCGCAATCCAATCCATTCCCCATTGACCAGAAAATCGTTTTAAACTTTTGATAATAACTCGAAATACCGGAAGAGAAAGACCTGCGGCAAGAGTAGGAGTAGCGCAAATAATTTTGATTGTTCCTTTACGAAATTCTTCTTCAATTAATTCTTTTTGTGATGAAGTTAACCCCGCATGATGAAATGCTACTCCCTTCCGAACACAATGTGAAAGACGTCGACACTGTTTTGTCGGTGTCGGCAACGCATGAAGAACAGCATCTTCAAGATCTGGATATACAAACGCAGTTAATTTTGCCACGTCCTCTGCTGTTTTTTCTGCACTAGCTCGATTCGCCACAAACACGATAGCTTGCTTGCCTATTCTGATAGTATCTAAAGCAAGCTCGAGAGTTTGGTCCATGGGAATTTAAATAGTGGGTGGTTTAAAAAATATCCTCTATAATCTTAACAGTTACCAACAATAAACACCAAAGAAGAATTTTTACTAACCTTTGCTTTACTTAACCAATCGATCTAAACCATCATACCCAATATCTGCAAAAAAATGTGTTAATACGCCATTTTCTAAAATTGCTGGTTCAAAACTAATCTTATGAACCATAGTGGGTTCTCTTAAAGACATCTTCATTGCCACAAAATCAGCTCTACGTTGTTGACCTTTTTCACGATCTAAATGATAACTTCCCTCTCCTGATTCAAATTGTATCAATAAAGATCTTCCCTCGTCTTCGAGAGTGTACGCTTCTTGTGTTTTTGTTCCCCGAGGAGGTAGAGTGATTCCAGGATAAAATGAAACAAAAATCTTACGAACCTGACTTTCATTGTACGCCATACCTAATTCTACTAGTCCGTTGTCTTGGGAAGGGAAAGCTGCTGTACCTAATCGATCTACATACGTTGTTGCATCAGCCACCCAAGAACTCTTTCTCCCCAACCTTGAACAAAGTCCAGGACCAACCAAAAAATATTTACTGCCATATTCACTATGTCTAGAATTTTTTGCTTGAAATGCTTCACTCATTAATTGGTCACGTGCGGTGATATCATTCGCAGCAAGCGCAACAGTATACACCGGAAGAACATCACGTAATATTGATTCAAATGTAGCCATATGATCCCCCCTTATTTCCCATTTCCAAATAGCAAATTGATTGATGTTTGTTGATATATTCCTTCATTATTAATATACATCTCTAAAATAGGCATAAAACGAACAGGACCAATTTGCATTTTAAATCCTAATGGTATCACTCCTCCATTGCGCAAAACATCTACTTGAAAAATATCAATCCCACTTGTACGCAATTCATAACCATTTTCTTTAAGTGTGAAATCGCTTTGGTTTGTAAAAAAAGTAAAATCTCCCTGATATCCAAAACCCGTCACTGCAGAAAGACTTGCACCTTGTATCCGATAACGAGTTAAATTAAACAATAACATTGTTTGAATACGTATTTCTGGTCCTTCTTGCACTTTAATTCTATCAAAATTAACATTTCCTGCAGGTGTTCTAATTTGTATGTCATCTTCAAGCGTTCGTTGTCTTTCTCTTAAAAAATATCCTCCTACTACCAACTCTAGTCCATCTAAATGAGTGTGATCTACAAGCTCCGGGTTGCTGATTGGTCGACAAAGTGTACCTCCTGTTTTCTGTGCTTCGCAAAGATACGCAGGGGTGGGTGTAGTATCATCTCCAGCGTAGACTTTAGCGCCTTGACGAAACCCATCATTTGTTTTATGGGTGTAAGGACCAATTCCTAATGTTGTACAACTACTAAGAAGAAAATGGAAATAAAATAAATTACGTGAAGACACCATCTCTTAATGTTCAATCACATACACTCGTACTGAGAATGGATCTTGTGGAACAACCACGGTTTCCACGGGTGCAATATACTCTTCATTCATGACTTCAACAACCCACCTATATTCAGAAGTATCTCGCCCATCATTCACTTTGAGAACAACTTCTTTAATACCTGGGGTTGTAAAAACACGTTCAATACTCTGTGCTCCGCGAATTTGAGGTTCATGATAGCTAAAATGCCATGTATATTCTAATATGTCTTTATCTAGATCACTAGCAACTCCATAAAATAATATGGGTTCATTGAGACGCACAAGAATATTACGCTGAGGATATGTAGTGTTAAATATTGGTTTTTGATTAACATTCTTTACCGTAAGCTTCACAGGATGAACTACTTCAACCTCTCCGTCATTCGCGCTTAATTCTAACCATACTACTTCTTTTTCCGTGTTAAACCGTTTATTGAAAAAAGCACTATTACTTACAAGATTATTCCAAAAAGTTTCTGTCTTATTAGTAACAGTTGTATAAGGTGCATTCCAACTAAATCCTTGATCATTAAAGATCGCTCCAGCAGGGAGATTGTGCAAAGTCACAGTAACTTGATCTCCATCTTGGTCTGTAACATCAACCGGAAAGAAAAATTCTTGGTTTTCATTCACTGTAATCTCATCATCATTAATCTCAAACTCAGGCGCGCGGTTCTTTTTAAGAACTCTAAATGAAAATTCTTGCGCAACTTCAAGTTCTCCATCACTGGCAATAACTTGTACAGGATACGTGCCTTCATCATTAAATGAAGTATCCCAAGTTCCATCAGAATCAAGGGGTTGACTAAAAGTATAACGCACAATATCTCCATCAGCATCATACGCTTCTGGTAAAATAACCACTTGGCTTGTTTCTTCAAATGTCAAATTCATGAGAGGAGTCATTACTGGTGGTCTATTTACATTAAAAACATGTAAACTTACTGTTGCTTCATCACACAGTTCACGACCACATACTCGTACAAGTAACGGTAACGTTTTTTCTTGCATAAATGTATGTTCAAGGCCAATTTTGTTAAGAAAATCACTCCAAACACCTTCACGTCGAGTAAGAGCATTATAATCTGGATTCCACGTGACAGTCTTGGTAAGTTGATTTAAAATAGCACCTTCAGGAAGACCTTCTACATTTAATACTAAATTATCTCCGTCTTCATCATAGGCTCCAATAACCCATTCTAGATGCTCTGCTTCTCTTACTTCAACACGTTCTGGAAGCTCTAATCTTGGAGCGCGATCAACATTAAGTATTGTTACGTGAACAACTATCTCTGTTTTGTCTTGCGCATCTCTTGCAGTTACTTTAATATCATACTCTCCTGCATCATCATAATTAGTTTTCCATTCTCCCCCAACAAAAGGCTCTTGGTAAGAATATTCCAAGACATCTCCATCTTGATCTTTAGCAGGAAGATCTAACAAGACTGTTTCCGCTTCGTACGCCACGATGGGAATATGAGAAACGACTGGTTTTCGATTTACATTAACTATTTGTAATCTCCACTTCCGTTCAACAGTGTTAATTCCATCTTTAATAATCAGTCCAAACGTATGCTCTCCTTCGTTGGCAAAATCTATGTCATACGATCCTGCAGCAGATTGAGAAATAATTTTTCCATCAAAAGACCACTCATAACGTATCTGGTCATCTTTTTCATCATCAGTTATATCTACAAAAAAATTGAATTTTTCCCCTTCTTTAAGATCAATGGTTTCTTCATCAGAAAATATTTTTGTAATTACTGGCGGACTATTTGTGGCAAGAACTTCAACTTCTACTCGTACTTGAATGTTAAATTCTCCATCAGATACATTAAATTTAGCCACATGCAGGCCACGATCACCAAAATTTGTTTCCCATTCCCCGTTCCTATTAAACGGTTTTTCAAATGTAAACTCGAGAGGATCACCATCAGGATCTTCCACAAGAGAACGTACATTAATTGTTTGTGTTTCTTTTCCTACAATTTTATTCTCTTTTAGAACTGGCGCTTGATTCTTTTTTCCAATTACCAATAAAATTTCTTCAAGTGATTGATCTTTCCCATCTGACGCAGTAATATTAATCTGATATTTTCCCGCATCTCCATATGTTGTTTGCCATTCCCCATTCTGATCAAGAGGTAAAGTGAATGTAAAATTAATGTCGTCACTATCTTTATCCACTGCTTGTGGGACTATTTTTACAAAATCTGTCTCATTGGCATAGAATGTCCTAGGCAGAGAAGCAGCAACACTAAGAGTGACAAATAGTAACATCAAAAAAGAACTAAGTACAACAATTCTAGAGGTGGTCGCCTTCATGGTGTAGAGTGAGAAAAAAAAGAAAGAAAAATTATTTTCTTTCTAGTGAGACATCAACAATCTCAGGAGCTTTGTTAACATCGCCGACAACAATGCGAACTTTTCTGGTTACTTTATCTTTCCCATCGTCAGCGGTGATAGTTACAAAGTACTCTCCGTGGTTGGTATAGTCGGTCTTCCATTCCCCATCGTTGCCTACAGGTTCGCTGATGGTGATTTGCACATCATCCTCGTCGAGATCAGTCACTTGTGGTCGAAGTGTGACAGTCTCCCCTTCAGCAACGGTTAAGTCCTGGATGTTCTTGATTTCAGGTTTTACATTTAGGTCAAGGACTGTGAGTTTAAATGAACTTTGACTTTCTAGTTCTCCATCACTTGCAACTACAGTAACAGAGTATTCTCCTGCACTGGTGTGATCAGTTGCAAATGTGCCACTCTTTAATGGTTCGCTAATAGTAAGAGTAATTGCATCATCATTTGCATCAGTAATTTTCGGATCAAAACGCACTAATTCGCCTTCTCGAACAATCATATCCCGCACTCCTGCAATTTTCGGAGCAACATTTACACGTTCTACGATTAACGTGAGTTGTTGAGTAGTTACGAGTTTACTATCAGTCGCACTTAATGTAACAGTATACTCGCCAGCATCGCCATATGTAGTCCGCCATTCTCCTTTTTCACTCAAAGGGGCGCTAAAACTCCATGTAACTGGGTCACCATCAGGATCTGTAACAGTTGGTTTAAGTTTAACCAATTCATTCTCTTTAACACGAATTGTTTGGATAGGGGCAGTTTCTTCTTTATTGCCATCATTAGTCATCTCTGGAAGATCTACCTCATTTGTAGGAACAGTTTCTTCAGCTTGTTGCTCTCCCTCACCTGTGTTATTGTTTGCAGGCACAGATGGAGCTGTCTCAACACAGCCTACTATCAGAAGTAATGCCATAATAATACTTGTAATAACGATACTTTTAGCTATAATCATAATAATACACCCCCAACCCTAAATACTAATTATTTTTTGAAAGAACTCGTATTTAAAGATTTATACACACAAAAGATTATGTAGAAAAGACCTATGTTAGAGTTTCATTACTTATATCGCTGATAAATCACCACTCCTACACTGGTCAAGTCCTAGTTAAGTATAAAAATAAAATTAGTCTCGCTTTTTATTAATGTTGAAAATTAATTCTCAAGAAATTAAAAGATTAAATCATCTTTATACCGTCTACAAATCTCTTAGAACTGTAGGGAAAATATGCAATCGGTCACCAAATACTATCAAGAAATATCTTCAAAAATCCTCAATTATAAACAAGAAAGATATCGTGAGTGGATTAAAAACAAAAGATTCACGATTAATTGGTTTTTACATTGGTCTTTGGATGGGTGACGGAACTCAATATTACAGCCAAGGAGGATATAGAATCAAAATTTGTTGTAATAAAATCGAGAAAAATCTTAATCATTTTATTCAAACAGCGATTACCAATCTTTTCAACAAAAAAACAGTTCTGATTGAAGAAAAAGATACTAATCGTGCTTATATCAAATTTTCATCTAAATATATCTATCATTTTGTAAATGAGTATGTATATTTTGAAAAAAATAAAACCGCTTCCATCTGTTTGAAGAAGATTAAATTTAGTAGGGGCTTTTTAGATGGCTGTTTACTAGGCTTAATTCTAAGTGATGGGCATTTAAAATATAGGTTTCATTTTAATGTAATCTCCAGAAGTTTAGCGGAAGACATGATTAGAATTTTAGAAGAATTAGGTTTTAGCCCATCATTATACATTCACAACCGGAAAAAGTATGGTTGGCATGATCTTTATATGGTCAGTCTTCCTGTTAAAGAAAGTGCAGAGCTCCATAAAATTCTCAACAAAATTATAAGAGATTTAGGATTTGATATTGATTTTAAAATACTAAAAAAGATGGCCCCGACGTGATTTGAACACGTGACCTATATCGGGAGTTTTTGCTCCTCACGATGTCTAGTTTACCTAGTCTACTCAAAGCAATTACTTTGAATAATATCAGTTTCGCATCCTTTCGGATCGTGCGCTCCACCAGGCTAAGCTACGGGGCCAAACAGAGAGTCGAACCGGCGTGTATTTTTAAAGGTTACGCCAAGCAAGTGATATTTTCAAATCAAGAAATTTTCAAAAAAAATTAATAATGTCCGGGACCCTCTTTCTTATGTTTACCAGAAGGATCATCTCCATGGTTATTACGATGTTCTTCGCCATCTTCAGAATGTCCATGTCCTCGATTTATTGGTATTTGGATGCCTTTATGAGCTATCGTCTCAAAACCAACAATAATCTCGATGAGGGCAGGATCCACATGGATATCTTCTCGTCCTAATTTTTGGGCAGTTGCATTTGTTGCGGTAATGACTCGAGACCAGTAATCCCGGATCGCATCAAGATAGATTCCTACCCTATCTCTCGATTGACAAACAATTTTTGGTGCAGGCGCATGACCTCTTGCAGGTTCTGCTCCCGGTGGAAGAGTAAATGGAACTACATCCACATAATTTGCTCGAATAGGTCTTATATCTAATCCGGCGTTTGAGCATTCAAGCAGAAAACGAGCTGTATTCAAACGTCTATCAAGATTTGCAGATTGGTTAAAACGAGTTAATTCTCCTCTAGATTTTTCAACATCATGAGAATGCGCAAAATATCTTTCTAGCACTTCATGAGACGGAAGAGACGGTCGAGATGCGACAAATAATCCAAAATGACCAAAATCGGGCGAAATAATCAATTCTCCATTATCCGAAGTTGTGTAAGATACGTGACCAGCGCAAGATTCGTGCGTTATTAGTCTCGTATGTTTTAAAGTTGGATCACGATAGAAATCCCCTTTTGAAGATGCAATAGACTCTTGCGGAAAATTAAGTCTATTTATTGCATAAAGAAGAGAAAGAAGTTGAGTGTCAGGGACATTAGTGTTCTCATTCGCCAGATATGCTTGCAATGGTAGAATTCCCATCTCTAAAAGACCTTGCACCATCTGAGAAGAAGAAACATCTTGTAGGTAGGTTTCATCACGAAATATTGTTCGTTGTTGATGAAGATAATCTCCTAATGTTACTGTTCCAATATCTAATGGTCTCTTCCACCAAGGTTCTCTGGTATCATTATCTAAGTCTAGTCCCTGTGCTTTATACAGCCGTTCAACATCAATTGCTTCCCGTACTGGCGTATCAAGTGTTAATTCCATCTTTCCCTCCAAAACTACCCATTTTATAAATATTTTGTCACTAAAAAGTAACTATTTATTTCTTTGGTGAATTGGTCATAACATCTACCAAAAGGTTCAACTGAGAAACATTACATTATAAACTCCATTTTTCTCCCTAAAATCTATAAAGTAACCCTACAAATTCCTTCTACATGCATTATACCATCCTTGACTGCTACACCGATGAAGCATCTGGATTAGGTGTACCTCCCTATTTAGGAACCTATCCTCGTTACATTTATGGTAAATATCGAAAAGAAGGACACACCGTTTCATACATCACCATTGATGATCTGCGTCTCTACAAAGCATTTCACGGAGTAAAACGAGTTCCAACAGAGAAAGAAAAAACCAGTATTCTTACCTACAATACTACAACCAACAACACCAAAGATACTCTGGAAAAAACAGATGTCCTCGTGGTCGTCCTAGGCGTTCATGTTCCCGGCAAATATCTCACTGCCCTTCCTGGCACATTACATGAAGTCATCCCACTAATCAAAGATCTCAAGATCACAAAAATTCTCACCGGTCCTGCTGTGTTTGGAACGCAGTTAGAAGGTGGCAAAGCATTTGAAAAAGAAGACCTTTCTTTGTTCGATGAAGTTGTCAATAGCGACACTTCCTTTGATGAACTTGAACACTTCGTGCTTGATGGTGTTGATATCATCAAAGAGATTCCTGACAGAAGAGTAATCGAAATTGAAACTGGTCGTGGCTGTAATGTTGGCAAATGTAGCTTTTGTACAGAACCACTCAAAAATCGTTTTGTTAATCGGAAAAAAGAAAACGTCGTGAAAGAAGTCAAAGCTTACTATGATCTTGGGGCACGCTACTTTCGTCTAGGAAAACAAGCAGACTTCTATGCATCAGAAGATCCAATTTGGATGCTCAAAGAAATTCGTCGGCTCTGTCCTGATATTGAAGTATTGCATATTGATAATGTTAATCCTAACTCTGTGGTCAAACCTGGTGGCGAAGAAATCACCAAAGCCATTGTTGAATACTGCTCTCCTGGAAATATCGCCGCGTTTGGTGTAGAGAGTTTTGATCCTATCGTTGTTAAATCTAACCTTCTCAACACCATGCCAGTCATTGCCATGAAAGCGATTGAAATTGTCAACAAATATGGGGCAGAACGCGGAGCAAATGGACTGCCAAAATTTCTTCCAGGAATTAATATCATCTTTGGTCTCTTAGGCGAAACCAAAGAATCACACAAAAAGAATATGGAAGCATTCCAGCAAATTCTTGACAAAGGCTGGATGCTACGGCGTATCAATGTGCGTCAAGTTGCCGTGTTACCTAATACATATCTTGAATCACATGGCGGGCAGAAGTTCTTTCGCAAGAATAAGCAATATTATTGGAAATGGCGAGATGAGATTCGGCAAAAAGTTGATAATGTCATGCTTGAGAGAATTTTACCCAAAGGCACGATTCTTACAGACGTCTTTACCGAGATGTATGATGGCAAGACCACATTTTGTCGTCAGTATGGTACCTATCCATTAGTAATTGGCGTGCAAGGTCGTTATCCACTCAAAGAACGCGTCAAAGTGAAAGTGACCGGATATATGTTACGAAGTATTACGGGTGAGATTGTTGATTAATTTTTCTTTTTAACTCTTCTTCCTCACCAACTCCACCACTGTCTCACAATGATTTGTCTGCGGAAATAAATCAAACAACGCTACACTCTTCACTTCATAGGCTTTAAACTTGGGCAACTCACGAGCTAGCTGTTCTAAATTACAAGAAATATAAATCATTACTTCTGGTCCAAGAAAATTTAATTGTTCAATCGTCTTGGGATGCATGCCCGTGCGAGGGGGATCAGTGATGACATACAATGGTTTATCCAATTTGACCCTCATCAGACTCTTAGCGTCAAGCACCATCGCTTTAGCATTCTTAACTTGGTTATGAATAATATTATGGTTAGCATACTGGATTGCCGGCGCAACGCTTTCAATAATAGTTACGTTCTTGAACAAATCAGCATTAATAATACCAAATGTGCCAACGCCGCCATACAAATCTAATAACACTGAATATGTCTCTTTAGTTGGATATTGTTGTAATAAGCTACGCACATATTCTTGCATTTTTTGTGCCATGGCAGTATTATTTTGAAAGAAACCTTGTGTTAAAAAACGAAATCGTTTACCGCATAACTCCTCTTCAAGATATTCTTCCCCTTTCACTGCCATAAATTGATCTGAGGTACTGTCATCTCTCGCAGCTTCAAGAAAACTGATCAACACATTCTTTGCGTGTGATTGTTCTGCAAAAACACGAATCTTCTCAACCATGGATTCTTTTTCTTTGGCATCATCATTAAGTACAAATGAAATGGCACTATCACCTAATTTGGTAGCTCGTATCAACGCATATCTCATTAATCCAGATTTTCGTTTCAAATCAAACGTATCAACACCACGAAAGAAGTCACGCACCTCTACAAGCAGGGCATTAATTACAGGGTCGCTAATGACACATTTCTCCACATCAACGATCTTATGAAAACTCCCTCGTTCGCGAAATCCAACACCATTTGGATGAAAAATAAAATCCATGCGATTGCGATAGTTGTATGGTTCATCAGAAAAAGTCTGGATGATGACATCATCAATTTTAAGAGCTTTAGCTATGGTTAGTCTCTTATTCTCAAGCTGTTTTTCATACTCAATATGTTGCGTTGTACAGCCACCGCAGGAACCAAAGTAAGCGCAGAGAGGAGTTGCCATGATTTATCAATTACTTATCAAAGTTAATATCCTCTCAACTTCATCTCTATTTTAAGAATCTTTTTATAGAAGCAAATGTAAAATAAACCAATGTCTAATCTCCCTCTGTTCAATCCTTCTCTTTCCCATCCGATCAAATCAGGGATCTACCAACATTACAAAGGTCGCTATTACCAAGTACTTGGCACCGCACTCCATTCTGAAACAAGAGAGATCCTCGTTCTCTACAAACCACTCTATGCCTATCCAGAACAGCGTGAATTTCAATACTTTGTACGTCCTTTAGAAATGTTTGAGGAAGAAGTTGAAATTAATGGTATCAAACGTCCGCGTTTTCAATATATCCGTCCAACTCCTGACCCTCAAAAAACTATTCTCATTGATGACAACGTCTACGGCTTGCAAGAAATCGACGATCCTGTCGTAATAGAGATTATCAACACGCCACAGATGCAGCGACTCAAAGGGGTAAACCAGTATGGAACATACGATTTACTTAACCCAAAGTGGTTTTCTTCTCGTTTTGATCATTGTGTAGGTGTGTATCTTCTTTTGCGTCATCTTGGTACCCCTCGTGCCGAGCAAATTGCCGGACTTTTGCATGATATTGCTCACACTGCATTCTCTCACGTTATTGATTATGCGTTTGATGATCAAGTTGGACAAACCGTTCACGAAACATTTCACAAGAAAGTAATTTTCTCTTCAGAGATCCCTCAAATTCTAAAGAAGTATGGTTTTGATGTTAATTACATTATCGATGAACATAATTTTCCCCTTCTTGAACAACCCTCACCAGATCTGTGCGGAGATCGAGTAGACTATACCCTCCGTGATTCATTATGCAAAGAGTTATGTTCCAGAGAAGATGTGAGCAAGATTTTTTCATACATTAAAAAAAGTCATAATCAAATTGTTCTTACTAACAAAGAAGCTGCATTGCTCATGGCAGAAAAATCTATTGATCTTTGCGAGAATTTTTACAGTTCCTATATTCAAGCAGGTTCTTTTCAATTTATGGGGAACCTTATCAAAGAGGCATTACAAAAAGGAGTTATCAACCAAGAAGATATCTTCTTAACGGATAGAGAAGTTATTGTAAAATTAAAACAAGATCATTTTTTTGGTGAACAACTTGAAAAAATGAATCTAAATCGTATTCTTCCTGCAACTTCTCAAGATTATACTTACTATGCTTTCAATAAAGTTCGTTTTGTGAATCCAATGGTTTTAATTGAAGAAAAGTTATTTAGAACTACAGACTTATTTCCTCAACTGCAAGATAAGATTAATGGGCTTAAAGAGAAATGTAAAAATGGCTATTATGTGAAAATTATTTAGTCCAGCTCAATCATTTCTTTCCTTGCCATCTCTCTTGTCTTCTCTTTGCCCCTAGATCATAACAACACTACCTTTATATTATCACATCGTCCACTCTTATTTTTTGATGCAAGTCTATCCTAATGCTAAACTTATTCTTGAAGATGGGTCGTCATTTTCTGGCTATTCTTTCGGAGCTCCCGTCTCTCAAGATGGCGAAGTTGTCTTTACTACCGGTATGGTGGGCTATCCTGAATCACTTACGGATCCTTCATTTTGTGGTCAAATTCTCGTCTGCACATACCCTCTCATTGGCAATTATGGTGTTCCTGAAAATAAAACCCAAGACGGAATAAGTCTCACGTTTGAATCTAATAAAATTCAGGTACAAGGTCTTATTGTTGCCGAGTACTCCAATACCGCGTTTCACTACCAAGCATCCAAAACACTTCGACAATGGCTTTGTGAACAAAATGTTCCTGCAATAGGGGGTATCGACACCAGAGCTCTTACCAAAAAACTACGTGAAAAAGGGGTAATGCTTGGTCGAATACTCATTTCTACAGAAATATCACCATTTAAACAAGAAGAGCACCTGAACCAAAAACATTCAGTTTCTCCAAGTCTTCCTCCATTCCAAGATCCTAACCAACATAATCTTGTTGCACAAGTAAGTTGCACAAAACCAATTCTCTATCAACGTGGACAGACAAAAATCGTGATGATCGATTGTGGTGTTAAAAATAATATTATTCGGGAGTTTCTCAAACGAGACATCACCGTGATCAGAGTTCCATGGGATTATGATTTTACTCAAGAAAACTACGACGGTATCTTCATCTCCAATGGTCCGGGTGACCCAACCCAGTGTCACACAACGATTCATAACCTCCAAAAAGCTCTCACCCAAACAAAACCTATTTTTGGTATTTGTCTGGGGTCGCAAATTATGGCCCTCGCCGCGGGAGCCAAAACGTATAAACTCAAATACGGACATCGTGGTCAGAATCAACCTTGTCTTGACACAACAACAAATCGTTGCTACATCACCTCGCAAAATCATGGCTACGCTGTTGATGAAAACACACTCTCTACCGACTGGGAACCATTCTTAACAAATGCTAATGATGGCAGTAACGAGGGCATACGCCATAAAACAAAGCCCTTCTTTGCTGTTCAGTTTCATCCAGAAGCAGCTCCTGGACCAACAGATACACAATTCTACTTTGACGAATTTATTGAGATGATTCAGAAGGTGAAGAAATAAAATGAATAACTCAATGAATAAAACTCATAAAATGCCTTCTGCGCAACGAAACTCTTCCATTCGTAAAGTTCTTCTGCTTGGTTCAGGTGGATTAAAAATTGGACAAGCAGGCGAATTTGATTACTCAGGTTCTCAAGCAATTAAAGCTCTTAAAGAGGAAGGTATTGAAGTCATTTTAATCAATCCCAATATTGCTACCATTCAAACCAGTCAGGGCATGGCAGACAAAACGTACTTTCTTCCTCTCACAATCGAGTTCATTGAAGAAGTAATCAAGAAAGAACGACCCGACTCACTGCTCCTCTCATTTGGTGGTCAAACAGCACTCAACTGCGGGGTTGAACTCTACACCAAAGGAATTCTCGAAAAATATCATGTTACAGTATTGGGAACACCCGTTGAAACAATTATGGTAACAGAAGACCGTGATCTTTTTGTAAAGAAACTCAATGAGATCGGTGTTAAAAGTCCACGTAGTCTTGCTGTCTCATCCGTTGATACTGCAATTCTTGCAGCCCAAAACATTGGTTATCCTGTAATGGTGCGCGCAGCCTACGCACTAGGAGGCATGGGGTCTGGTATCTGTCGTAATGAAGATGAGCTTATAACTCGTTGCCAAAATTCATTTGCCCAAAGTCCTCAAGTGCTCATAGAAGAATGGCTTGGTGGCTGGAAAGAAATCGAATATGAAGTAGTTCGTGACAATGCAAACAATTGCATCACTGTTTGCAATATGGAAAATCTAGATCCGTTAGGGATTCATACGGGAGAAAGTATTGTTGTAGCCCCCTCTCAAACTCTTACCAATACAGAGTATCATCTGTTGCGTGAAGTCGCATTAAAAGTAATTCGTCATCTTGGTATCGTGGGTGAATGTAATATTCAATATGCCCTTGATCCCTATTCACAACAATACCGTGTCATTGAAGTTAATGCCCGCTTAAGTAGAAGTTCTGCGCTTGCCTCAAAAGCGACCGGCTATCCCCTAGCCTATGTTGCAGCAAAATTAGCTATAGGGTACACTCTCCCACAAATCACGAATCGTATTACACAAAAAACACAATCTTGTTTTGAACCTGCGTTGGATTATATCGTTGTTAAAATTCCCCGTTGGGATCTGCAAAAGTTTGAGAACGTCGATACCCGTATTGGAACTGAAATGAAATCTGTCGGCGAGGTTATGGCCATTGGTCGTTCTTTTCCCGAGGCACTGCAAAAAGCGCTGCGCATGTTAGGAACAGGATTAGAAGGTATCGTTGCCAATTCATATTCCACTTCCAATATTCTCGTTGAACTAGAAAACCCTACTGATAAACGCATCCTTGCTGTAGCTCAAGCATTAGAAGAAGGATGGGGTATCGAACGTGTACATGAACTAACCAAAATTGATTGTTGGTTTTTAGAAAAAATACACTCAATAGTTTCGATCAAAAAAAATCTTACGTTTTCATATCCTCTCAATAGCGATTTTTCCGAGATTCTCTTAGAAGCAAAACGTCATGGTTTTTCCGATACACAAATTGCCACAATTTTGGGATTAACACCACTGGTAGTTCGAACACTTCGTAAATCGTATAATATTCTTCCTGTTGTTAAACAAATAGATACTCTTGCTGCCGAATTTCCGTCATCAACAAACTACCTTTATTGCACCTATAATGGTTCTGAGAATGATGTTACCGCTTCCTCTAAAGGAATAATCGTGCTTGGGGGTGGTTCTTATCGTATTGGCAGTAGTGTTGAATTTGATTGGTGTTGCGTCAATGCTGTTAATACTGCGCGAACATTGGGGCATACTACCATCATGATAAATTGTAATCCAGAAACGGTGAGCACGGATTACGATGTCTGTGACAAGTTATATTTTGAAGAATTAAATTTTGAACGCGTACTTGACATTTACGAATTCGAACATCCTGATGGGATTATTATTAGTATGGGCGGACAAATTCCTAATAACCTTGCTCTCCCATTATATCAAGCTAATTGTCAAATTCTCGGAACTGCTCCTGTTAATATAGATCGAGCTGAAGATCGTCACAAATTTTCATCTCTTCTTGATAAATTAGGTATTGATCAACCTGCGTGGAAAGAGTTAACCACAATTACTCAAGCAATAGATTTTGCTCGTAGCGTTAAATACCCAGTATTGATTCGTCCTAGTTATGTATTAAGTGGTGCTGCCATGAAAGTAGTCTGGGATGATGCCTCTTTAGAAAAATATCTCACCTTTGCTACCCAACTAAGTCCAGATCATCCCGTGGTGATGAGTAAATTCATTGAAAATGCAAAAGAGATTGAAGTAGATGCAGTTGCTCAAAATGGAAGCGTAGTAATTTATGCCATTAGTGAACACATTGAAAATGCGGGTGTTCATTCTGGGGATGCCACACTGGTTCTTCCTGCCCAACGACTCTATGTTGAAACGATTCGCCGTATCAAAAAAATTATGAAAACGATTGCGCAAGAATTAAACATCACGGGTCCATTAAACATTCAATTTTTAGCGCATCGCAACCACGTCAAAGTAATAGAATGTAATGTTCGAGCATCGCGTAGTTTTCCATTCTGTTCTAAAGTGTTCAAACAAAATTTAATTGAGTATGCTACAAAAGTAATTTTAGGATATCCCGTGGACACACTCGAAAAATCACTTTTCGATCTCGATTATGTTGGTGTTAAAGCAGCGCAATTTAGTTTTTCAAGACTTAAAGGCGCAGATCCCGTTCTGGGAGTAGAAATGGCATCAACAGGAGAGACTGGTTGTATTGGTCCTGAATTAAGTGATGCATTTCTCAAAGCATTTATGAGTGTTGGATTTCGTATTCCTAAATCTTCCGTTTTTCTTTCTACCGGTCCTATTGAGAGTAAAGCCGAATTTCTTGAAAGTGCAAAAATGCTAGTAATAATGGGCTACGAACTGTATGCGAGTATTGGTACAGCAACATTTCTTCAAGAGAATGATCTTCCTGTAACTCTACTCCATTGGCCTACACAAGAAACGCAGCCCAACCTTCTCACCTACCTTGAACAAAAGAAAATTGATCTCATTATTAATATCCCTAAGAACAATCAACAAAAAGAGATAACGAATGGGTATCAGGTGCGACGACTTGCTACTGATCTCAACATTCCCTTGATTACAGATATTAAAATCGCGCGACAGATGGTTCTAGCTCTTGCGTATTATAAGACGCATGGACTGGATGTCAAAGCGTGGGAAGAGTATTGAATTTTTTAAAATTGATTCAGTCTTCGGTATTCTTCTCTTACTTGGTTTGCAAAATCTGCGGGACATGTAGCTTTAGTTAATTCAAAGAGGTGCGGCATAAACTCAAATCGGTTTCCATATACTTCTCTATAAGATCTTAATCCGGTCTGTAAATCAGAGGGTATTGTTCCCACATTACTCACGTAATTCCCCTCAATTGTTGCTTGGTCTGTATGATGATAGGTTGTAAGGTACTCATTAACGTTCATCGTATCCGGAAGTAAATCTGCAAGAAATCCAGCAAAATGGTATAGGTGTACAAATTGATGTGGTAAGCGTTGCTCTAAAGTTCTTAGTCTCATTTTTACGTCTCTTGTTTGAATTGATTGGTTCATGTTTCCCTCCGATTCGTTACTCAATCGTTGCGAAAGAGGTACTTTTAAATATTAGTTACTCCTGAAAGAAGGAGTAATGGAGAGATTAAAAGAATTAGGGTTAACTCAATACGAAATTGACATCTACAAAACACTCCTTAGTGAGGGTACTTTGATGGGTTCAAAGATTCATAAAATCAGTAAGGTTCCTCATGGTAAAACCTACGAATCGCTTGTTAAATTAGAAGAGAAAGGTCTGGTTATTGTTACTAAATGTAAACCAAAAGAATACACTGCCGTCAATCCTAAAACCGCTATTCAAAACTTAGTGAGATCACAAGTTGACTACTTACAAGACGTCAAAGAATCATCCATTCATGAACTTGAGAAACTGCGTAGCATTCGACCACTAAAAGAAGAAATGAGGGAGAAGATAAAGATTGGTGCTGGCAAGAAGTCTATTTTTCCTATAGTGTTGGATATGTATGAAACAGCAAAGAAGGAGGTGAAAGAAATTTTTACCTACGAAGTAAGACCATTTGCCCATATTCGAGTTGTAAATGAGGCTCTTAAGAGAGGGGTTAGAGTAAGGTTCTTGATTTCAAAGAAGCCTCAAGACTTAAAGCAACTTAAGGAAGATATAAGAGCAGGAATAGAGATTCGTTATTTTCCGATCGATGAATTACGTTTTGTCATTAAAGACGAGCAAGAATCTATCGAAACTTTAGTGAACCCTCGAGAGCGAAATGATCGCGTAAGTATTTACATTCAAAGTCCGGCATTATCAAAAGCGTTGAGTTCATATTTCGAAGAGATTTGGAAGAAAGCAGAAGTGCTGTCATAATTTTATATCTCCAAACAAATTTTGTCCAAAACCTGAAAAGAATATTGAGGATCATTGATTATCTTATTTTGGGATGTCTGTGTTTATAGCAAAGTTTATCATGAACAAAACATTCTTTCACCGTATTTTTCCATTAAAGAGGTTACTACTATGGGTGTTTCAAAAATAAGATTACCAAATGGATCTGCAATCTTTATCTGCGACAAATGCAAACAGGAACATCGCTTATACAGTCTTGCTGAGCTGTGTTGTGGCGAAGTATATGATCGCGAATCGTCAGTTCAATGAGTCATTAGTTTGTATTAAGAAAAACGAAAACATTTATCAATAAATTCTCTAAAAAATCCCTGCTAGATTTATGGGGCCGTAGTCTAGCTTGGTAGGATTTGCCCTTGGGGTGGGTAAGACCGGAGTTCGAATCTTCGCGGCCCCATTCCCCTTTACTATGAACAAAACCAAAATCAATCTTCTTGCAGCTGCAGGACTAGCTGGAACACTCATGGGGCTTTATGATCTCGTAGCAGTAACTTCAGTAAATCGTTCTCGACGCTATGATGCCATTCTTGCAGCCGATCGTTCTCTTCCAACTCTAGATCTTTCGTTTCATGTCACTCAAGATCCGCGTTGTGATAGTGATAAACAAAATAACGTAGATTCTCTACGTGCAAAAAGATCTTATGAAGTAAGTGTTGGCGGAAATTTTTACGCCATTTTTTGCATCGAAGAAATTTTAGCGAATGATGAAGCACCTTGGACTTTTACCAGAATAGGAGAAAAACTATCTTTGGGATACGAAGCGAGAAAATTATAACCTTAAACTCATTAATACTCTTTAAACATCTGTTATTAACTTTTAAGTAATAAATTTATAAAATAATCCTCGTTCTTCTCTCTTATGAATAAGCGTAAAATTGCTTTAGGTATGGTTGGATTAGGACTAGTTAGTGCATATAACTATCTTAACGATCAACCTATGCAACGTGCTCAGTCCAAAACAATTGGCGAACGTTACATCATTGCAGATCTTCATGCGCATCCTGCTCAAAATCAACCTGAATCAGATCTTGAGCAGATGCTACGAGCTCCGGGACTTGTTGCATTAACCGTACGAAAAGGAGTAGAAGATGCAACATTCAGCTATGAAGAAGCTGTTGCAAAGTTTAAAGATATTTCAGACTTTCAAGAAATTGAATCTGATCAACTTGCACGTCTAGGCGAAGGCTATTTTTTACGTTCACAGGAAATTGAAGTTGGTCCAAACGGTCAACATCATCTCGTCGTCTGGGGCTGGCAAGGAGAATATTTCGATTCAAAGAAATATACTACTGTTGATGAAACTATTCGTGATCTTCATTCACATGGTGCGTTTATTACGTTTGCTCATCCCTATTCCATTCAACAAGATTCTATCGTTGCGTTCAGACTACCAAATTCGCAAGCAGAAGAGGACGAAATTGATCGCATCTGCACATTGGTTGACGCTGTTGAAGTTCACAATGCCCATAATGTAAGACTCTACGTTCCATTGCTCATTGATAATATGCATGAAGCAAATGAACGCGCAGCAAAATTACAAATGAGTCATTGTCATGGAAAACGTGATCCTAACATTCCACTAATCCGTCTTGCAGGATCTGATGCGCATAATCTTGCAGAACAAGTAGGAATTGTCGGAGCAGGTATCCCTCAATCAATTCTGTTAAGTACCAGCTATCTTCAAGATCATCTTAAAGCAAATCCTTTTCCACAAGTTGTTGGCTCTCCAGAAAAAGGACCTTACGTGAGCAGATTTAGTTTTGTTAACGGAATATTTCTTCCCTAAAATTTTCTAAAACCATTCTCTGATCTTATGTTTAAACTGTTCATGCAACAGCCACAATACAAGTAGAATTGCGTCGATGTCAGGAGCATGAGGGTATAAATCCCATCCTCCGGTTGTAACAACGTGCATACCAAATGGCCATGCCCACGCTTTGAGTTCTGCTGGTTTAAAGAAAATATCAATGAGAATATGTGAAAGCCACCCAAACGACACGACACACGCAACCTGCATCCACCGCTGCTTTTTCAAATAGTAAAATACTAAACCTAACACTGCAAAAACTAACGGCCAGATAAAGCTGTGACTAAAACTACCATGAAAATCCACCTGTGAGCCAGTTATCCCTTCTACAATCCAACTCAAGACAATATCAGCGTCAGGTGCAAGACCTGCCAACCCTCCTATTAACACAACCCAGCTAGGAAACTTTTTGACACCAAAAAAATAATGTTGAAGAATCGAGAGAACAATCAACGGAACCAGAATATGTGTTACTGCATATGCCATAAAGAAAGATGCTTCTTTCCACTCTTAAAAGCTTTTTGTCCTGCCAAAATGGCCAAACTATATACTCTTTATTCCATAGTTATATATACTCCATCGCCTTTCTAAAAGTATTCCTAGAGATTTATCTATACTCTTTAGGGAGAGTCACAATTAAGAAAAATATAATTGAGTAGATTCACCGTGGCTCTCGAAGAATGTTATAGATAAATCAACTTTTTTTAGTCTTTATGGTACGGTTCATTGTTCATAATAGTGAATGCTCGATATAACTGTTCCACAAAGATGAGTCGAACAAGTTGAGTGGGAAATGTCATCAAAGAAAGAGAAACCTTATCTTGACATTGGCTCAAAACATCTTTAGGGATGCCTTCGGCAGGACCTATCACAAACGTAAGGTCTTTGTGATTCATCGTTAACCGTTGGATTTTTTTAGAGAAGTCAGGTGAAGTATATTGCGTACCATGTTCATCCAACGCGATGACATACCCTTGCAATACGCCTACCTTCTCTACTTCTTTATATTCGATCTTAGTATATTTTTCTAACCGTCCAACAAATTCTGCTATACCTTCTTTGACAAATGACTGACGGGTTTTTCCTACAGCAACAATACGAATCATAATTTCATAAGGGATTTCGCAATACATAAATATTCCCTTTTCTTCACTTTATTCATGTATCCTTGGTCACATTTCCTCTTTCCTTTCGTAATAGGGTTAATTCTTACCAAAACGGACCATTTCACACTTCCTCTTGCGTTACTGGCAGGAATCATTGGCGCACTCGTTGATCTCGATCATTATATTGAACATATTGTCTATGCCAAAACCAATCGCTTCTCTCTCAAAGCGACTTGGAATAATTCCATCAAACTGCACAGATTCGAACAACGTAGTTTCATTCATTATTCTCTTGGCGCGTTGTGGATTAGTCTCTTCTTATTGGTATTATCCCGAATCAATCTTATGGTTGCAGCTGCGTTGGCATTAGGGTATTACTCTCACTTACTTCTCGATCTTCCTCATTTTGAAAGCGCCAAGAAGCTCAAAATCAAACTCTTTCATCTCTATTTGCAGGAACCATTAGTAGAAATTTTGTTTGATGTTGTGTTAGTGGGTATTGTTTTTACTAATCTACTTCTCTAAGAAAAAACATGGACCTGGCGAGACTTTCGAGCTAGCTTCATACAAAGCCAATCAGTCGAACTCGCGTCACACCGCTGCCAGCGGTGTATAATAGCCGTTATACAACAGGCCCATAATTTTATCCAACCCTGTTTCCTTTAAAAATCTTCACCCAATATTGTCTGTTTTGGAAACCTTAATAATCTCTAAAAATCTCCCTAATCCATGAAAGAGGTTGTCCGTAAAGAAGCACTCACTAATCTTGATCAACTTATTGTATTTCTACGTACTTGGCCAAATGTTAACATTGAAGTGCTCAAAGCACTAAGTGATAAAGGTATTGAAAATGTTGCTTTATACAAAAATTTAGATATTATCTCTATTACTGTTCTTACCTATTCACTCTACAAGCTTATTCCCTCAATAAATTCTCAAGAAATAATAACTAATCTCATCATCGAATTAGAAAAAGCTCGTAATGCTTTAGCAAAACGTGATCTTCCAAAATATAACTTGCCCATGAAAAAAGCGTTCACTTTAGTTCAAAGTGTTCATGGTGAGGTTCGTGAACATCTTCAAGATGTGTTAGCTGCCGCCCGTATCAAAAAAGGTACTGCATTGCTTGAACACGGTCTCTCCATTGGGCAAGCCGCAGGATTGATGGGTCTTTCTAACTGGGATCTTCAAGAATACGCAGCAAAAACCACTGCATTAGGAATTCATGTCACCATTCCGGTTGAAAAACGACTTAAGAATGCGTTTAAACTCTTCAACCTGTAACCAATCTTTAAAGAAAACAAGTACAATTAGGATAATGTAGGTAATACCCATGAAAGAAAAAGTTATTTTTTTTGACACAGGACCAATTATCTCATTAATTACCTCACGGATGAGTTTTATTCTCCCTGAAATTAAAAAACAATATAATGGTCGTTTCTATATCACACCGGCGGTCAAATTAGAACTCATCGATCGCCCCCTTACCATGAATCGCTACAAATTTGAAGCACTCCAAGTCCTCAAATTACTTCGCGACGGAGTGTTAGAATTATACGAAGATGTACCTAAACCCACAGTACGAAAACTCATTACTCTTGCGAACACTTCTTTTTACGCTGAAGGTAAATCCCTTGATGTGTTACAAGAAGGAGAAATAGAATCCGTGGCGTGTGCTCTTAAAATAAATGCTGACGCAGTCATTGTTGATGAGAGGGCATTACGTTGGTTTATTGAAGATAGTAAAGGTTTGCAAGGACTATTCTCCTCACGATTTAAGAAACCAATCACCACCAATGAAGCAAATATCCAAGAATTCTCAACTTCCCTCAAAGACATCTCTATCTTTCGTTCTATTGAGTTAGTTTGTGTTGCCTACAAATTAGGTTCATTTAAAGACTACAAACCTGATCTGCGTAATCCTAATTCGGTGTTACTTGATGCGTTGCTTTGGACTATAAAATCAAATGGCTGCGCAGTAAGTGAAGAAGAACTTGAAGATATGAAAAGATATCTTCTTAATTAATTTTTAACAATTCTGCTTATTTATCAACAATCTAACTTAAATCGCTTCTGTAATTCTTTAAGTTGGGTTTTAGTCAATTCAAAGTCTTCAATAAATGGCTTACAAAGAATCCCTGGCTGTTCTTGTATGGTTTTTTCAATTTCCTCCAAAGTCATCATTTTCACTCCTGCAGATTCTTCATTGAAAGTAAAAGGGCCATCATGGACTCCATGGAAAATACCTGTGAGAAATTCGAGCGGAAGACCTTCATCGATGGGGATTACTGTCTTTCGTTTATTCAAAAGGGTAAGAATAGTCTCAACTCCAACTTCTTCCAATAATTCTCGTTGTGCTGCTTGTTCGTATGTCTCTCCCGCCATGACATTTCCACATGCTCCAAGATCATACTTTAATGGTTCAATTTTCTTATGTGCTGCTCGTTGCACCAAAACAAATTTCCCTGCTGTAGTTTGTAAATGCACCACAACATTACGGCTTAAGAATCGTTTCACAGTCTTATTGCTCTTTAAATCACGACCAATCACTTCGTCGTTGTCGTTAACAATGTCAAGCCATTCCTCTTGCATATCCTAAAAATTTGAAGTAGTATTTTTAAAATATCTGCAATCAGACTATCTATATTCTATCTTAACAAAAAGAACATCAACGATCTCATTTAAGCTTATTTCTCTCTAAAATCTCCATTATCTTTTTAAAATACCTTCTTCTTAACCTCTCTATGAAACATTGTCTTATCTGTGACGCACAAGCAAAGTATAAGATTAAAGACACCTCTGATTATTATTGTGTGGATTGCGCGCAAGAGAATTTTTCCGATATTGACATGTTAGTAGTAGTTGAAGAAGAAGCGCAACGCCTCAATAGATTTATTAAAGAAAAGCTCGATCTAGACCAAGATGATTTCACTACACAAGATCAAGACCAGCAAGACTGAACTTATTGATATTACCAAAGCATTGCTTGCTGTTGCCGTCACCTTTGCAGTATTACGTGCAGGTGTTAATCTCTTTAATCCTGGCTCGTTTCCTATTCTCGCAACAGCTGATTTCTGGCTTGTTTTTGTCGTAAGCATCTTCACCGCAGGAATTGGTTTTTTGCTTCATGAATTAGCGCACAAAGTTGTTGCGCAACGCTATGGGTGTGTTGCAGAATTTCGTTCATTTGATCAAATGCTCTTACTCGCATTAGGTCTTGCTCTCTTAATAGGATTCACATTCATCGCTCCAGGCGCAGTGATGATTGCGGGCAATATTACTCGTAAAGAAAATGGTATTGTGAGTATGGCAGGTCCGATGACTAACTATATTTTGGGTTTAATGTTTTTAGGTCTTATCTTCATTTTTCCCGCTGCAGGACTCATATTCGCTATCGGTTTTCAAATCAACATGTGGTTGGGACTTTTCAACATGATTCCTTTTGGTAACTTTGATGGTATCAAAATTTTCTATTGGAGCAAAATAGTGTGGACATTAATGGTTGCATTTGGCATCTTTTTCGTATTCTTTTTTGGTCGTCCTTTAGGATAAGTTCATTTTCGTCTTTTTCTAGTTTATCTTAATTCTCCATCGGAAGAAGAGGTCTATCTCTATTTTTATTGTTAAATGCACTCAACGATTTGTTCGGGAAAAGAGGTTAATTTACATTTTTAGAATGCTTTGTCCTCTACAAGAAAGCAAGTCTTTATATAGTAGTTATCACATATTTATAAATCAAGTATTATTTTTTTGTCTGAAAAAAAGAGATGTGATAGGTGATAACAGTGAAGCAACACGTTTTTCAAGAGGTAAAGAAGTTTAAAATCCAGCGTTGTTGCAAGAGTTGTAATGCTCGTATTGTCGTAGAAAACGCCAATCGGTATTATTGCAGCAATTGTCGTGGATACTAAGAAAGTCCGGGATTAGTTTAACAGTATCTCGGTTTTTTTCTTTTTTTTCCGCTATTCGACCTTTGTCTTTAAACAATATTTATTTATACTCTATCCTTCTTATCTAACATCTATGTTAGAGTTTAAAGTAGTGCTGGCAATCATTGCTACAATAATTGGTATTATTAGTTATACCCTGTATTATCGTGGTATATTTGGGGGTAAAACGAAGCCTCATGCGTTTTCTTGGTTTGTCTGGGCACTTCTTTCTGGAATTGCATTTGCAGCGCAATTAGCAAAAAACGCAGGTCCTGGTGCTTGGGTAACTGGTTTTACTGCATTAGTTTGCTTGAGTATTGCAATAGTTGCCATATTCAAAGGTAAGCATCATTTTCCCTTTTCTGATTGGTTCTGTCTCATTTCTTCATTTATCGCAATTGGTCTTTGGAGGTACACTAGTGATCCCACTGCTTCTATTATTCTCATTACAATCACTGACGTCATTGCATTTATTCCTACCCTTCGTAAGGATTATTACACTCCTTCTCAAGAAACAATTAGCACTTTTGCGCTTAATGCCTTAAAATGGTCATTTGCGTTGTTTGCATTAGATAATTTTGCACTTGCCAATTGGCTTTATATTGTCGCTATGATAGTCATGAACTGTATCCTTGTCACGATGGTGCTGTTGCGGCGAAATCAACATCATTCACGAAAACCAAAACATCATCTTCATTTTCGAATTTAGGGTCATTTTGATGGGGTAAATTCTCTCACCAATTTTTTATCACCCAGGAACTTTCCCAGAAACTATTTATAGTCACCACCTAATTTTCTTCCATGCTTGACTATAAAGTTATTATTGGCACACTTGCTGTTATAATTGGTATCGTGAGTTATATCCCCTATTTTCGAGGCATCTTCAAAGGCAAGACTAAACCCCATGCGTTTTCTTGGTTTGTCTGGGCAGTCGTTGGAGGTATTGCGTTTGCCGCACAAGTTGTTAAAGGGGGAGGTGCAGGTGCGTGGGTAACTGCGCTTACTGTTTTTGCCTGTCTTATAGTCGCCGCTATTGGATTATTCAAAGGCAAACGAGATTTTCCCATTGTTGACTGGCTTTGTCTTATTGCCTCATTTGTGGCTATTGGGATTTGGGCATATACAAATGATCCCACTTATTCTATAATCTTAATCACCCTAACTGATACGGTCGCATTCATTCCTACGTTTCGTAAGGCGTACCATCAACCGCATGAAGAAACAATTACGACGTTTGCCATGTCTTCTCTTAAATGGTTTGTAGCTCTCTTTGCCCTTGAGAACTTTGTCTTTGTCAATTGGTTCTACACTGGTTCAATGATTGTAACAAACGCTTTATTCGTCACAATGGTATTAATTAGAAGAAAAAAAAATGCTTAACTAACTAGCTTGCTATAATCTACTCTAAACCCTGCATATGCTTTGGATGGATGACGTAGGAGTTCTATATCACAGAGACGATATAAATCCCTTAAATCATCAGATCTAATCGGTCCGAAGGAATTACTCGAATCATACAACGTAACTAAATTATCTTTAAAACAATATCTCGCACCACCTACTACACCAATATCTAAAGTACAAACATCTCGTTGAAAAGAACGTATCCTTGGGCAATCTGATCCTTCTTTCCAAATCCAGGGTATTTCAAAGCGATTTTCTAATCCATCTTTTAACTCTTCAAGGAAATGAGTTACAACCCCAAGATGACTCAGCGACACTTCTTCAAAACCACGTATTAATCTTTGTCGATATGTTCTTGATGTTTTTAGCTGACAAACCCCTACTTCTATTAACAGGAAAGTTCCTTCTCTTTCTTTATCCTTCTTGAGATATTCAACACCTTGAAATTCGTCATTTTTATGGCGATCTAATAAAATAAGATTTAGGGCTAAGTCAATTCCTCGTAACCTAGTGCGAATGTCATCAAACATGGCTTCTACCCACAACCTCTCAGAAAAAAATGTGGGATTGGAGGGACTTTCCCTACCTTTTGACTTGTTTTGGTCAAGCCATGAGAAATGTTTTACATTTCTAGGACTTGCTGCCACAAGTTTTTCCAAAAGGTTGATTTGAACCCTCAACAACCACGTGTCAGCTTTCCCCTGACATTTCCGAACGTCAGTGAGGATATCTTCAGCGTGGTGCTCTTTCCTGCAAAGGAAACCCGAAACGCAAGTTTCACTCTGTCCCAGATTGAGCTACAATCCCAACAGAGAGAAAAATCGAGAAACCATTTATAAATCTTTGTAGGCTCAACAAGAACATGCATAAAGCTATTTTTCTAGATAAAGATGGAACGCTTGTTGATAGTTCTGGCTATCCCTTTCGTATTCCCTCTGATAAACTCCTCTGGAACGATATCGAAAAGGGATTACACTACCTTCAAACACAGGGGTACTTACTTTTTATTGTCTCAAATCAAGCTTGGGTCGCCAAAAAACGAGCAACATCTGAACAGATTGAAAGCTATTTTCAAAGTGTTGTAACTCAACTCCAAGCAAAAAACATCACGATCACACAATACTACTTCTGTCCCCACGCCCCTAAAGATGATTGTTCTTGTCGCAAGCCCCATCCCTATTTTCTGCATCAAGCAGCGAAGAAATACAATCTAGATCTTTCGCAATCCTATTTTATAGGTGACGCTGATACAGACATCCAAACCGGAAAAAATGCTGGTACAAAAACCATACTTGTAACCACGGGGCAAGGTAAGTCATTTGTCGGAAAAGTTGTTGCAGATTTCATTATAAAAAATGTGGATGAAGTTACAAAAATGTTGTAAGAACCATTCTTTTTCGCCACAACCAATCATTCTTCTTTTCTTTCTTTTTCTTCCTCTTCTACGCTGGAACAATTCCTGTATTAAGAATAATACTGTTAGCAAAAATACTGAACAGAACCATTACTACTGCTGCAATAAAACAGTATAATAACGTGCTGGCAATCAAATTTTTCCCTAGCATAAATCTCTCACCAAGCTTATCTGCTCCGTTCTCAATTCCATTCCCTAGAATCGTTAAAATGTAGGCAATTTGAATTACATATAATCCGACAACCAACTGGAAATGAAATGTAGGAATACCCACTCCAAACAGAGTCAATATATTGCCAAATGCTGATGCATCAGATTGACCAGCAAATTCTGTAAGTTGGGTACTTAATTTAGTGAGAATCGTTGAAATCATGGAAGTAATTCCCACCACAATTCCTGCAATGGCTGGAGTAAGAAACTTGGTCTGCGCTTTCATTGAAGAAATAACATCTTCCATAAGATCTCGAAGTCTTTCCTCAACACGATGAATCTCTTTGATATAACGCGACATAGAAAGCAACGCCTGCGCAGCAATACGTGGACCTTTGCGTACACTCTCAATTAATACTTTCATTGAAGATTCAATAACATTAGATGGAAAATTTCGTAATGCTCCCACATGTTGGTCAAAAATAGCTTGTTCAAGACCCATACCTAAACGAGTCATGTTATGCTCTGCTAGTGCAAAAAATTCTCCTGATGTTGTTCCTTGCATTGTCTGAGCAACTTTGGCAAACGCAATTTCTGCAGGCAAACCATCTCCTAATCTATTCCCTAGTTGAAATAATGCTGAAGAAAACTCTTCCTCCAACGCTTTTGTTTTTTCACGTATCGCTATTACATTCTTGGAACGCAGAGAATAATATAATCCCCATGCTCCTCCAATCCCTGCAACTAATAAAATTGAAAGAAGCGATGCTCCTATGCCATAAGGTCCATATTTTTCTGTAGGGGGACAGAGTTGTGAGGGTGGGCAAACATAATCCATAAAATTCATACTTTCTCCCAATGGTATTTCAAAATCAGGATTTACTGCATGTAATACTAACGGACTAAACCCAATCACGAGAGCCACAAACAAGACTGTGAGGCTAAACAATAATGGGTTTATTGCGACAGTCACATTTTTAGAAAGTGAGAGTCGCACCATCCCAAATTTTGCGATACCTTCTTTTTCAGAGATATCGACTGCTCCATATCCTGCTGGACGTTTAGAAAGAATCATACGACCAAGAAAATAAACACCAATAGGCAAGCTCACATTGTAAAGCATAGAAATGTAGAGTGCGGTAACAAACGGTGATCCTTCACTAATAAATGTTACAACTAAAGGCAAAATAACTAATCCCAAAATAGGTAGAATAATACCTAACATGTGTAGCATTGTCATGGGTGATTTAAGATTATGGGCATAATGTAACATATTCTCATACGTTCCATCAAGAACCACTTCCAGTCCTTTGTCCAGCAATGCTAGACGTCGTTCTTCAGAAGGTTCAAACAGAGATGATTCAACGAGATGGAATGACTCTACAAAATCTTTTTCAATATCTTGCCATTTCTCTAAATAAGAATTTGCACTATCGCGAATATTACTATATTGTTGTGTTTCTACATCCCACACAATCTTACGAAAATCAAGAGACAGTGGCGCTTCAAGATGATCTGCCGCAAAACCAATTGCTCGTTCTAAGTTTGAGGTGTGACGCATGTATGTAACCATGTAAAAAATTGCCTGTACCATCTGGTTTGATGCTTTCATCCGCCAGGTGTTTGCCATAAATGAAGGTACTTTTTGCATCACGGGAATCAGAATAGCGCCCACAATCAGAAAAAATATTACAAAGAAAAAGAGCCCAAAAACTGCATAAGAAAGCAGCGTTCCAAAAAAGATGACAAAGAGGGGAAGTAGTACTGATAATGACACAACGCCGGTAGGAGTAACATTCAAATGACACATATCAATGTCATTTTGATATTTTGCTGCGCTTTTTGCATCAACGGAGAGATGAAGAATTTTCTCTGCGCCATTACATAATTTTTCATATAAAGAATAATGTGTGGGATAGATCTCTTCTTTAAATTGAGTATATTGCTTCGAACTAACATTCTTGGGTTGAACTGCGCCTTCTCCAAATTCTTGGGCAACCTTTGCCTTGTACCGCTGCAATAAATCTTGATAATCCCGTTCGTCCATCTCAGCTCCCTTTTTAGTCAGAATGAAGCAAACGAGGTTTAAAAAGGTAGCGTAAGTTGTCCTGAATTACTATTCACGCAAGAAACGGGTAAAATCTTCGGTATGTCTAATTGTTTGAACAAGATCGTATGCAGGACCATTACTTGCTACATGGAAGGTATCTCCAATGGTAGTCGTATCAATGCCTAGATATGTTACAACGCGCTGCGCCATCTCTCTCGCTTTGTTTTCTATAATTGCAAAGAGTTCAGCTTGTTGATCGGCTGGTAAAACGCGTAGAATATTTTCAGGAACAGAAAAATTCTCCCTGGCTCTATGGCCAAACAAATAACTAACTGCTCTTCGCATCTTACTATTTCTCTCTTCTTCTTTTACATACCCTACAAATTCGAAGTCTCCAACAAAAGAAGTAGGCACTTGATGAGAATCAATACATTTCCCAAATTTGTAGCTAAACTCATTATGTTCTATGCCATTGTAGAGGAGAACAATATTACTAAAATCTCGAGGAAAATAAAACTCTTGTACAAACAAACGTAAAAGCCAATTCTTCTCATTAATCTCTCCTTCTTCAAAACTTTTAGCTCCTACTTGAGAAATTCGCTGTAATCGTTCTTGTTCTAAAGCTTCTTCTAATCTTGCTAGGTCTGGAGGTAATACTTTCTCACTGTGTATCTCTGCTTTATATTCATACAAGCCCCAATTCATTCCGCCATTATCAAAAAATAATCCGCAAGGTTGTTCAAATTCGACAGCAACAGATCCATCATTAAATGAAGCAAGTTGTGAGAGAGCACGAGCAATAGAAACTTCTTTAATTGCAATATTTCCATCTTTGGGAACCAGCCAGGGGTATTTTCTACGATAATGGTCATTTGTATCTCTCTCTGCTTTTATCACATACGGTTGTCCACAATAAGAATCACGAAGAGTAACAGGGCGTGAAGCCTTGAAATCTTGACGATACTCACTACGCTCAAACCGCTCTGCCTGATCAACATATTCTGGATAGAGGTAAAGCACTCCTTGTCGAATCGGAACTCTGACCAAATCTAACAAATCAGTTTGTTGCATAAAAATCTCAAAAAGGAGAGAACTTTATAATCTTTTTCAAAATTTCAACACTGTAAAGTAATAACAATTACATCCCTAACATCTCCCGTAACTCCTCACTTGGCTGCCAGGGGGGGTCAAACGTGACTTCAATGTTAACTTTCTTAACCCCTCTTTCCTCAATTTTCTCTTGCAACTCTTCAAGTAATTGAGGTCCATAGGGACAGAACGGGGACGTAAACGTCATCACAATCTTAACGCCCTCTTTTGAAATGGAAGTATCATAAATTAACCCTAATGTCCAAATATCAATATGTATCTCTGGATCTTCTACACTTCTAAATATCTCAATTAGTTCTTCTTGTGTAATCATTTTCATCATTTTTGTGCCTTTGAATTACTTTGTACATTTGATTTATTCTTAATTTCTTTAGCATTGCTCTTAGCATGTTTAATGTCGCCAAATCCCTCAGTTTCAATTCTTTCAATAAGGCTTGCTCCCCCTTCATTAACCACTTTTCCATCTTGCAATACATACACCTGATCTGGTCTAAGATAATCTAAAAAGCGTTTGTAATGGGTAATAATCACAATAGTCATTTTTGTTTCCTTCTGAAGACGATGTAACATTTGGGCAACTGTTTTCATTCCATCAATATCTAGTCCGGAATCAGTTTCATCAAGAAATACAAAACGTGGTTCCAATAACGCCAGTTGCAAAATCTCCGCTCTTTTCTTTTCTCCACCTGAAAACCCTTCATTTAATGAACGCCTTGCAAAAGTCTCATCCAATCCCAACAAAGACAATTTCTCTTTGAGTACCTGCGCAAATTCTGGCACACTAAGTGGTTTTTCCCCACGTCCTTCACGTTGTGTATTCACCACTGTGCGTAGAAAATGACTTAATCTTACTCCTGGTATCTCAATAGGATTTTGAAATGATAAAAACAATCCTTGTTTTGCTCGTAGATCAGTTGAAATCGATGTAATCTCTTTTCCATCATAAAATATTTTTCCTTTCACCACTCTGCATTCAGGATGACCCATTATAGTATAGAGTAACGTACTCTTTCCTGCGCCGTTTGGACCCATGAGAGCATATATTTTTCCTGATTCAAATTGAAGGGTAACCCCTTTAAGGAGTTCTTTTCCTTCACGTTGAACAACGAGATTCTCAACACGCAAATCAGGAGCAGTTTTATCTTTTTCACTTCTTGGGTTTTGTTTGTTTTTGTTCATGTTCTTTACCTTTCGTTGCTTGTCTTTTCACTGCTTGTTGGAGTGTCTTATAGATCAACATCGCGCACTTCATTCGCGACGCAGTAATGGGAATACCTAATAATTCCAAAACTTTTTCTTCTCGTAATTTTGTAATCTCTTCAATAGTCTTATGTTGGAGTGCCTCGATAACCAGTGACGCCGCAGCTTGACTTATTGCGCAACCATGACCAGTAAATGTAATCTCTTTGACCTTGCCACCTTTCTTAAGCAAACCGCTCTTGCTCTTTTCTAAATCAATATACACAGTCAGTTCATCTCCACATAAAGGATTGTTCTGATGGGCGCAACAACTTGCTCCTGCTAACTCTTTCTTATGTCGGGGATTTCGATAATGATCTAAAATCTGTTCTTGATAGAGTTCTTCATCCATGAACAAACACCTCTTCAACAGCCCTAAGCGCCTTGCACAACATATCAATGTCAAAAGGAGTGTTGTATATGGCAAGTGAAACTCGTGCCGATGAAGCCACCCTCAACACACCATGCAGAGGTTTAGCGCAATGATGTCCAGCACGAATGCACACACCAAAGCGACTTACAACCTGGGCAATATCATGAGGATGTATTCCTTTCATTGTAAATGTGATAATGGGTGCTTGATGTGGTTGTTTAAGATTAAGTATTTTTAATCCTTCAATCTGTTCCATCTTGATACGCGCATAACTCGTCAGTTCTTCCAAATATTTCTCGCTTCTTTGCCGATCAATCTTCTGCAAATATTCAACTGCAGCGCCCAACCCAATAGCTTCTGCAATTTTAGGTGTTCCTGCTTCCCATTTCCAAGGCAAATCATTCCACGTAGCACCTTCAAAAGTAACCTCTCCTACCATTTCTCCGCCAAATAGAACGGGTGTCAATTCTTCAAGCAATTCATGACGTCCATACAACACTCCAATTCCAGTTGGACCAAACATTTTATGCCCAGAAAAAGCGAGAAAATCACATTTCAAATCTTTTACATTAAGGGGATAGTGCGCAATTGCTTGCGCTGCATCAACAACACTATATGCTCCTGCCCTCGATGCAAGCCCAATTAATTCTTGGGCAGGCGTAACCGTTCCTAACACATTTGATACCAATGTGAATGCCACTATCTTTGTTTTTGCCGTAATGATCTTTCGTGCTTGTGCTAAATCAATCTTTTGATCGTTCGTCAATCCCACATATCGTACCACAGCACCACGTCGCTTGGCTAATTCCTGCCAGGGTACAAGATTACTATGATGTTCCAAAACCGTAAGAACAATCTCATCTCCTTTTTTGAGAAGCGGTTCTAGTGCTCGTGCCACAACATTAATACTCTCTGTCGTTCCACTAGTAAAAATTGTTTCTTGGGGAGTTGCGCCAATAAATGAAGCCACGATTTGGCGTGAATGTTCATAATCTTCAGTTGCTTTTTCTGCAAGAGGATAAATTCCGCGATGAACATTCGCATTATCTTTGCTATAATATTTATTCATAGCATCAAGTACTGCTTTTGGTTTCTGTGTCGTTGCAGCATTATCTATGTAAACAATTCCTTTGCCATTAGATTTCTGGTTCAAGAGAGGAAAATCTCGTTTAATCAGTTCAGCTCGTTTCGCTGCGTTGAGTAATAGTTTTGTATTCATTTTGTGTTGTTCGTGTTTTTGGATATTTTGAGTGATGTGGTTAAAGCTAAGGCTTAAGGAAGCCTTCTACAATCATGACCATCGCATTTGTTTTACTAATCCCTCGACTTTCAAGATAAAATAACATTTCAGGGTCAATTTGGGAAATCGTTGCACTATGCGAACAGGTTACGTCATTGTTTTCTACCTCAAGAACTGGAACTGCTTCACCAATGGAGGTCGGTGATAGCAACAACAGATCAGACTTTTGATGACCCTGCGATCGTACAGCATCTTTAGTAATATTGAGTTCACCTAAGAAAAGCCCCTTAGCATCTTTTTCAATAACTCCGCGTGCAATCAGAGACGCTTTACCTTCTTTTCCTTCAAGACATGCACTTACTTTGATATCATGTTCTTTTGTGGTGCGAAACAGAGTGGTATGAATGAGATTTGCATTTGCTGAAATAGTGCTCATGGCATGCGTGCGTACAAAGTTTCCTTCATGGATAAATTCTGTGAGTAGGAGTGTTGAATTGGGGTGGAGTATGAATGATGAATCAGTGAACACATATGCATGGTGTGCTTGCAAAGTTCGATATAATGTTACTTGTGCCCCACGTTCTATTTCGATGTTCCATTGAAAAGCAAGACCAATCCCCCTGATATTTTCAATAAGATGGAGAGTTACTTCTTTTTGTGCTTTTATTATAATATCCTTTTTACCTTGCATGCACCCATTTGGTGCATCTAATGTAAATGTAAACACACCATCTTTTTCTATAATAATTCTTCCTGCTGTCTTTTTACCTTCAAGAGTTACTTCTGCGCTGGTTGCATTCACAAATCTATCTGCATCAAATCCCTCAATACGATTACGTATTCCTAGCCCATAGATTTTTTTGCTTAAATCCATCTCTGTTAGTTTTTTCTTTAATTCAACAGCTTTCATCTACATACCCTCTACTTCAAGTTCGATTAACTTATTGAGCTCGACAGCATATTCTAAAGGCAATGCTTTGATTACGGGAGCAATAAACCCACTTACAATCATTTTCACTGCTTCGTGAGCGTTCAAACCACGTGACATCAAATAAAATAATTGTTCTTCACCAATCTTACCTACACTAGCTTCATGACTTACTTTAGCGGAGCTATTATCCACTTTCATAAATGGATAAGTGTTTGAAACAGATTTTGCATCTAACATCAACGCATCACATTCTACTCGTGCGCGGCATCCTGCAGCGTCTTTATTTATACGAACAAGTCCTCGATAAGAAGCAATGCCGCCATCTTTACTAATGCTTTTTGATTTAATCAAAGATGTTGTATTTGATGCAACATGAATCATCTTTGTTCCCGTATCTTGATTTTGTCCTTTTCCTGCAAATGCAATTCCTACACTTTCACTATGTGCATTCTCTCCAATCAAAATGGAAGACGGATAAAGCATCGTACGAGCACTTCCCATATTCCCATTCACCCAGATCATGGTGGCATTCTTATGGACTATGGCTCGTTTCGTGTTAAGATTATACACATTTTTACTCCAATTTTCAATGGAAGTGTACCTCATTTTTGCGCCAGGAAGAACATGTATTTCTACACAACCAGCATGTAGAGAACTTTGAGTATAGCGTGGAGATGAACAGCCTTCAATATAATGTAATTCTGCTCCTTCATCTACAATAATAAGTGTGTGTTCAAACTGTCCACCACGTTGCGCGTTCATGCGAAAATAAGCTTGTAACGGCAGATCAACAACCACTCCTTTTGGAACATAAATAAATGTCCCACCACTCCACACTGCGGCATGAAGCATGATAAATTTGTGATCAGTAATCGGAATACAATTTGTCATAAAATATTTTTGAACTATCTCTGGATACATATGCAGCGCAGTATCCATATTTTCAAAGATAACTCCTTTTTCTTTAAGTGATTTCTGTAAATTATGGTACACCATCCCTGAATCATATTGTGCCCCAGTCCCTCCAAGAACTGTTTTCTCCGCTTCAGGAATGCCCAAACGATCAAATGTTTTTTTAATTTCTTCAGGTACATCATTCCATGAGTCTGTTTCTGTCGCATTCGGATCTACGAAATAAACTATTTTATCTAAATTAAGATCAGTAAGATCAGGACCCCATGAAGGAAGTGGTGTTTTTGTAAAAAATTCTAATGCTTTCAAACGCTTCTGTAACATCCACGCTGGCTCATTTTTTGTTGTAGAAATCAATTCAACAACCTCACGATGAATCCCTGCTCTCGCTACTGTACGCGATTTGTGTTTATCTGCGGGATCATAAAGTGCTCGAGCTGCGTCTACATTCGAATGTCTTTTTTTCACTTTAGAATTAATTTTAGCAGCAACCATTTTATATGCACTCTTTTTGTTCTATTTTCTTTGTAATACAACCTATTTTATGAGGGTCACATCCTTGAGGAATTGGTGAAAATTGATGATGAATTTGACAAAGTACTTTGGTCTTACGAATAAGATGAAGTAATCGCTGCATTTCCTGAAAATAAGAAAAATGATCTTTAATTTTAAGAGCAGATTTTTTCATCTCATTAATAATCTCAGGTGGAAATGTTACCTGCATCCCTCGTTTTTTGCTACGGTACTGACTAATCGCCGCTGTATGAACGCCAAGCATTGCAGCTACATCTTTTTGCTTTAGACCTTGATCTACTAAAAACAGTGCGAAATATTTTCGAACCGTTGGAATAATGTAATAGGTTTCGATCTCTTGAGGATGCAACATCGCTTTGTTAACCATAGTTAACTTAGAATGAAGATTATTTAAAAAGGTTGTGGGAAATATCTATTGTGAACAATTAAAATCAAGAAAACTCTAACAACCTATCCAATCTTTCACAAAATGTATTATACTTATTTCCTAGCTCTACAAATCGCAATAGGATCATTCTTTCCTCATCTCTTACCCACAGTTCTGTGGGTTCTTTGACTCTATAACTAATTTCTGATGCATCGATTCCTTCTAATTGTATCGCTGCTTCATTTGCAAGTTGTACTCCTTCTGTGTTTTCTGAAAGCAATTTACGAAAATGTACTGCTTTAGTAAACGTAGAAATATCTGTTGAGGTACCACTCCTTAGTCTTTTTATTCTACTTCTATCCATGACTACTAGGTACTCGTTTCTATACATGTCTTGCTCAATTCCTATGAAATATCTCCCTATAGTTAGCATGGTGTAAAGTCTTAAGTGCAGAGTTCTCGCACTAAATCATTAAGTATCAAACGCAACTTTGGACCGGGGGCAAGATACTCCGACTGAGCATTCCAAGTGAAAAAGATGCTATTCTCTTGCATCCAGAAATAAATCAATATTCCATTTTCTGTTTGAATAGTTACTTTTTTACAATTTGCTATTGGAGAATTCCATTCCTCCTCTTTGAGAACATTCCCTAACTCTTTGATATACGATTCTAACTTTTGCAAAAAATGATGTCGTGTTTCTGGCAAGAAGCAACGTAGTGAAATCCCTTCATAAGGAAGAAAAGCGTCTTCAAGTGTAATTTTGCATTCCATTTTCATTTGTCTTCTTTTTTTATTTTTCTGGTCTGTTTTCTGCTCTTAATATCTTTTCTAGGACTATTTTCATTTGCGAAACGGTGTCTTCAATTGCTCCTCTCACCGCAGCCTCAAAATCAACATATCTCACTTCATAACATACTCTTGACCAAAGCCAATATTCTATTCTAATTTGGTCATACATTTCCATAACACTTATCCCCTCCTGTGCAGAAGCAGATTTAGCCGAAATTTTGATATTTGAATGGGGATACATACTTGAGATGCCTATTCTAAATTCTTCTTTGTTTTTGGGATTGTTTATTTTCTCTTGCACATATTTTATCGTCTCATCTCCCCATTGATTTGATACCTCTTGTGCCGTTAGATGGACTATCCGGAGAATTTCTGCTCCTCTTATTGGGGCTGGTAATTGTAGGGTCCTAGATAGACTGGTATCATCGAATGTGGACATCTTGTTTTTTTGTAAATCTAACTCATTTAAACATATGTGGTAACTATTATCACCACAAGAATTAAAAATAGGCTCTATGTATCTCTCTTTATGATTAATGAACTTATCGAATTGGGTCTAACCAAAAACGAAGCAAAAATCTATCTTATTCTTATTCGTAGCAATGATCTCTCCGCCTCTGAAGTTACATCTAAAACCGGAATCCATCGTCGTAATGTCTACGATGCAATCGACAGACTTCTTGAGAAAGGTCTCATTACACAGACTGAAATTAACAAAACCAAACGCTTTAACGCTGTTGATCCTAAACATCTTCGTGATATGGTTAAAGCTCAACAAATTCATGTGGAAAACATAGTTCCTCAACTTTCTGCTCAATTTGCTCAAGTAGAACGTAATAATTGTGTACGACTCTACAAGGGTATTGCGGGTGTACGCGCCAGTTTTACAGATTCTCTTAATATGATTGGTAAAGGTGAAGACTATTGGGCAGCAGGGTGTATTGATATGCCTAAGCTTGCGGGTGGTCCATTTATGGAACAGTTTCATGCGCAAAAAATTTCCAAACAGATCAAAAATCGTTTAATCTTCAATCATGAAGCGCAAAATCGTGCTCTTACATTTCTTGGAAGAAAGAATTATGCGGTACGAGTTCTTCCACAAGGTCACGTTCTTCCTGTTCAAACAGCAGTTTATGGAAAAGAAATAGTGTGTCAGATCTTAATCCATCAAGAGCCATTTGTGATTCAAACTATTGACAAAGATTTTGCAACTAATTTTCGTCGTTATTTTGAGATACTATGGGAAATTTCAACACCAATAGAACGATTAAAAAAACAAAAAGAAAAGTGATCCGTAAATTTTATTCTAATAAATCTATTCAACCCCTATCTTAATCTTAAATTTCTCAGTTTCAAGGGTGGTTGTTCCGTGTGTCACAATTTCTCCTACACGTAAAACTGCTTTGAGATCACCGGTTGCGATTTCTACTAACTCTGCAACATCGTCGCCAACAAGGACTAGTTTCTTCAAATCTTCTTTCATGGACAGATTTTTTTCTGACTTATACTTACGCACAGTAGCAATAATATCTAACATGATCTCACCAAGTTTTTCTGCTTGCTCATCACGTAATGCGGTGTTAACAGTTGGCCAATGTGACAGATGAACACTCTTCGCGCCGTCCCCTTCTTTGAAGAAGTTTTGATAAATCTCTTCTGTAATATGCGGCATAACGGGGGCAATCATTTTCACAATAGTGAGCAATGTATGGTACAGGGTATACTGGCCACTTGTTCGCGCAGCAGCACCACGTACATCGGGATTATACAATCGATCTTTAACAATTTCTAAATAATTATCACAAAAAATATGCCAGAAAAATTTCTCCACTTCCGCTTTAGTTCGTACATATTCATAACGATCAAAGCTTTCGCTGCATTCTTGGATTAAACTTTGCAAGCGAGAAATCACAAAACGATCAATCAATTCAGTTGCTTTTCCTGTACCCTCATATCCTTCAAGATGCAGCATACTAAATTTAGATGCATTCCATAATTTTGTCACAAATTTTTGTCCCGTAAGTAAATCTTTTTCTTGGAATGGTAAATCATCACCTAGTTTTGAGCCAGCTGCCCAGAAACGTAACGCGTCAGCACAATACTTATCAACCATCACTTGTGGTTCAATAACATTGCCTTTAGATTTGGACATCTTACGACCATGAGGGTCTTGTGCATGTCCAGAAATCACAACATCGTGCCAAGGATTCTGATGATGATGCAATTGCTCTTTTACCAACGTGTTAAATAACCAGAACGTGATGATGTCATGCGCTTGTGGTCGAAGATTCATCGGAATCAATTTTTTCTTAAGCGCAGGATCGTCAAATAGTTCTACAGCTAAGTGTGGTGTCAAAGAGGACGTTGCCCAAGTATCAAGTACATCCTTTTCCGCAATAACATCTTCTTTTGAATAACCTTTGGGAACATCATTAAGTGGATCAACTGGCAACTGGTCTAGTGACGGCAAAATTACTTCTCCGGTTTTTTTGTGATACCAAACCGGCATAGGGATACCAAAATGACGTTGACGAGAAATACACCAATCCCATTTAAGACCTTTAATCCAATTATCGTACCGTACTTTCATATGTGGTGGATACCAATTCAATTTTGCGCCAGATTCTAAGAAATGCTCACGCAAGTCAAGATACGCAACGAACCACTGTTTGGTTGCCACATATTCAATATCGGTGCCGCACCGTTCGTGAGTATTAACCATATGGGTTAATGGTTGTTTTTTGAGAAGCATGCCTGCTTTTTCTAGATCTTCCAGAACCGCAACCCGTGCTTGTTCTGAATTTTTCCCATGATATGGGCTTGGTGCAATATAAGTCCCACTTTCATCCATAATATGTACTGCTGTTGTTTCAGGGTGACGTGCCATCCATTCAACACAATCAAGACCACCATATGAGCAATAATAGACTACGCCTGTTCCATATTCAGTCTTTGCAGAAATATCATGACTAATAGGGATTTTCTCCTGTGCAAAAGGAATCACCACTTTCTTGCCAACTAATTTTGTTCCTTTGAATGTTTCTATAACCTGAAGACCAAACTCATCAGCAAGTTTCTCTGCTCCTTCTTTACTTAATACCCACATCTCTGCATCGGGTCGCTTTGCACGAACATAATCTCCTTCTTGATTAATGGAGACACCAACACAAGCAGGATGAAGTTCAGGGCGGGTTGTTGAATAAATAATAAACTCATTTTGTGTTCCATCAATTTTCGCTTTAATGTAATTAAGTGTGCTTTTGCGTTCGGTATCTTCCATCTCTACTTGCGCAATTGCTGTTTTACAATGAGGGCAGAAAATAATGGGGGCTTTCTTCTGATAAATACGGCCAGCTTTATAGAGGTCTATAAATGATTTCTGCGAAAGCTTGCGGCAATGATCATTAATCGTGGAATAAAATATTGAAAAATCACAGCTAATCCCTATCTTCTTCCAATCGTTTACAAATCCAGGGCGAATTTCTTCAAGTGTTTTAAGACAGAGTTTGATGAACTCATTACGTTCCATCTTTTTTGATACAACATTTTTGGTTTTCTCAATGAGTTTTTCCGTTGCTAAACCGTTATCGTCGGTTCCAAAAGGATAGAACACATTTTTTCCTTTCATACGTTGATAGCGCGCAATAATATCTCCTTGAGTGTAACTAAATGCATGACCTAGGTGCATCTTTCCCGACACTGTTGGCGGCGGGGTATCAATAGAATAAATTGGCTTTGTGCTTTTGGGATCAAATTTGTACGTTTGGGTTTGTTCCCAGAGTTTCTGGATGCGTGGTTCAGCTTCTTTTGGATCATATTTCTCAGCAAGTGCCATAGTTCTAGCAAAGTAGTATCCTCTTTAAAAAGATGACGACTCAAAAAAATAAGAAAAACCAACCACTAATCAAAACTTAACGATTAAGGGGGATCACGTGGGTAATTGAAGTGTACCCTCCTTTTGTTCCATTTCCTGCAGTCTCAACAGTGATAAAACCACCTAGGTGATGAAGAACGCGTCCAGAGAGTGCAAGTCCAAGCCCTGTACTTCCTGTACTTTGTCCTGCTTCAAACATCTGATGAGGTGCAATTTTTGTAAAATTAATTCCACCAGCATCATCTTTTACCCCAACAAAAAGAAAAGGAGTATTAGGGTCATACTTTGCTCTTTCTTCACTTGTAAGATAGAACCTTTCTTGCTCTGCAAGATCTCTTACTTGTGCGTTTACTACTAATCGAGGCAATCTATTCTTGGCGTCTCCTATGTCGTTTTTCTTAAATGCTCCTGCGGAGTTACTCGCTAAGTTTAGAATTTGAGTATAAAGAATAGCTAAATCCTGGGTTGTTGATAAATGTGCTACTCCTTGAGTTTGTAAATCAACCAAGCCATATTTTTTTAAGTCTCCAGCAATTATTTGAAAATAATGGCCTAACCATTTTGTATTATACAATCCTCGAGATATTGGTTCTTCTTGAGCAAGTGCAGTAAGTCCTTGGAGTAACCGATCAACAGGGTTTTCTTGCGTGCCTAATTGAGTAATTAAATCGTTATTAAAATCTTTATCGTCTGTAGGAGGTAAACCTCCCAGTATTGCTTTTAATGCCCAGAATTGCTGTCCAACTTGTTTCAATTGAGTTTCAAGTAATTGTTGGGTATGAGGGGGATGGTCTGCCATTTGCTCAAGACTCGCTTGAAATATTCTTGCTTGGTTATGTGCTCTTTGATATTCTGCAATAGCAGATTTATAATCCTCGGATTCAGAAGTCGGTAAATACATTTCTGCCATTTCTGTTAATGTAAGAATTGCGGCAAGGGGATTATTAACATCATGAATTACTCGTTTCGCAATAGTCTCTATCATTTTTTTAGATAAAGAAACATCTCTTGGACAAGTATAAACCATACGAACTGGACCATCTTTTTCTTGAGGAAGTGGAGAATAAACTATATGTGGGTAACCTTCTACTCCAAATCCAGTGGGTGTGGGAAGGGGAGTTAATATTTCTGCAAGAGTTCCAAATGATGTCATTATAAAGTGACTAAAACTAGTTATTTTATAAATCTTTCGCTGAATTAGACACTATTGAGTGACAACATAAATAGTTTCGAAAGAACCGCCAACATTAAAAACTCTCATTCCATTTCTACCTTCATGTCCTATCATCAACGCCGTAAAATTTTCCTCCTCCTCACTATCCTGCTCATTATTCTCGCAGCAGTGTTTCTGGTAGCATTATTACATCCCTCGACAGTTTTCTTCAACATTGGTCTGCCTAACATTCTCCAAAATTATTTCATACTATTTTTCTCGTTCTTGTGTATCTGTCTCATTGTCTGGGATCTCAAGCATCTTTAACCACAAACCTTTAATACCCTCTTGTCTCACAAAATAGTATGTCTCTGTATACAATTAAATATGCACCGCAAAATGAAGAACAAGTCTTTGGACAGCAGCTCGCTGTGTCTCAACTCAAAGATTATATTCTCAATTATAAGAATCAAAAAAAGAAAGCAGCTCTTTTGCTAGGTCCATTAGGCGTAGGAAAAACGGCGAGTGTCTATGCGCTCGCAAAACAATTAAAATTCGATGTTCTTGAGCTCAATTCATCTGATTTACGCAATGAAGCAGCCATGAAACAGTTTCTTGGTTCTGCATTAGGGCAGCAATCTCTTTTCTTCACTCCTAAATTAATTCTTATTGATGAAATTGATGCTCTTTCTGGTGTGCGTGATCGTGGCGGCGTAACCGGTATACTCAAAGCCATAACAACTTCAACATTCCCTGTCATTCTTACCGCGAATGATGTCACAGATGCAAAATTTAAACCATTGCTCAAAGAGGCATTAACTATCGAGTATCATAAACTCCAATATCGTACTCTTGCGCATGCGTTAACCTGGGTTGCGCAACAAGAAAAGATCACCGTTGATGAGAAGTCTATTAATTCGTTAGCAAGACAAGCTGATGGAGACCTGCGTGCAGCACTTATTGATCTACATGTCTGTGCTCGCAATGGCTCTCTCTCCTACGAAGCCGTGACAACTCTCTCTGACCGGCGTCGAACGCAAACGATTCTTGAAGTCTTAACCCAAATCTTCAAATCTTCTTCTGTTGAAACGGCGCTTCCCGCATTAGATGATACGGACCTTGAACCAGGAGAATTAATGTTATGGTTAGATGCTAACATTCCTATAGAATACGCTTCTGCAACATCAATAGCCAGAGCCTATGAACATATGTCCCGAGCCGATGTATTTGCGGGAAGAATTCGCAAACGTCAACATTGGCGTTTTCTTGCGTACATTAATCATCTTTGTAGTGCTGGTGTCTCATCTGCTAAAGATGAACGAAATACTAATTTTATCTCCTATAAACCAACCATGCGTCTGCTACGTCAATGGCAGATCAACATGAAAATGGCCAAACGTAAAGAGATTGCCGAGAAATTAGCAGCCGCAACTCATATGTCGAAAAAAGAAGCATTCAAACAGGTTCCTTATCTCGTCCCCGTTTTCAAAAAACATCACGAGGCATTAACAAAGGAATTAGGGTTGAGTGATGAAGAAGGCGAGTGGTTGGAGAAGTAAAAGTTACAGTGTAAACAGTTACAACGTAATTTCTAATCCTCCCCAAACATACTGTGCCCGAAGCCCACTTGGTTCTATTTCAACAATTCTGCCCGTTGGAAGAGTATTTACCTCAGAACGTCGAACGACTCCAAGTATGTTGTTGTAATCTGCAGTTGGTCTTTGTACTTCACCAAGCACCATCAATGAAATCTTTGTTTTATTATCAATAAATCCCCAATGCCATGATAAGAACGATCCTGTTTGTAATGACGAATGGAGGGTGTCATCTATTTCACTCCAACTTTTGTGTCCACTTCCAAGATCATTAAGATAAGCATTGAGTCCACGCCATATATGTTCATAATCTACTGTTGGTTTGAATGTGCCTTCCTGCCGTAACCACGGCGGATCACTTCGTGGTTTGTTAATCGGACTTCGATCTCCAAGATATGGCGTGCCATTCTCGACAATACCTGTTAGTAATACTTTCTCTAAATCAGGGGTTGGTTGTACAACAGTAAGATACGCTTTCACCACATTGGGAAAACGATCATAAAATGGTATTTTTGAAATGTTCATTGTAATTTCTTACCTCACACATTTTTATCTATCTTGTTCTTTTTGTACATCGTATTGTCCGGGCAATAGAAGATCACAAGTATACATCCCTTCAATAGGTAAGGTTACCCTATCTCCTACTTGAAGATTCCATGGTCGTTGTGTAAGATCATCAGATTGCATCGGTTGACTTTTATCCGCACAGTATGCTATTACATTGTTGACGACTACTTGAAAAGTTGTTTTTTGGTAATTCTGGTTAGGGAAAACATTCTCCCTTTGGGTTACAATTCCTTGCTGGTCTGCTAACGCAATATATCCTAAAATTCCAACTAGGCTCATTCCGAGGATTCCTCTTTTTAAGTTTTGATTTTTCATGGTTTATTCTCTCTATGTTTCGCTTTTTTTTGTGTAATGTTTCTTTCTCGTATTTCACAAATCTATATTTCTGGGAAATCTCTTGAAATTTTTGCAGAAGTATACAGGGAAGCGCTTCGTCCAGATATAACTAATAGGCATCGGTCTGCTGAAAGATCACCAAATAGTCCCTGCCGGGTTCGTGCAGCAACATCTGGTTGAAAAGAGCTGAAACTAACATAATTCCCGCCATTGTTGGGAAGGTTCGCTGCCATTTGTGCTGCAGAATCGTAAACCTGTCCTAAAATTTTTACTCCGTCATCAGCTACATATCTTCCTGCAATTCTAAATCCACCATTTATCTGAAGGTCATTTATGTTGGTGATCCCTGATGAAGGTCCAAACGAGATATATGACTGGGCATCTTGGAAGCGACCATCTTGTCGACCATCCTTAAATTGTACCTCAAGAACAGCATTTGTTTTTTTTGCAGGTTCTAACTTAGCAAGAGCGACTTCCCTTGGCCTAGCAATAAAACATGCGCTTACATAAAGATCCCGGTCGCGACCACCTCGACTTTCAAATACTGGTCCTGTGCTTCTCAAAGTGGGATCAGCGCGTACAATTCGTTCCATAAGTTCTAAAGCTTGAGAAACAGGTACGGGCTCATGCCAGTAGGGAGATTGACCAACTTCTCTATAACAGCGACTTGCTCCTTGGATATCGAGGACGCGTGCGGTTGCCGGAATTGCTCCATTTTGAATTAAATTTGTTAATGTTTGTCTTACTTCTAATTGTTTATTGTAGCTTATCATGTTTAATCACCATTAATGTTATTACTGTACAATTACTAATGGCTCTATTAAATATCTTTTTACTATCAAAGATATGTTGCATATCTTTTCACACAAATCTTATAAATGGACAAAAGAATAAAGTAAGAATGCGTCGAAAACTCATCAAGCAAGGTGGTTCAGGTCTAACCCTCTACATCCCTAAAAAATGGCTTGATCAACATAGACTTAGGGCTGGCGATGAACTTGAGATTGAAGAGAAAGAAGGAAAATTGGTGTTAGCAACACAGCATCAACAAAAAGAGCCCAGTCAAATAAATATCACTATTCCCTTGATTCGTGAAAGTGTTACTCGCACGTTGATTGTGAATGCGTATCGCGCAGGGTATGATAAATTGTTTGTAACATACGATGGTAAGCAGGAGGATCTGAATACGGTTGTGGAACAGCATTTAATAGGTTTTGAAGTCTTTAGGAAGAAGGAGAAACTGTATTCTATCGAGAGTGTGGCCGAGCCAAACTATGATAATTTTGAAAACATCATTGAAAAGCAATTCTTTATGGTTCTCGAGATTTTACGCACACTGGAAACGGCAGATTGCAGCGAATTGACACACAAAATCCAGAGGTATGATAATTTCTTAAAACGCTGTATCTCCAAAAACGTCGTCTCTGTAAAAGCCATGCCGTTTTTGTGGCAGTTTTTGAGTAATGTAGCCCACATTGCACGACAGGGTTATCATTTCAACAAACTGTTAAGAAATACGAAGAGAAAATTCACCCCAAAAGAAAAACAGTTCTTCCAAGAGATTATTGGCATGTTTGGAGTGCTCCAAAAGTCATATTTAGGTAAAAAAATTGAACCTCTTTTTGCTTTACATGAATTAGATAAAAAAATTCTTCAAGAGAAGGGAATGAAGTTACTTCAATCAGAAAAACCAACACATATGCACTATCTCCTCACGATTGGTAGATTGATTTATCTTGCCAATACACCGCTTGAGGGATATCTTCAAGAGTTTGCTCATTAAGATTATTCCTTCATCTCTCCTGCATCCCAACGAACTGCTTGTTCCCAGACTCGATCTGGAATGGCATTAAGAGCAGCCTCATATCTATCGAAAACAAGTTGGGCAACCGGAATAAACTTTCCTTGCGTCGATACCGTTGCTAAAACTTTCTGTGCCGTTGCTCTATGATGTTCTTCTTCTTTGTATTTAATGAAAATATCTTGAAAGGTTGTTGCTTGCGCAAGCTCTCGAAGAGCATAATTAGCGCCACGAAGATTAACCGCAAATCGCGCAAAAGGCAAATATCGTGCGAAATCTTCTCGATCAATTATTGTTCCGGTTTGATGTTCCCATTCACGAAGATAGAGTTCGACCATCTCTTGCTTTTTGTCTTCTTCATGAAGAGTTACCATCATCTGGTTATATCCTCCCAAACGAATTGGAAGGTATCCATCAATAACGCGAGCAATAGCTTCTTGCATACTTGAACGTTGGATGCCGTTAAAATCACTTACTTTAATTTTATACTGGGGGTTTCCGTTTTTGCCTTCATCTAACCCATACATATTTTTGGGAAATACATTACCAGTCCAGCAAGGAAATTTTTGTGTAGCTTCATCTAGATTTTGAGCGATTTCATCAAGAGCAGCCAAGTCCTGTTTTGTACCCCAAGGAATTGTTTGAGCAAGTCGTAACGCATGATAGTTAAATCTTGCCTGTAGTCGTGATACTCTGGTCCCTTTTACAACTCTGATAATGGCTTCATCAATTAGTTCCCTTTTGAGTTCGCTACCCAAGATTGCAGCAATAGCAGTATCAACTTGAGCAACTAAAGGTCCCGCTTGTTGTTGATAACTTGTGATGAGTGAGTTTCCTAGCCATCCTCGTGTTCGTTCAAATTCTCCCCCATAATATCCACTCCTTGCTAATGCGGTTTCGATATCTTCGCCAAGATGTTCAATATATAACTCTCTTCCCTGTTCCGGTTGCATAATATGTGGCACAGGCACTCTTCTTTGATACAATGCTTGATGGATGGTATATTCCCGATCATTAAGAGTAGCACCTTGATCTTTAATTACAACACTCTGTCGGTTTAAAAGTAAGGTTAACCCTGCAGGACCGTTTACCTCGCAAAAAGGCGTATTTTCTTGCCTTACTGATGCGGTTGTTCTTCCACCAGTCAGATCTCGTGTTTGTCGAGCAAAAATTTGCGCAAGGAATGATTCTGCATCAGCGTTTAAACCGACGCTTGCTCTTGCCTTACTCATAAGATACGCATTTTCACGAAGATCACTATCTTGCCACATTTGAGAAACTGGGGGACCGGTCCACGTAATGGGGGGTGTTAACGTATCTGGAGAACCAAATAATCTAAACGTATAATCTTGGTGTGGGTCTGCTCTCATTTCCTTGCCTCCACTAGCTGCAAAATAGCTTCTTCTACTAAATGGGAACGATTTCGATACTTGCGTCTATCGGATGAGGCCAATAACTTTTGCATAGTCTCAGCTTCAAGTGATATACTCAAACGTATCTTCATACGTACGAAAAAGTATTACTACTTTATAAAACTTCACAAAAGTTATTACTAATAAGTGGCATCATTTCCTCAACGCATCCACGGGCTGCAGCTTCGCCGCCTGTCTAGCTGGCAATACTCCTGAACCAGCGCCAACGACAAATGCAAATACTAATGCACCAATCACCAACCAAATGGAAACATCTGCTCGTATCAAGAACGATTCAAACATTTGATAGCCAATATATTCAACACCTTTGCTAATTCCTATACCTAACAATACTCCAATCGCACCACCAAACAAACCAAGCATTCCAGATTCAATAATAAATAATGTTTGAATTTGTTTTTGTGTCGCACCTACTGCTTTCATAATCCCTATTTCTCGTGTTCTCTCAACTACTGCAGTATACATCGTGTTCATAATTCCTAAACCACCAACCAACAGAGAAATCGCTGCAATTCCTACTAAAACACCTTGAATAATTACTAGAATAGTATTAAGAGTGGCCAATAATTGTTCCGGCGTCTCTACCACAAAATTTTCTTTTCCTTTTTCAACATCACGAGTTTTTCGTAACTCTTTTTCCACTTGCTCTCGTACTGCGTTAATATCTTCACTCTGTCCTACTCTTGCTGCGACAATATCTACCTCTGTGTTAATATCTAATAAATCTCGTAATGCCGCTTCTTCAATCACAACGGTAGTATCTTTCTGGGGATTTCCTGATTTCTTAAGAATTCCTGCAATTTGAAATGGTTTTCCTTGAACTAATAATCTGTCTCGCAGTAAAACTGGTTTCTCAAAATACGATTGTGAAACATCCGAACCAATAAGCGCTTCACTTGCATCGTTGGGAAATCGTCCTTCAGCAAGGATATAATTATTAGATTCAATAACTAAATCTTGTTCCTCTTTATCTTTCGGAAAAGACACTACATAACTATACTTAATTTCATCTTTAAACTCAAATTTGGCTGTGCGAATAAGTCTTGCTACTGCTAAATCAATTCCTGCAACTCTTTCGACAGTTTCTTTTTCTTTAATAGTAAGCGGCACACTAGTTCCTGTTCCGGGAGGACCAAACCCTCCTCCTGCTGCTTGTACTATGATCTTATCTGTGCCTAGAGAAATAAATTGTTCTTGGATAGCATTTTTAAGACCCTGACTCAACGAAAGAAGTGCTACTACTGCAGCAATACCAATAAAAATTCCCAGCATAGTTAACCAAGAACGCAAACGTCGTCTCTTCGTACTTTGATATGCTAAGTTCACATACGCACTGATCATTGTTTTGCTTTTTTCTTTTTGAAGCGTTTGTAGGCAAAATATCCACCAACACCAAGAATAATCAGAATTGCCCATATCATTCCTGATCCAGATTCAACAAGACCAAATTTTTTGAGGTCTCTTGACGAATATAATGGTAATTCTAATGTGAACTCTTGTTGAAATGGTCGATTGTTTGCATCGTGATAACTTAACTTTATCGGAATGGAAACATTTTGCACATCTGTGGCATAAATGGACAATTCTTCAGTTTCCGTATCATCAGCATCAATATCTCCTACATAAAAATAAGAGCTAGGGGTAAGTAAACGATAACTCTCACTAGGAAGTAAAGTAAATTCGACATATTTTACATCTGTTGCTCCTGCATTAGCAATCTCAAAAGTCACTTTGCCCTGACTTTGCGCTTGGAGCAGTGTTGTTTTCTTAATGTATGGGCGAACTTTAGGTACATCTCCTACGCTTACTGCAACGAGATCTTTTACTACGGTTGTATTGGCTCGTTCATCATTATATGAAATAATCACGGGAATTTTATACAGACCGGGTATAGCATCAGGCGTTGCAATTAATGAAAAAGTCAATGCTTTTTGAAAAGTAGGGTCTAATTGTTTGAGGATCTGTAATGATGATCCTTGATACGGGGCAAAGGGAATACTTCCATTTTCTAATTGCATCTGCATTCGAATATCCTGCAATCTGGAAGGTCCTACATTTTGCACTACAATTGATACTGTTGCTGTTTCACCAGGAGGCACTTGCTTTGGTTCTACAATAATCTCTTTAAGATACAAAAGGGGATCTTGGGTTCGAATATCAACTAAAAATTCATCATCTTCAAATACTTTAGTCACTCCATCATATCGTGCTTCAAGTTCAATCTCTGTTCGCTTACCAACTGCTTTCTCATCAACTTTAATGTCATATTCTACAATTACTGTATCTGAACCAGCCCGCAGAATACCAATATTCTTATCAATCTGATTTCCATATACTCTAAACGGATACTGTTCCCGTAGATGAATCACGACATCACTTCCGGTCTGTCCCCCATTATTCTGGACTTGAAATCTAAGATGTACTACTTGACCAGGTTCAACCGGATCAGGTGTTTGAGAAAGAAGGGTGATGGAAATAGCTGGGCCCTCAGCACGACTTTGGGCATACACTGCAGTTACAACTAAGAGCAAACTAAGAGTAAAAATAATTAATTTATTCATCTCGCCACCTTTTTTTTGTAAGAATAGAAAGCAGACTCTAGATTTTATAAATGTGTGGGTCTTGGATTAACCTAAATGCCCTACATATCGTGAAAACTCTTCTTCAGCAATTTGTCGAAATGTCTTATCTGTTATTAATGCGTTTGGATCTCCATCGGGAAAATGAACAAAAACGGGTCTTTCTGCCAGATTACGTCGCACTACTTGATGAAATGTTGGCAATAATTTTGTTCTGGGAGCAGTTTCCGCAACTCCCATTTTAGCTTTTGCAAGCGCATCAACATAATTAACTAACAACCAGCCAATATTAAATGAGTAGTTTCCTTCACCAACACGCACCGGTATACATTTTCCTTCACCAATTTCCACTTCTAAACTAGGTATGGGGTTTGTATCTTTGCGCGGATCAATAATCGCACTCAAACTCGAATCTTGGTGTCGCCCAGCAATAATATCACCAATTTTTCCTTGAGGTCCAGTGTAATACAACAAAAGCCGTGTTGTTCCATATCCTTCTCTATTCTCATCTACAAATGCACCTGTAAAAAAATGATCGGCCTCTAAACCATAGACTCCATGAACCAGTCCGCTTAAAGCGAGTCGACCAATTACATCAAAGCCACGATGAACTTTTGGAAAAACATTTGTGAATGCATGTTGTAGAAATTGTTTTTCTGGTACCGTTAACCCTCTTAGTGGTCCACCTTCCAATTGCGCAACTCCTTCTTTTACTTGCAATGTCCGCTGTTCGCTAAAACGAGAGGTCGTTTCAACATTTGGCCATCCTAAATGATATTTTCTATTTCCTGGATTGCCAGTGATCGAATGATACCAAGAGGATTTCCACAATTCTGGTCCAGAATCATATCTTTCTTCACCTGGGGCGATGTATCCTGTTTTACGGCGATCCCCCGGAAATTGCTTAAGAATAGTTGGATCAAGAGAGAAAAGCAAATCCATGCCCTCATACGCATCATGCATCAGTTCTGGTGGAAGAAAACGTCCTTCATCACGTAATGCTCCAAAGCCTATCGCCAGATTTGCATCTCCCATGGGTTTGGCAAGTCGTGTAATTTCTGTTCTTGCATCGCGTTTTATGGCATCTTCATATGCTGCAACATTAAATGGGGTTAACTCTAGAACTGGTCGTTGTTCATTTCCTACGTATTGGATGTTCCCTACTTGCTCAAAACGTGCTTGTAAGTCGGCATCTAAAAATTGGTGCATAAGTACTTCCGAAGTTTTTATGGTTTATATCTTTTATTATCCAAAATGATCTATCACTGTTCTTATAACTCCTCTACAACCCATTTTAATCAATTTATAACTCCTCTCCAATAGTTAAAAGACTTAATAAGCTGCTTTTGCTTCAAACCATCCATGGAGTTCAAAATCGAACGTCGTGTACCACGAAATACACAAAAATACCCCACTGATGATTTACAACTTTCTCGTAAATTTGCTCAAGAATTAAGTAAAGAATTAGGAGATTTTCTCATGGGGGTCGTTGTTTTTGGCAGTGTTGCACGAAAACAATCTACTGAGCAAAGCGATATTGATATCCTTATAATCACTGATGATACTAATTATATCATTACTGAACCTCTCATCGAAGGTTATCGCCTCATTGTTGAACGAGTTATGGAAAAAATTTCAAGTCGTTTTCACATAACCTCCATGACCTTCACCACATTCTGGGAACAGTCTCGTGCCGGTGATCCTATTGTTGTGAATATTTTGCGTGATGGAGTAGGTCTCTATGATACTGGTTTTTTCTCACCTCTTCAAGGTCTTTTACAAAGCGGCAAAGTACGTCCATCAGAAGAAAGCATATGGCACTATTTTGGACGTTCTCCTCGCACTTTACTCAACTCCCGTTGGCACGTTCTCCAAGCAACATTAGATCTTTATTGGGGTGTCATTGACGCTGCCCACGCTGCACTTATGCGAGCAAACCAAGTGCCCCCTACCCCTGAACATGTTGCTGATTTGCTTGAAACAGTATACGTTAAAAAAGGACTCCTTCCTAAAAAATATGTTGAAGTTATGCGTATGTTTTATCGATTAAGTAAAGACATCACCCATCGTGAAATCAAAGACGTCAATGGCAAAGAATATGATCAATTGTATTCCCAAGCTGACGATTTTGTTAAAGTCATGAGAAAACTGGTAGAAAGAGGGAAGTATTAATACAACCTTTTCCCATTCTCAACTTTTCTCTCAACTGTTGCGAGAATCACGCCTTTCTCACCATCAAATCCCATCGTCAATACTTCAGAAATAAACGGACCGATCTGTTTGGGTGCAAAATTAACAACGCACAAAACTTGTTTGCCTACTAATTCTTCTTTAGAGTAATACGCAGTAATTTGAGCACTCGAATTTTTGATTCCTATCTCGCCAAGATCGATCTTCAGCTTATACGCAGGTTTGCGTGCTTGGGGAAAATCCTCAGCAGTAATGATTGTGCCAACGCGGATGTCCACGTTGTGAAAATCCTCATAGGTAATTGTCGGTTGCATTTTCATCTTAAGTTCAGTTCTGGTATTTCTACTTTTACCCGAACATATTCGGGCTATTTACCCAATACTCTTCCAATTAAAATGGGTAATAATTTCATCTCTGCTTTTCGTAAATGTTCTTGAAATGTTGATATACTTACTTTTGCAATTCGCGCTAATTGTGCCAAGTTTACCTTATGTGGGTAGGCGTAGTACCCATGCATATACGCTAATTCCAATGCTTTCTTTTGATTCTTTGTAAGCGAAGGCATTATGTTTGGAAAATATACATCATTCAGAGTTGATTTCTCCATTTTAAGAATAATACATATTTGCATATGCTCTCGTAACTGAGCAATAAATTTCTCCAGTTCTTTTTTCTCCCATGATGCCACCTCCCAATATTCGTGACCATCTGAAGAATTGATCACAGGTTTTACAAAAAAGGTTTGAGGAGTATGATACAGCATTACGTGTTCTCCTTTTGTCCCCAAATTAATCTCGTAGGTAAAGATGTCACCGGCAATTTCTAAGTTTGTCAGTCTCTTATCTTTTTTCAAATCTCCTAAGAATTGTTTCTTTTTCTTTTCATCATGGTCTTGAAAATAACACGTAGTTGTGGCATATTTCTTCCCTGCTTTGACGTAGTGGGTAGTAGGATATGAAAGAACCGTAAGATCAAATTTCTCACAACGTCGTACGATGGGGCAATCAGCATGGCGTAGTTTGAGTTTGGTAATCCACATATATTCTAGATAGGCATAAGATCTTTAAAAAATAAGGGTTTTTCTAAGCTTATGATTCTCTCCACCAAAAAACTTCTCCTTCTCATCCACGAGCAAAAGCTCATCGAGCATCTCTGCGAACGTGAACTCAATAATCCCGAAGGAACTGGATTTGATCTACGTGTAGCAAAACTATTTCAAATTACGTCTCCAACATTCTTAGGAGTAACACAACGTGAAAGTTCATCAACAACACTTCTCGCAGAGATTGGCAAGCAACAATCATACACACTTCAATCAGGCGAGTATGTTTTAGCGCAAACTATTGAAACTCTCAACATGCCTTCTGATCTCGTTGCATTTTTATCTATGCGCAGCATTCTTTTTCGTGGGGGAGTAATGATGCTCATGTCTGCAAAAGTTGATCCTGGATATCAAGGCCCATTAGTTGTCGGTCTAAAAAATGTTGGTCCACATCCATTTACCGTTGAATTGGGGGCACGTTTCATGCATATCCAATTTGCTAAAATCGATGGAGATAACATTAGGTCATATGAAGGTCAATGGCAAGGTGGTCGATTAAGTACCAACGGACGTGAAACACAAAATTAGGCAAACCTTTTAATAAGGGAAAACGCCCCAGCTCTCCATGAAAGATCTTATCCTTCCTCACGCACTGCACAACGCCATCCAATTTCAAGGCAAAGGTAATTCTAAAGTTGTTTTAGGAGCCGTACTCAAAGAACATCCACAATTAAAAAGCGACGTTCCGAGCTTAATGAAAGAAATAGATGCAGTATTCAAAGATCTCTCTACTTTGAGTATCGAACAAATGCAGCAAAAGCTCAATCAACTACGTCCTGATCTAACCAAACCCACTACCTGCGAAATTCCCCAAGGTCCGCTTAAAGCATTACCCAACGCTTGCAAAGGCGAAGTTGTCGTGAGAATTGCTCCCTCTCCTTCTGGACCTTTGCATATTGGTCATGCCTATGGTACCTCACTTAACTACGAATACGCCAAGATGTACAACGGTAAACTAATTTTACGTCTTGAAGATACCAATGCAGAAAACATCTATCCGCAAGCCTATGAACTAATCGAACGCGATGCACGTTGGATGACAGACAATGGTATTAATGAAGTTGTGCTTCAATCTTCACGTTTAGGCATGTATTACGACAATGCAGAAAAATTGGTTATGGCTGGCAATGCGTATGTGTGTACCTGTTCTGCTGAAGAATGGAAAGAGCTGAAGAATAAAGCCATTCCCTGTCCCTGTCGAACCATTTCTATCAATGAAAACAAGCTACGATTTGCAAAACTCTTTGGAGAATATGCCGAAGGAGAAGCAGTTGTGCGTATCAAAACAGATATTGCTCACAAGAATCCCGCCATGCGTGATTTTCCCATCATGCGTATTGTTGAACATATCCACCCTAAAACCGGAAAGTCACAACGTGTTTGGCCTTTAATGATTTTTAGCGTCGCGGTCGATGATCATGAATTAGGTATTACGCATGTTCTGAATGGTAAAGACCATACAGACAACGGCGAAAAAGAGCGCTTAATTATGCAGATGCTAGGCTGGAAAACGCCAGAGTATAAACATTGGGGCATGATCAATTTTGATGGATTCACATTAAGCACCACTCAAACTCGTCAAGCAATTGAACAAGGAAAATATAATGGGTGGGATGACATTCGTATTCCATTTTTACCTGCACTACGTCGCCGTGGCTATCAACCGGGTGCGTTTCGCAAATTTGCTATTGAAATAGGTCTAAGTCTGAATGATAAAACCGTTACCATGGAAGAGTTCTGGAAAATGATTAACTCGTTTAATCGTGACATCATTGAACCAAACGCAAATCGTTACTTTTTCGTGCATGATCCTGTGAAAATTGAACTTAATGGTGCTTCTCATAAAAAAGTAAGCATGGCCTTGCATGATAGTTTTCCTGATCGGGGTATGCGAACATTAACATCAAGTTCTACTGTCTATCTTGGACGTAAAGATGTTGATCATCTCGAAGAAGGTAAAATTCATCGTCTCATTGACTTTTGTAACATTGTTATGGAGAATGGTAAATACAAGGTTGTTTCTGAAAAGTATGAAGAATTCAAAAATGCTTCTAACCGTGGGTCAATTATCCATTGGTTGCCTGTCTGTTCAGATCTTATCAACGTGGAAGTCTTACTCGAAGATGGCTCAATCATCAAAGGCTTTGGCGAACCCGTGCTCAAGAACATCAAAGAACGCGATATCGTGCAATTTGAACGCTTTGCATTTTGTACGTTGGACGCAAAAACTTCCTCTACTCTAGTATTTTGGTACTTGCATAAATAAACGCCCAAGATGGAATATTCGTCTAAAGATCCTTCAGGTCATCTCAAACTTACTGTAAGCGATTTTCAAAAAAGTAATATTTTCTATTCACTTCTTTTTGATATGTTGGGCTTTGAGCAGATCTCTATAAAAGAACAGAGTGCAGGATGGGTTACTCCTCAAGGTTTTGGTATTTGGATCGCACAAGCAAAAATAACTGACCTCAAACCAGTTTTTTCTGCCCCTGGCTTTCATCATCTTTGTCTTAAAGCTACGTCTCCACAACAAGTCGATGCCATATACACTCTGATGAAAAATCAAACTTTTATTTTCGATCCTCCACAAAAGTACTCGAAATATACAGAAAAATACTATGCTTTCTTTTTTGCCGATCCGGATGGAATGAAATTAGAAGTGGCATATTATTAAAACGAGAGGACTATAAAACAAAAAGACCAATACCTTCTTAAATCCATTTTTCCTACTTCTACTATGCAAAACCTCCACATTCGTCTTATTGAGCAACGTGATCTCAAAATTCTCGCAAAACTCTACTGTAAAGTCTATGATCACTTTGATGTGGGAGAGAAATGGAAACCTGCATCCGCCCTCAAACTCATGCAGTATCATTACAATCAACAACCTGATCTCTTTTTTGTCGCAGAAATAGATCAAAGAATTGTGGGTGGGTTTGTCGCTGAGATTCAACCGTGGTGGGATGGCAATCGCCTGATTAACGGCGAGATTTTTGTTGATCCTGCATATCAAAAACATGGTGTTGGGACGGTTCTCTCAAAAGCACTCTACGAAAAAGCAATTAAGAAATACCGTGCTCTTACCTTTGATACCATTACGTTTGCCAAAACAACCTATCCTCTTGCGTGGTATAGTAAGCTAGGTTTTACCAAAATGGATAATTTAATGCTGATTTCTGGCAATCTCAAGAAGGTTCTCAAGAATTTGAAGAAGAAATAAACGGTATCGTCTCTATTTTAGGTGGGGAAATTTAATTTTTGTCATGTATACTAAAACTCCCTTGAAATCGAACAGGAAGGGGAGTTTTATATATATAAAATGCGCCCTACAATATTCTGATTCAAGCGCATTTTACTATATTTCGAAAACTATACAGAAAAAAGTTTCTGGAGTTTCGAAAATCGACAAACGATTTTCGGAAACATTTAAAAGAACTAAACCTTACCTTCTTATCTTAAAAGAGATGATCAAATGTCGAAAATTGCTCGCGATACGCCATTAGCGGAGTTAACATTACGCCGCTATGAAAAACCTGCCATGGATGGGCGGGATTTAGTACGTAAATTCTGTCTCTCAGTGGGTCTTTTACAGCCGGGCGATTCTCGCGATGTTGTTGTCGACGTCCTTCTGGTCCTTCTTCAAGCCAAAAAACGTAAAGAAGAGTTACATTCAGAAGAAATCAAAAATCTGGTTATGGATTATCGTAAGAAAAACGGTTTAGCCATGTTAGGAATTGCATCTTCTAATATCCGCAGACAACTCAAACGCCTCAAAGATCTCTATTTAATCGAAACCAACGCCAATTTGTATCGTGTTGCTGAATGGGCTTCTCTAACTGAGCTTTTTGATGAAAAAGTAGTCAATTTCGTTCTTAAATCCGTCTTGGCACGTGTCCGTGAGTATGCCAAGAAAGTCGATGAAGAGTATGAGTTGGGGAAAGAAGAGTAGATCTGTTTCTATCTAAAAATATTTAAACTTCAAACGGCTCTTGGTTATTATGTCTTTTAAAGTAACTCCACACAATCTTACCAATGTTCTTGAACAGTATGCAGATTGGAGAGAACCAACAACGCTTTGGGTCCCTTATGGGCGTCAAGATTTAGAGGTAGGGATCGAGGCTCCATCTCGTCAACAAGTTCAAGCTGCATTAATCCACTATGATCTACGAGACCAACTTGGTAATCCAAACTTAGGGTTAGATGTGCGAGGTAATTATTTCGGTACAGGTCTTGCCTTGGTTACCGGCCGCACCAGATTTGATCCCAAAGATTTCCAGATCAGCTATCGCGCAATCCCTATTGCTCCGGGACTAACAATGTTTGCACGAAATCGTGAATTTCTCTATACTACACAACCAGAAGAAGAGGGTGGTCTTGAACGCGTGACGTGGGTAGCTCCTCGTTTTAGTGAACCTATTAAAGGATTCGATGGACGACCATTTCGTATGGAATGCATTGGACCAGGAATGTATCAAGGAACACACGGTCTTCTTTAATTAGTATAAATTAAGATAAGAAAAAAGAGCTAAAAAAAATCTAAACAATATCTTCTTCTGCAACAACGATATAATCACCGGTTGCAATAACTGCGGAGAATGGAATTAATACTTGGCCGTCTTTGGTTTTTTCAAGTTCCATACGGTCGATGTATGCGGTTCCATTACGCAATACGATATGAATCAATTCTCCTGATCCAACTTCGTAGATGAGATCTCCTACTTCTCCAAACTTCTTACCAGATTTGGATACAATAGTTTTTCCTAGGAGTTCTTTAGAATAACACTTGTCTTTCTCTGCCATGATGATTTCACCCTCATTTTTGATCGCCAATTACCCAAAAGCGATATCCTACAGAGAGGTGGAGGATATATAAAGTTTACGGTGATGGTATAGTTATAGTACAGGTGGTAAATCCTGTCCCTGAAACGTAAAATGGAGCTAAAATCTTAAATACCCTCTCTTCCTCTTTCTCTTTATGTGGACTCATTCCCTTGATCCTGTATTAGTCCATCTCGGACCGCTCGAAATTCGCTGGTATGGGTTGGTCTATGTTCTGGGTTTTCTGTTTGCTGCCTGGTTATTACATAAATATCGTTCTCATCTCAACATGAGCAAAGATGAAGTCTGGGATTTGATGCTCTATGTTATTTTAGGAGTATTAATTGGCTCGCGTGTTTTTGAAGTCTTTTGGGAACCACGTTACTATCTTTCTAATCCTTTGAATTTCTTTAAAGTCTGGCAAGGAGGCATGAGTTTTCATGGCGGGTTTGTTGGTATAATTGCAGGGGTATGGCTCTATGCTCGCAAGACAAAACGGTCATTTTCACAACTTGCTGATATCATTTCCATGCCAGCCATGCTTGCACTTGCGTTTGGCAGAATTGCTAACTTCGTGAATGGGGAATTATGGGGCACTGTTGCCGATCAAACAAAGACTTGGTGGTGTGTCAATTTCAAAAACACCGGTGGTCAAGATCTCTGTCGACATCCTCAACAGTTGTATGCTGCTACATATCGTTTTATGATTGCTGGTTGGCTGTGGTTTTTGCTATCAAAGAATAAGTTCAGGACAGGTCAAGTCACTAGCGTTCGTGACCAGCACTTCTCTTCATTTCGTGCTGGCTTTCTCTTCTGGAACTTCGTCCTCCTTGAAGGTATCGGTCGTTTCATCGTTGACTTTTGGCGCGAAGACACACTCTGGGGTCCCTTGACAATTGGTCAATGGTTTAGTGCTGCGATGGTTGTCGTGGCAGTTGTGGTAATGATACGAAGGTACAAAGATGATTGGAAAAAGATAACTCAAAAATAAAAAATAAAGAAATTACTCCCTCACTTTTCTTGTAACGACAAGTTCCAAGTCCTCTCGTTGGTGAGTATCGTTGAGGATTTTACGCAAATCGGCTTCCGTTTTCGCTAATGTTTGCTCGTCCTCTGACTCAAACTCGACGCGGGTAAAGTGCCTGCCACTAACACCATACGCTCCTATTCTCGCGGTGGGATTCTCTGTCGCGTATCTGTTCAAATACACGTGAACCGCTTTGGCAACAACTTCTCGTTTCTCATGTGAGGTCAGTACCTTATGTTCGGTGTCTCTAATATACCCTGTAAATCTGCGTGAGGTTGGGTCGATGTGTTGTTCTAAATCAACATCTAAAACAAACTTGTAGTTGATGAAACTAAATTCTCGCAGCGATCGTTGAAGATCACTAGCAGATTCAACTCCCAATTTGTAGGCAATCTCTACTCCGCTCTCACAATCGCCAAATTCGCCCTCATATCCGTTCAGATGAAGTCGTACTCGTTGCGACTCAAGTGTCTCTAGAGTTTCTATTCCTTCTTTTGGACTTGTCATCCCTTCAAGGGGTGCATATAAATCTGCGAGAAACTCTAATCCCGATTCTGTAGTTCTCAACTCAACAGTGAGATTAGCTGATCTATGTTTTAATACCAGAGAGTCTTCACTCACTCCTTCAATCTGTTCAAACCTTCGCGTCAATGCTTGAGGCATTTGTTGGTACATATCCCTTATTTTTTGATTCATTTTTCTATTCCTCCATCTACCTCAAACCCATTTCTAAACTCTCAAAGTCCTCTTAAACAATCACTCTCCAAAAATGGAGGAGAAAAAGAAAGCATTAAAAACAGCCAAATCATTCAACTAAAAATGGACGCTCAAATCCTCGAAGACATCGGTCTCACTACGGCCGAAATCAAAGTCTATCTCACTCTGTTAGAACTCGGCTCATCCACTGCTGGCCCTATTATCGAGAAATCACGTCTGCAAAGCTCTGTGGTTCACATGACGTTAATCAAACTCACTAGTAAAGGATTCATAACAAGCATTCAAGAAGGCAAACGGCACCACTATCAAGCTACCAATCCCAACAACATCGTCAATTTCATTAACGAAAAGAGAGATCGTTTCCAACAACTCCTCCCACAACTTCTCGTAAAACAACAACAAGCCAAAGCAAAACCTGAAGTCACACTCTATCGTGGCATCAAAGGGATTAAAGAATTATTATTAGAACTTCTCAACGCTGGAGGTTCAGAACATCACACATTCGGCTCAAGTAAAAAATCATTAATGCTCGGCGATGCGTGGTGGGTTCACTATCACAAACAACGTGCCGCTAAGAAAATCAAAGCAAAACTACTCTTCAACGAATCTCTTAAAGCGTGGAACGCAGAAGCAAAATACCCTTTAGCTCAAGTCAAATACACCAAGCAAGGTTTTGAACCACTTACAGAAACTATAATAAGAAACGACAAAGTTGGCATCATCATCTGGACAGACAACCCAATTGGGACATTAATCCACCAAAAAGAAGCTGCAGAGTCGTACGATCAATTTTTTACGTTGATGTGGGGTGGTGGTCGTTAAGCTGCTTTCTGAGTCCGATAACTAAACTCTGAATCATACTCTAAAACCTGCACTCCATTGCAATCAAGTCGGCTCATTCCAAATCCTAATAAGAAAGGGTTACCCTGCCAATCATTTATTCTATATCCTGCAATACCCTGGCGAGTTGCCTCTCGTACTTTTATTTCAATATCACTTCTGTTTTCTTCGCCCAAACTTTTCTTTCTTAAGGTTGAAAAAGCATCACTGCGATGGTTACATCCTGCTGCATAAAACGCAACTGATTTAAACAAAAATTTTCGTTGTTCAATAGCAATATTTCTCTGGGTCTCTTTGTGTCTCGTTTCAATATCTCTTTGATGTCCAAAATTACGAACATATAATTCAAAATCTCCTTGTCGGTTGATACCCACTATCATAGAAAGCTCACAATATATACGATAATTTCCATCATCTGTGGATAGATGATGTGATAAATATCCATTAAGATGTGAAAGTGGGTCGTCACTTCCCTTGACTGCTCTTCTTAACTCCTCATAAAATTCTTCCACTGTCAAATCGCGATTTGTTATTCTTGAAGAAGGTATTTCACCACAGAGCCCAACGAGCATTCCTCCAACTTCCTGTGCTTTATGTGTGAAATGTCTTGGGTAATAAATCGTTGTAGTAACTATTGTATCATATGCAAAGATAATGCCCTCCTGGGTTTTTGCAGCTACGAGTAAAGTCATAATCAACTAATAAAAAGTAGCTTTAAAAGAAATATTCTACTTTATTCTTGATATTGCAGAATAATTGATATCTTCTAAATCCACAATCTCTCCACAACATTTTTAAATAACTCCTCTTGTTACCATTAAATAGAAACAACAATCGGAGGAAATCCCTATGCGTACAATTATCCTAATACTAAGCATCGTTGCTTTATTACTCGTTGCTGGCTGTGCTCAAGAAGCAGTCCAACCTGAACAAAAAGCAGCTGTTGCTCAAGAAGAATTTGTTCCAGCACCTCAAGTAACTGGTCAAGTATACCAAGTTGTAATGGAAAGCGGTGAATTTATGCCATTAGATCTTGTTATCAATGTTGGTGATACCGTTGAATGGGTTAATGTTGACTACCGTGAACGTCCTGAAGCAGCTGATGACTATCGTGGCAATCGCGATCTTCGTAACGATGAAAATCCTGAAGTAAGCGTTCGTTACACCGTTACGTTTGAAACTGGCGAAGTTGATGCTGATCTTGTCGCAGGTGCAACTGTGCAATACACTTTCATGCAACCAGGTCAATATTTCTACTTTAACAAATACGAACCTGCCATGCGTGGTAGTGTAATTGTAGAATAAATACATTTTTATTTGATTTATTTCTTTACTTTTTTCTCATGGCACATAAAATTGCATTATGGATGAATGGGAGTTCCACGAATCTACGTGGCAGAATTCTTCATGATCTTCAACGCCGTTATACGGGAGACAATACATCTGTCTATCGTGCTGGTGATTCTTACAAACCTCTTTTAGACGCAGATGTTGTCGCCATCTTTGGTGGTGATGGGACTGCGATGCACGTTCTTAATGGTCTAATTAAAGCTCGAGGTAATCAAAAAGGAGATTTTCCTCAAATTCTTGTTCTTCCTTATGGTAATGGCAATGCCTTGGGGTATAGTCTTGGCACGCAGCATCGCAAAGAAGCACCAAGTATTTTAGAAAGAACTATTGAAAAAGATCTCACCCAAACAGTTTCGATTCCACTCATTGAAATTAAAGTGCCCTTGCAGGATTCTCTTTACTTCACCTTTGCCAGCGTGGGTTTAGATGCTCAGGTAGTGAATGAGTATGAAACAATTTGGCGTCCACGTTGTGGTAAAATGGGGTATATCCCTGCTGGGTTACGTCATCTTGCAGCATTAACACCTCTTTACGGCAAAGTAGAAAATTCTCAAGGATATTCCTTTGACCAAGATGGAGTTCTAAACACCACTCTTCACCCTCTTGATAATCTTATCGCCTCTCAAACGGTAACATTCGGTGTTGGAACGACGCCTCATTACGGATGGGGACTCAAAGCACTGCCATTTGCAGAACAGGCTCGTGGATATGGGTTGATGCATGCTCGCAGCTTTAATCCACTTGGTCGCGTTGCTCACTTTTTAGCTCACATCCATTCATTTTGGTCTGGACAATATCGTGGTCCTCTCGTGAATGATGCTATAACTGCAGAACTTACCCTGCGTGCAACACAAGAAAAAATGATGCCATTAGAAGTAGCTGGAGATGTTATTGGGTATGTTCCTAGTGTAACATTTCGTGTTGCGCCGCAATATACATTTAGATTTATTACTGCTACTCGACCCACACAATCTTAATATACTTCTGGTTTCTTCTCTACCTTATGGATTGCCCCAAGTGCAAGTCAAAAGAGATCCAAGAAATCGACGCAGAACTTCTCACATTCTTTAAGTGCCGTAAATGCGGTTATGATGATAGTAAATAAAGTGTACCAATTTTGATCCTGTGGTGTTTTTAACAGCGAAAGGCTTATAACCTTCTCCCACTGCCAACGTCGCTATGAGAAAAATGCATACCAAACAAAAGCGCAATTTACGAATTCGCACTCACAATAACGGTCGCAAATACGTTAAGAAATATGTAGCTAAAAAAGCACCTGCTCAAACCGTAGCTAAAGTAGTAGAATAAATCTATTTTTTCGCTTTTTGCCACAATTCTTCAAAGTATTTTCGATAGGCTAGAATTGTTTCTTTGTTTTTGTTGACAATGACTTGATATTGTTTTTCTGTGTAGACAAAGGTTGCAATTTTTGTATCTGAAATCATCACGCACGCTGGACCTTGGAGCTCTCTGGGTAGAAAACGTACAAGGTAGTCTTTCTTGGCTTTGGTACGTGGTGTAAAATAGTCTCTACTTTTTTTGTCATCATAGGCTACTAATCGTACTTTCACATTACGGGTGTTTCTATCTTCATGCCAAGCATTGCTCCATTCTACTGTGTAGATATCAGCAAGTTCTTTAGACAATCCAAAGCCGACACTATCTTTCGTATTTTCAATCACTTCCCAGAATGCTTGTAAAATGCCTTCTTTGCCTTTGTAGATTCGTACTTCTCGATTCCAGATGGTGTTAAACAAAACTCGGTTATTATCAGCAATATTCTTGTTATCAATATGGATTGCCAAAGGATGATCGTTCCACATCACAATTAATGTAGAATTGCCAAAGGTAAATGTAGTGGTGATTGATTTTTCCTCGAGGGGTAATTGATCGCTTTCCGCCAGTTCTAATTTGATTTTTTCAGAACTTAAAATCTTAAGGGGAATTTTCAAATTAACTCGTCTCGTATTCCAAATCTCAAAATGTACCGAAAACGCACCTTTGAAGAGATTCAGAGAACCATGAACAAACACAGTCTGCTGTTCTTTAAGCATTAAATTAAGCGCGGTCTTGACACCTTTCAAACTCGAATATACTTCTACCTTTGGCACATCTTCTTTAGGTTTACGCATCTTCTCCAATTCTGGTAATACGTCTTTAATTTGCTCTTCGCGTTCTTTGAGTAGAGAAAGGAGTTGCTGTGGTTCTGTGGCGAGGAAATACTTCTTGTTATCTTTAATCACAGAACTAACCAATCCAGCATCATGCAGTTTCTTAAGCCGATCATAGGTAAACGTGCGATTCATACTGTTCTTCTTCGCGATCTCACTCGCTGTCTCTTCACCATATTGTAGCAAATAGAGATAGACTTTGACCTCTGCTTCCGTGAGGCCAAACTGTTGCAAGACTGCTTCTTTGTGCATATATCTGGTTTGGTCTGCCTCTTTTTAAGATTGTCGTTTTAAAATAAGACAACATAGGATTAAATAAAACATATTTTCTTACTTAAGAGTAACAAATAATAAAAATTAGGTGAAAACTACTATGGATCCATTACGTCAACAACTCTATGATGAACTCGAAGCACGCATCGGCAACACACCGCTTGTGCAATACGCTGGTGAGCTTCCCAACAACAATCGTCTCTTCCTCAAACAAGAATGTGATAATCCTTTCGGTTCACATTACGATCGAGTTTATGTAGAACTATTTCGTGAGTTCGAAGAACATCGAGGACTCACACCTGGTTCCAAAGTTCTTGAAACAACCTCGGGAACAGCTGGTACTGCATTTGCAGGTATTGGAAGAGTTCTGGGATATGAATGTCACGTTGCTATCCCTGAAGGCGTGGATGAAGCCATTGTTCGTGTTACGCGAGAACATGGTGCGACTATTTATCGTACACCTGAAAATGAGTATGTAAGTGGTTTTCCTAATTTTCTTCGAGAGTTTCTTCCACAACATCGAGATTTTTATTTCCTGAATCACTCTATGGGTAAACGCGCTGGGGCTGGTTTTAGTAACAATGGAATAACACTACAAGCTTTTGAAGCAATTGCGTATGAAATTATGCAAAAAGTTAGAGTTGATATCTATATGCCTGCGGTGGGCAATGGGTCAACAGTTCTTGGTGTAGCTCGAGCCTTGAGTCCAAAAACTAAAACTATTCCTTTCGAATCTGTTCAAGCAGCAGTGATGTACGATCAAAAATATCCTGGCCGATACGAACAACGCTTTGGCATCAAACCTGGAACATTGCCACGTCATCGTCTACGTGGTACCAGTTACCAAGGTATCGATTTTCCCCACATCAAACACGCAGTTGAAGCTGGTTTAATCAGCGACGCCATGTTAGTCAGCGATCGCTGGCAAGACCACCACTATCAAGAACGTACTGGCAGAAAAACCTTCAAAGAATTACCTCATTGGGATCAAACCTTTACTGGCTATGAAGATGCTGGCCGTTCCACACGAGCAGGTATCGCGTGTGCCATAGAAGTTGCGAAGTCTGTCAAAGATCAAAATATCGTGATTCTTGCCTACGACAAAGCAGACAGATATGATTCAGAAGCAGTGATACCCTACTAAAAGATCTACCGAGAATATGCTTGCTGTAATCGATCACACACATCATCAAAGTTGGTTCCGTCCCAACGTACGACTTGAGGATGTCTATATGATTCATTAAATCTATTGACTGGCATAATCCCCAAACCCCGAGGTCTGTGCTCTAACCAGCTATCCATGAATTCTGGGAAATCATCGTAGAAGACACGCCCATGTACTGCTCCTTTTCTAGTAGAAATATGGGAACCATACGCTTCATCGCGTGGAGCGATGTGTTTTTCACACCATCGTAATTTTTCTGCTGCTGCGTGGGGCATGTGTCGAGGTGCTCTGGTTAAAATATCAATCTCGAAACCGATTTGTATAGATGCATCTAATATCCTAAAACCGTCTTCGATAGGTTCAAGTTCTTCCCACCAACCAGGACGTAGTCTGATGAGGTTAATGAGATTACCAACATAGGGTGGAAGATCTTCTTTCCAATATACAGGATAAGGTGGAGATAGGTTGGAATATTTTTCCATGTCTCTTTCCATTGCTTTGACGTAATTCGCAAGTGAACCATCAAGATCAAAGAGAGCAGATTTTACAATAGGCATACTATCTATTTCTGTTGTATTCTTTATAAGAATTTTTGGATAAAAATTAATTTTCCTAACTATAATACCATTTTCCTTCGGTTCTCTGCTCTCGGTCTTTCACTGACCCTACATCATTCACGCGAGGACGGCGAGAAGTCATATCTCTGCGTAAAGTGATGTTCAAATCTTTCAAAAATCGATTCATGCCTTCTTCCATCTTAAATGGTCCTTCCATCTTTCCATGAACTGCTGGAGTTCCTGAAAAGACAATTAAACGAGTAGAAATATAATCCAGAAACATCAAATCGTGATCTACAATTAAGACAGTAATCCCTCGTTCTTGTGCCACATTACGAATGATTTTGGAAATTTTTAGACGCTGTTCAACATCAAGATATGCTGAAGGCTCATCTAACAAAAATAATTGAGCATCTTGTGATAAACAATGCGCAATAGCCACACGTTGTAACTGTCCTCCTGACAACTCAGACAATTTTTGAGTTAAAAGTGGTTCAATATCCATTGCTCCAATGAGCTGATAAGAATATTTTTCAATTGCTCGTTGTAGAAATTCACTTACAAGCAAATCAGAGTCACTCTCCAGATACTGTGCTTTATAGGCAACTTTAACAGAAGTATCAATGACACCGGAATCGGGTGTAACTAACCCTGCAAGAATTTTAATCAGCGTGGTTTTTCCAATGCCATTCTCTCCTAAGATTCCCACTACTTCATCTCGATGTAGCGTTCCTGCACCAATCTCTAAAGTAAATTTACCTAATGTTTTTTTGAGTGCTGGCCAAGAAATAAGGGGAAATGGTATAGCTCCTCGGCTATCTTGTGCTTTTTCAAATTTGATAGCATGGTCACGGAATCGTACATTTTCCTCACGCAAATATCCTTCTAAGAATGCATTGATACCTTCGCGTGTTGCTTTCAATCCTGAGACAACACCATACGCGCCTTCTTGCCCATACATTATGTTAAGATACTGAGTCATGTAATCTAAAATAATTAAATCGTGCTCGATTACCATGACTGCTGTTTTTTCATCAGCAAGACCGTGGATAAATTCTGAGACTTTGACACGCTGTTTAATATCTAAAAAAGAAGTTGGTTCATCAAAAAGAAATAAATTTGCATTTTTCAAAACACTTGCAGCAATCGCAACACGCTGCAATTCTCCTCCAGAAATTGTCGCAATCTCATTATCCAGAAAATGGGTCAATTGCAATTTCTCCACAACACTCATCATTGTCCCTTTAGAATCAACTCTTGCGAGTAATTCACGCACTGTTCCTTTAGTTTGTTTCGGTATCAAATCTACTTGTTGCGGTTTGTAGCTAAGTGTGATCTCATTTTTATTGAGTTTCTCGAGAAATTTTTGTGTTTCAGTGCCTTTGAAATGATTAATGACTTCTTTAAAATCGGGAGGATTTTCGAAACGGCCAAGATTTGGTTTGAGCATATTCGCCATTATCTTAAGCGCGGTTGATTTTCCAATACCATTTTTCCCTAGAATTCCGGTTACACTGCCAAAAACTGGCGTAGGTAACAAATACAACTCGAACATATTTTGTCCATAACGATGAACTGGGTCTTTGCTAAGAGTATCCGGCAGATTAATGATTTGAATTGCGCCAAATGGACAGCGATTAGGACAGATTCCGCAGCCTGTACATAACATCTCATCAATACGTGCTTTCTTATCTGGTTCTCCGGGAGTAATACATTCTGTTCCTGCGCGATTAACCGGGCACAATTTAGCGCAAAGATAATTCCCACACTCATCAGGGCGGCATTTTGTTCGATCAATAACAGCAATACGCTTACGCATAGAGAAGAATCAAGTAGCCTCTTTTATATTAGTTTTGGTCAGATCGAGAAAGATGTTCTACTATGCCCTAGTTCCAGGCAGTGCACGATCAAATGTGAATAAAACCTCAGTCATTATGGCTATCTCCTAACCTTTGCATACCAAAAATAGGATTATTTCTCATATCCTCCTCTATCAAGACCGTTTTCTAAACCGTTTCTAAAAAGGACCTTATTACACCAGGGCAATTCTCCTTGAACTGATTGTCTAAGATTACGCAGGTTTCCTTCTTCAAAGTGGGCGGCATCTACTAATTTAATGTCAATTGTTCCTTTCACTGTTCTACAAAGAATATTGCCCTCATGTGGGGCAGTCGAATACATGCCAGTTAAAGCGAAAGTGTATCCCATTGCATTACCAATTTCAAACGATACTCCTTCACGTAAATCAACATTTCTTTCTAATCGTTCCAGCTGCTGTTCTAATGATTTGTGGGGAAAACGTTGCATACCAAATACTTTTAGTGCTCCTTCCTCTTCATAGAATAATGGTTTAGGAAAAAAGTCAGGTACTTTATCGTACAAGTGTTCTAATTTTGCATATTCTTCAGGCAAATCGTACTCTTTCTCACGAGGAACAGCAACCACTAGTAAACTTTCACCCGTTGGGCGACTTACATCATAAATTATTTTTTGTGTTCCATCATCTGAAAAAAGCGTTATGCTAGAATCAGAGTATTCATTTCCTAATCCTTTGCATACCAAAGATCTAATATGTTCTTTAATGTCACTCATAAGTAATAATAATTTAAGAGTTTAATTATAAACTTTTTGAGCAGAATTTAAAAAAAGGCGTATCTTTTGTATACTATGCAAAAATGTTCTATCTGTACTAATAAAATCGCCGAACTTTTTCTAAGCAAGATTAAAGGTACCATTGTCCACAAGTCAGGATCATCCAAACAGTATCCTGTGTGCTTTGAATGTCAGAAAAAATTCAAAACAAAAGAAGAACTAATCGCAAAACTAAATTAGTCAATATCTTTCTTTGACAAATCAACTTGGAATGACGATACCTTAAAAAAGAAAACGCATTTTGTGAATTCAATGCCTCTGTGGCTCAACGGTACTTTGCGTAAGTAAATTTTGCGCGAAGCGTAAAAGAGCGACTGCTTCGTAACAAACTTTTCAAAAAAGTTTGATCAAAATCGAGAAAGCAGTAGGTTGAGGGTTCAAATCAACCTTTTAGGAAAAACTTGTGGCAGCAAGTCCTAGAAATGCAAAACATTTCTCATGGCTTGACCAAAACAAGCCTAAAAGTTGTGAATGTCCCTCCAGAGGCTTTTTTTTTCTTTTCTTCCACATCCCTAACCACTATCCTTATTAATCAACCTCTATTTCCTAGATGTATGAATATTCTTGAGGTCAAAAACCTGGTTAAAGAGTACAAAACAAAAACAGGTACGTTTCGTGCAGTAGATGGCATTTCATTTCAAGTTAAAAAAGGAGAGATATTCGGACTCTTAGGAATTAACGGTGCAGGAAAATCCACCACGATCAACATGCTTACAGGTCTTTTACGCCCAACCTCGGGTACCATCAGCATGTTTGGAAAAGATTTTCTTAAAAATGAAGAAGAATGCAAACAACGATTTAATGTCGCCACTGCGTACTATAACCTAAGCCAAAATCTAACCATCAAACAAAATCTTAAAGTCTACGCTTTGCTTTATAATGTCAAAAATGCCGATACCAAGATCAAAGAACTCTGCTCGCAGTTTTCATTACAACATCTCTTTAACACCAAACTGGTTCTGCTTAGTTCGGGAGAACGTACTCGTGTTGTTTTAGTCAAAGCTCTTCTTAGCGACCCCGAACTTCTCTTTCTCGATGAATGTACTGTTGGTCTTGACCCAGACATGGCAGAAATTACACGCGACATGATTGCAAAATATCACAAAAAAACTAATTGCACTATCATCTTCACATCTCATTATATGCAAGAAGTAGAAAAGTTATGTGATCGGGTTGCGTTTGTTGATCAAGGCAAGATTGTTAAAATGGGTAGACCAAAAGATCTTATTGCTGAACTCAAAGTTCAGCGTATTTCATTAACTATCTCTAAAAATCAAAAAGCATTACGAGCTTTCCTCAAGAAAGAGGGTATTAGTTTTGAAGAAAAAGGTGATCTCTTTATTTTTAGTGTTGAAAATCGTACCAATATCATTTATCCTTTGTTTGAAAAATTTATTGAACGTAATCTCGTCTTTGAGGATCTTGTTTTGGAAAAACCAACATTGGAAGAATATTTTCTTTCGAGGTCACGCAAATGAGGACAAAAACATGAAACTACATCGTGTCAAAGCCATGTTATTGAACTATTACTATTTCTCACTTGATAGTCTTGATCGACTTTTTGATATCTTTTATTGGCCAATTATTGACATTTTTATTTGGGGATTTATGACCTTCTACATCCAAGGTCTTTCAGAATATAATATTCTCAATACAGTTTTGGGTGGAATTGTGTTATGGATTTTCTTATGGCGAACCAGTCAAGACATCGTTGTTTATCTTCTCGAAAGTTTTTGGTCAAGAAGTCTATATCATCTGTTTTCTTCTCCACTCAAAAGCAGTGAGTTACTTACCTCATTACTTGTTACGGGATTTGTCCGCGCATTCGCCGCATTTGGTGTCATGCTTAGCGTAAGTTATCTGCTCTATCATTTCAACGTCTTCATCTACAATTGGTTTCACTTTAGCATCCTCATTTCCATTTTACTCATCATGGGGTGGGGTATGGGTATGTTAGTCAGTTCCTTCATTTTTCTTTTTGGAACGCGCGTACAAGTCCTTGCGTGGAGTCCAGTTTGGGTTTTACAACCATTTAGTTGTGTTTTCTATCCGCTCAGCGCGCTTCCTAGTTGGGCAGCAAAAATAGCAATAGTTCTTCCCACCACTCATGTCTTTGAACAAATGCGCGCCACCGTTCATGGTCAACCACTCAACGTACCCTCCGTCATCTACGCATTAGTAGTTTCCATAATCTTTCTGTGCATCGCTGCGTATATTGTATCTTGGGCAGTAGAATCATCAAGACGAAATGGGAAACTAGCCAAAGCAGAATAAATTCATCATACTATAAACCCACTTTCTTAATCGATTATATCTTTACTAACTCTACAAAAAGAACGACTCCACCTAATATTTTAGATTGTTTGATTTTTAGACCTATTTTTGTTGCCAGAAGTTTTACGTCTTGTAAATTATAAGTCCGGGAAACGTAACCGTCTAGAAAAAAAGTTTCAGATTCCTCATCATACTTTTGTATATCTACATCTATTGCATGATACAATTCTAATCTGTCTTTTTTTGTTCCTTTGAGAAAAACGGTAATAAATATACTTTTGTCTGTAATTTCACGTAATATTCTAAGAATATCTTCCTCATTTCTTACATTTCCTAATGTGTTCCATAAACAGAGGGTATGCTCAAAATAAAACGGAGAAAAAAACTCAGCTGCTTTTTCAATTTCAAGTTTATAGATTGTCACATTTGGAAAATGGCTCGCAACCTCTTTGGACTTTTCAATCATATACTCGGCATTATCAATACCTACAAAATCTTTCACAACCGGTGCAAGGACAGGAATAAGTCTTCCAATACCCACACCTGCTTCCAAAATCCTTTTCGAATTTTGTACCAGTTCTAAAAGTAACTTAGTCTCTTCTTCAATATATAGTCTGTATTTTGGAGGATAATACTCTGGGAGTAATCCTTTGAATTTTCCTGATCCATATGTTGTTCCTTCAAAGAAAGTATTACTCATAATCCTCATCCAAACAAACCATATTTTTAAATCTGATCGCATCAAGAAGATATTTGGACATATCTTCCATCATCCTTATAAACTCAAAACCCTCTCAGAAAATCATGAAAGATGTCTTCGAAATACTTGTTGTTGGCGATATTCACAAAGATGCTCTCACCCTGTTAGGTAAACAAGGCAACATCACAACCATCACTAATGATCTTTATCTCTCAACCAAATCGTTTCCATCTACAAATGTCCTAGTCATTCGCACGTTCTCGCCACTCCAACCCAAAGATGTTGCGAAATTTCCACAATTAAAGTATGTCATTAGCTGTAGCGTTGGCTTAGACAATATCGATATTGCAGAACTCACCAAGCATAAAGTAACACTCATCAATTGCCTTGGCACTAATGCCAATAGTGTTGCTGAACACGCCCTCTATCTTATTTTCGCATTGTTACGTCAAGATTCGCAACGTCCATTCGCCGAACTTAAAGGTAAGACAGTTGGTCTTGTCGGTTTTGGTGCTATCGGTAAAATTCTTGCTCGTAAACTTAAAGGCTGTGAAGTGAACGTCGTTGCCTATGATGTTGTACCTCAAGATGTGACCTTACTACAAGAACTCAACGTCGCCATGGTCTCTCTTCCCACTCTTCTTGCCAAAAGTGATATTTTTTCCATTCACGTTCCATTACTTGAACACACACGAAATCTTTGTAATAAAGAATTCTTTTCGCAGATAAAAGAACATGCTTTTTTCATTAATACCTCGCGTGCTGAAGTTGTCGATGAGACAGCACTGCTTTGGGCAATCAAAGAAAAGAAACTGCGCGGTGTTGGCTTAGATGTATTTTCTGAAGATTTACGTAAGAAACTCACCGGCAACATCGTATTGACCAATCATGTTGCAGCACAAGGTGAAGACTCCTTTCGTGAGCAATGCGTTAAGCCAGTAGAGGAGTTTGTGAAAGTGCTGGGAAGGGCACATAATTAAAGTAAGGTAACGCCAATAATATCTTTCAAATTGATTACTCTTCTTTTCCAAACTCCAACAATATTTTGAACTTCTCCCCGTATGTAATCAACCCTAGTTTCAAGATCGTCTGGACTTGCTTTAGATGCTCGAAGTTCATCTAAGTCCAATACATTAGGGGAATGTCGTGCTTCCTCTTCTTGAAGTACTCTCAAATAAGTTTCTGGTGTGTTTACAAAATTGACATGGTTCCCTCCCGGTCTATATACGTCCGAGGGGGTAAGAATGACTTGTAATGAATCTAAATGTACTACTTTGCCAATATAACAATAAGGTCGTGTACGATCTATGGGAAACGATAACGAATCTGGGTTAATGGTTAGTTGTACATAATATTCTACATCTTGGGAAGATAGGGGAATCATCTAGAAACAAAAATGATCCTTTTTTATAATTACTCTGAATTCAAATCTATTCTTCATCTGTTATATTTCTTGATCGTTCCAATTGCCTTTCAATCTCTCGACGTAATTGCATCTCTCTTTCTCGTTTCATTGTCATGTTAATCACCTCATTTATCTAAAATTAAAATGAAATACAACTCAAATTAAATACTGCCCAAAACTTTTCAGCTACAACTCCGTGAAAATCAGGTCGAACAATTCCCACTAAAATCCCATTTCTGAATAATTTTTGTCGCGTCATAATACATCCCCCTCCTCAGGAGGACCAAGAAATCTTTGACTTCTCGTGCCTCCAATAAACTATTCAGAGCCGAACGCCTTTATATAGAAATCCCGGACTTGACCAGTGTGTCCAGTGGCATGTCAAAAAGTCTCTTTATCTGCATCTACTATCTACAATATCTTCATTTTCAGTCAAAATCTTAATAAATCGACCCTCACTCACCCCCTAAATGACTCACACATTTAAAGATCTGGCAACCTTTCTTAAGAAAAAAGGCTTCATCTATCCTTCTTCTGAAATTTATGGTGGTTTAGCTGGACTCTACGATTATGGTCACCTTGGGACACTTCTCAAACATAACTTTGAAAACGTGTGGCGCGCTTATTTCCTTAATCTTAACGATAATTCATTTGAACTTGAAACCGCACAAATCATGCATCACAATGTCTTTCGCGCTTCAGGTCATTTAGCTAACTTTGCTGATCCTGTCGTCAAATGCAGTGTCTGTGAATTTACCGAACGTGCCGATCACTTTGTCGAGAAAGCAACCAAACAACGTACAGAGGGTTTCAATCCTGATCAACTCAATCAACTTATCGAGAAACACAAACTTAACTGTCCTCAATGTAAAAAGACTCTTGCACCCGTTGCATCCATGAACATGATGTTTCCTCTGCACATGGGTGTTGGCAATACCACAACTGCGTATCTACGACCAGAAACCGCGCAATCGCCTTATGTTAATTTCAAATTACAATACGAATTACAACGAAAAAAACTACCTTTGGGTCTAGCATTGATCGGTAAAGCATTTCGCAACGAAATTTCTCCGCGTAATCTTACTCTACGTCAACGTGAATTTACCCAAGCAGAACTCCAACTTTTCTTCAATCCTCATCTGGTTGATGAACATCCTGAATTTGACAAAGTCAAGAAATACAAATTGCGCGTGCTGCTTGAAGAAGATCGTAAGAAAAATGCAGTTGTGGAAAGAACTCCTGAAGAATTACGCCAAAAAGGTCTACCTAAATTCTATCTGTATCATCTGGTTAAAATTCAACAATTTTATTTCGACGTCATCGGTATCCCCCAAGAACGCTTCCGTCTTTATCAGTTAGATGATAGTGAGAAAGCATTCTATAACAAGTATCATTTTGACTTAGAAATTGATCTTCATGAACACGGTTGGACTGAAGTTGGTGGACTTCATTATCGTACGGATCATGATCTTGGCGGACATGAAAAAGTATCAAAACAAAGCATGGAGATCTTTGACGAAGAAAGTAGCAAACGATTTATTCCTCATGTCTTAGAACTCAGTTTTGGCGTTGATCGTAATGTGTACTCCTTACTCGATCTCAATTATCACGATGACAAAGAACGTGGTAATATTGTCCTCTCGCTTCCCTCAAACGTCACGCCCTTCGTAGCAGGAATTTTCCCTCTCCTCAAAAACAAAGAAGAACTTGTCAAACTCGCAACCGACATCTTTTCAACACTTCGACCGCACATCAAGTGTTTTTATGATGAAGCAGCATCGATTGGTCGCCGTTATGCCCGTGCTGATGAAATGGGTGTAAAATATGGCATTACCATTGACTTTGATTCATTGAATGATAATTGTGTAACCGTTCGCAACCGCGATACGACTCAACAAGAACGCGTACCTATAACAAAATTACGAGAATATCTAATTTAAATTTGTTTTTGTTAATTTTCTTTTCGTTGTTGTAATAGCATAAACCCTGATGCCACACAAATCAAAATAAAGAGATAACCATACCAAGGAATCTCAGGTACTGCACCTAATTCTGTGTAGGTTATGGATACGTTGAATAGTTTTGGTGTGACATTGCTCCAGTCACTCAAGAATTCATAGCGATATTGGATATATTCGCTGCTGGAGAGACTCAAACTTTGCGTGCTGGGTTCGTCTGCAATGTCTGTAAAACTTTCTCCCGAACAAAGTGCATCATCGCAACTGCGTACCGACAAATTTAAGCGAGCAGCACCTCTTTTGTAGAGGATTTGTATCTCTTCTGGGCTAAGCGTTCTATTCCAGATCGCAAGTTCATCGATGTTACCATCAAAACCAAAATCAAAACCTTGTCCTCGTGCATTTCCCACTCGCGTATCTTCTGTGGAACTAGGTATGTTGGTTATGGCATTTCCTGTTTTCGTTCCAGGGACCTCTGTTCCATTAATATAAGTGTGATAAGTATCGCCAACCATATCTCCTACAAAAACAACATGGTACCACGAATTGGGAAGATACTTACGATCTGTGTTATAATCTCTAAATGTGGTTCCGGCAAGATTTGAATAAAGAAGTTGCCGGAATAATCCTCCTACACGATAGGCGAAGATGAATTGAGTTTTTACGTCTCCTGCTGTTGCACTATATTTGCTTAGGATTGTCTCCGATACATTTTCAATAGGAAAGATCCATACCGCAACGGTATATGTTCCATTTATCGTTGTTTCAAGTACATCTCCTAACGTAATATTATCTGATCCATTAAAATAAAATGAGGAGCCGAAACGAGCACTCGTATTCACTGTTGGGCAAGCACCTCCGCTACAGGTTCCGTTGAGATTGTTTCCGCTAAAATCGTAGAAATAGGTGTTATTTTCATATGTCCCATTCTTATCTAAATGGAGTAGAAGAACGTTATTGTTCATATCGGTTGTATTCACAAAGCCAGTTTCATTAGTTTTATTGTCTGGAAGGTCACATTGATAGCATAGTTCTGGCGTCCACGCAATGCTACTCCAACTCGAGATGGCGGCAGTATCATAGATCGTGCTGGTATAATTACCTGCAATTTTGGATGCATTTAACATCACTGCAGATCCATTATATCCTGTATTAGTATATGTACCCCCATTAAAATTAGTAGAAGTAAGAGTTTGAAACAGCGTTGCACTCGCAAGAAAAGCACTTACTACAAAAATCAACACCAACGGTCCTCTTTTCATGGGGTTTAGACTGGGGGGGGGTATTTATATGTTTTTGAGAATGGTATCTTCAAGGTGCTCGATGTGGGGCTAGAGAATATTTAACTTAGATTTATTCTAATTCTCTTTTCGTTGTTGTAATAGCATAAACCCTGATCCCACACAAATCAGAATAAATATGTACCCGAACCATGGCAACTCAGGAACATCTCCCATCGAAGTATACGAAATAGTCACATTAAATAATTTAGGTGTCACATTGCTCCAATCGCTTAAAAATTCATATTGGTATTGAATATATTCATTGTTTAAAAGACTTAGACTTTGAGTAGAAGGTTCATCTGCAATATCTACAAAACTGTCTCCAGTACAATTATAATCATCACAACTACGTACGGAGAGATTAAGACGTACTGCACCCCGTTTGTAAAGAATTTGTATCTCTTCTGGGCTAAGCGTTCTATTCCAGATCGCAAGTTCATCAATGAATCCATCAAAGCTATATGCTCCTCCACGTGCGCCGCCGACTCGTGTATTCTCTGTAGAATCAGCAATAGTGGTGATCGCACCGGTTCCTCCTTTTGTTCCTGCAACCTCAGTACCATTAACATAAATTTGGAACGTATCTCCTACTGGATTACCCACAAAAACCACATGGTACCAATTATCTAAAGAAAATTTGTCTGTAGTCATATAATCTCTCCAAGTTGATCCTCCAATATTGCCATATCTTAATTGTCTAAATTTCCCTAATCTATATGCAAACATAAACTGTGCTTTTATATCTCCTGAAGTATCACTATACTTAGAAAAAATAGTTTCTATGGTGGTATTGGCAGTTGGGTAAACCCATACTGCGAAAGTATAATTTGTATTTAAGATGGATTCCAATTGATCTCCCAATGTGATGTTTTGTGTTCCATTGAAATAGAAAGAGTTTCCAAACCGTGCAGTAGAGTTAAGCAAAGGGCAGTTATTCCCACCACAAGTTCCATTTAAACCTGTTTCACTAAAATCATAAAAATGAGTATTATTCTCATAGGTATTATTTTTATCAAAATGAAACAAGAATACGTTCTTAACCATATCTGTATTATTGACAAAACCAGTTTCATTAGTTTTATTATCGGGAAGATCACATTGGTAACATAACTCTGGTGTCCAAGAAATACTTTGATAACTTGAAGTTCCCAAAGTATCATAAATTAAACTGGTATAATTACCTGCAATCTTGGATGCATTTAACATCACTGCAGATCCATTATATCCTGTATTGGTATATGTGCCTTCATTAAAATTAGTAGAGGTAAGAGTTTGAAACAGCGTTGCACTTGCAAGAAAAGTACTTACTACAAAAATCAACACCAACAGTCCTCTTTTCATGGGATTTGATCAGAGTAAAGACTATTTATATGTTTTTGAGTGGTATACTCTCTTTAGATCACCTGATCCTATTTTAACTACTGCTCTCATTCACTTTCTCGTAACCTTTATATATCTCAAAAGACTCATTCCTACTATGGTGAAAAGAGGTCAAGGTGTTGCTAGTTCTAGAAATATTTCTCCTCCAGCTCCACCCTCTCATAAAGAACACCATCACAACGCCGTTTTAGTCGTTGGAATCACTATCATTCTTGCAGTATTAATTGCCGCATTTGTATTCTTCTTGGGAACATCAAAAGATACTCTTGCTGGCCAGGCAATTGGGGAGGCTCCTGCTCAAGTGTCTACAGTAGTAGAAGATGGAAGTCATGAACCTCTTCCTGTGGGCCAAGGGGAAAGAATTGAAACAATACGCTATGAAAATGGTGTGTTTACGGATCGAAGGACAACTTCCAATTGTCGTCAAGATGCAAATAAAGATTTTTGCGTTTCACTGATTCGTGCCCCCAATGGGGATGATTTTGTTTCTCATTGTTTTGCAGAAAGGTCTCGTGTTTCTAATTATCTTTGTATGGGTGAGTTTCTAGGAAGACAAAGTGTGTTAGTAAAATGTGATGCTGGCCTTGCAGAGCGCAATCGTCTTCAAGGTAATTTATTTTGTGCCTCAGATAAATGGGTTCAATGTCCTGCCGATGGTTTTTTCACTGCTCCTGGATCTGCAAATGCTCCAGCAGAAAACGAGAATCAACTCTGTCATAACGGGCGATGGTTTACCTGTGGTGCTCAAAATACTGGTCATAAAGAAGGGGAAGCTACATGTTATGCAGAAGATCAGGGGGATGATGCTCCCGTTTATCGTTGGGTTTCCTGCGTCAACGGTCAAACTAACGAAGACGGTACTCAATTATGTTTTAATGAAGAATTTCAAACCTGTAGCGAACAATTCAAAAACATTCGTCGACCTGGCGAAACCAATCCGGGGCGCATAACAGAAAATAATATGATCTGCGATGGATCAACGTGGGTTCAATGCAATCTAGAAAATCTTTTCATGACCTCACCTCTTGACCGATATGTTTGTAACATTCAAAACGAATGGTCTGATAGGGTTAAATTTGGACCAACGGGACTAAGTGAAGTGGTTCTTACAAAACAAGATATTCTCAATCCCCTCAATGTCTCTTTTAATAACCAAAATAGTTTCTCCCACTTAACTTTATGCGATTCTAATCTTCGAAACGTGATAGATCAAGCTGAAATTTGTTATACTAAAGAAGAAGTTCGTGAGCGCGTTATCCAGGTGCCTGGAGGTCAACCAGTTAATGGTGGTCTAGGTCGTTTTTCTGAGAATCCCGGTCCTCTCGCAATACAATCTTTAGATCGTTTATCAAATGGCAATAACTTTCCCCATATATTTAACTTTGAAAACAATCCCCCTAATTACAAAGTTCTCGCTATCTATGAAAACCAAGAAGAGCAACCCAAAAAAGTGAGTCTTATTGTTTTACATGAGCTCAATCTATTTACAGAATTTTCTCTTATTTCTCTCTCACGCAATATCGCTCATGGTCGTCGTGTTGCTATTAAATTCGAAAACCAGTCTTATCTTGTTTCTCAAGACAACGAGGGCTTATTTGATCTAGCTCATCTAAAACTAAAACACCTTCCAACTCAACAAGAATTCACGAATCCAACGTATGTGGGTGATAATACTTATCGTTTTACTATTTTAAACGGAAAATATCTTTTTGTTTTCCAAAACGGGGGAAATGTGGCATTTCAAGTTTCTGATGTGATGGAAATGCCTGCATCGTTTCCTCTTCCGCATACATTAAGTCAAGAATTAGAAATACCATTTAACCAGCGTTTCCCTATCATATTACAAGATGAAGGCGTTGCAGGTAAAGTTCTAACTATTTGTAACAATGATAATCCTCGTGATCCTGCAAATACCATTATTTGTCTTAATAATCAACGAATCTTAAACCTGCAAAAAGATGCTCTCAAGCCACATTTATTAGGGAATACTCGCGTTGCGTTTCTCTACAAATTTGAAGAAGGGGAAGATGGCGTATCTCGCAAAAAAGTCTATCTCTTCCAACTAGTTAGAGCATCTAACGCAGTCTCACGTCTTGATTACAATAATTTCATCAATGCATTGGTGGATGGTCGCCGAGTTGCCATCGAATTTGAAGAAAATGATGAAGACCACTTGTACTTGCTCGCACATCCCGGTAGAGAATTTTTTGATCTATCTACTATTAAGTTAACTCCATTTAATCCTCTTGAACAACAACCGCTTCAATCCGCAGGAACCGATCCCCTGATTACATTTTCTTCACCAAGAGGGGGGGAAATTTCCCTTAAACGTAATTATGGTAATCCTGTTCCTCCATTCGAAATTAAAGGATTAACACAAAACGAACTTGCGCCAATTGATATGGATCAAAATATAGAAATACCCTTTTTTTCATCAAGCATATTACGCTTTAACATACCTAACTTTGGTGCTATTCAAAGAGATGGAACAGATAATCCTCGTTCTTCTAATCTATTTAAACTTGATCCCGAATGGGGGATGGATCGTATCGATTTAGAATTCCAAGACCCTCGGATTCTATCTGATGGAAATAAAAATATGCTTGCGTATTATCATACTGCACAAGTAGAAGCTGGTACACCCACTAAAACTGCAACATTTCATTTATTCTATGATTTAATTGATGTAGCTGCAGATAACCACGTTTTCACCGAAGAATTTATTCAAACATTTACCACAGGTAAACGCATTGCGTTCAAATTAGATGATAACTACTACCTCTTAAAACACATCAACCAACAAGATCAAGCAGCATTTTTCGATCTTAACAATCTTCGCATTACTAATTTAGATAATGGAGAAGAAACATTACCTACAGTTAACACCCAAGTAGCTCGGTTTGAATTTGCAGGAAAACGCATCGAAGTAGAAATTGATGATGAAAACAATCTTCTTCACTTTCGTGGTGTTTCCGGGCGTCGCGTTCTGGAAGACACTCAAATGGGCGACTTCTATGGTGAAATTGGTCCCCAAGACAGTGTTGACTTAGGCACATCAAAACTACGTCAATGCTTCAAAGAATTGTATGCTCACGTTGCAGGTGTACGTATCTGCGATGATAACGGCGAAGTTGAAACTGTAAGCGTTGATGAACCTACTATTATTACGGTTAAAGAAAATGTACCACGACCTATGCAAGGAGGACCGCTTGTAGGACAAGCACTAAATCCTGGTGCTCACCTCAATCCAGGTCGTCGTATTGATCCTAATGCTCAAGTACGACCAGGAGAAGCAGCAGAAGCTCAAGCGAATCAAGCAGACATGCCAATTCTCAATTTATTTGGAGATAAGCAATCCTATCTTCTTGAACCTAATGGAGAAACTGGTGAAAACAAACGTATCCGAGTACGTAAAATAATTACTCTCAATCGTCAACAAACAGAATTAAATCTCCCTGACTACATTGACTTTGTCAATCAAATCGCTGTTGGCGCGCCGATCTTAAACATTAGTGGCACATTCTATTTACCAAAGGCCGAAAGCAACGCTATTCAAGATTTTAGCCTTGTTTCCTATGGGGATGGACCAACAATCACGCTACGTGAGGTAGAATTATCCAGTCCAGTTGCCGGTAACGGAACCTTCGTACTCGACAACACCCTTATCACTTTTGTACAACAAGAAACCAATAATGAAGATATCCCTTTAAGTGCAAGACTCAAAGTTAAACCACAATACTATCTTCCGGAATCAGGCAATCCTCTTGTTTTTAACAGCACTCAATCTATCAGTATGAAATTCTCCACCACTATACATCAAACACCTCTGCTCATTGAAAAAGATGCAGTCCTCTTCGAAGATTTGGTAAGTCTGCGTATAGACAATTTATTCAATCGTCTCTTTGCAGAAGGCGATACCAGAATTTTCATCTTTGATGGTCAACAAGTTGAAATGCAAATTCAAAAAATCACACTCATTCCTGGACGAGTTGCAACCCAAGAAGTTATCATTACCTTACGGAGAATCTAATCATGAAAAAAACAACCTCACAACAGCGAACAATTTTCATAGTCGTTGCTCTGTGTGTCATTCTTATAGGTATAATTATGCTGCGTAATTCTTTTTCTAGCATTGGTCAAGGCATCCATCTTGGAGAGAGACCTGCCAATCTTTACATTAACTTAGAAACTCAAGATTTTGCAACACTTCCCATTCTAGATCAGCGTAGTGTTAATCTCACTCTTCCTCTCTCTGCGCAGGATCCTGCTCCTCAAAATTATACTCTTAATTTTACCCGTCGAGATGCAGACTCATTTAACCTTACTCTTACAAACACAGCACAGGGGATCGTCATTGCACGTGATACTTTCTTCACTACTATCCCTGACGAGCATGTTTTCTTTTACGTTAACCAGCAAGACCCTCTTCCTGATTTACGCATTGATGTTGAAAATGATCAATTTATTCTTACCAGTCCCCACTATGTTTCTCCTGACAACTCTCAAATTCAACTCTTTGATGACCAAGATCAAATCCTGCCTCCCGTAATTAATATTCAAAGTCCAATCACATTTAAAGTAGAATCACGCAGTTCTGCTGTACCAGTGTTGAGTGTGGCTGGTCCGCAAAATTCTCTTGTACAACGTAGTTCACAAAACGACTCTGCTCAACAAACCGCAATTGCCACTTTTGAATTTACACCGCCCCGCGCGTCTGGTGCATTTATAATCGATATTAATTCTACTGTTGGTCGACAAGAAACTCATGCGTATTACACGTTTACTGCAGGAGATGTCTTTTATGCCACAAATAGAGAAAACACACCCTCCATTTTAATAACTCGTGAACCTGAAATATTAGGTGTTGTTAATGTTACTTTTATTTCCACAACTCAGCTTCAACCATTTAGTCCCCCTTGTTTACCACAGACAAACCATTCTTTTGAAAAGCTCTTCTCGATAGAAAACAGAGATCATAGTCGAAGCACTGGCGTTAATAATATTGTTCGTGCATTGGGCTTTAATGCTCAAACTCAAGAACTTGAACTCTGGAATCGAGGAACAACTCCTGATGATCTACGTGTTGCCGAACCATTTAAAGGGTATTTCATTAAATTACTTCAAGCTACAGCAACTAATACCACTATTAGTTATTCCTGTACGTTAGAATCGGTTGAACCAGTATCAAGTCCTGCTCGTCCCAATGATGATGCTCGTCTTTTTACTCTACACGCAGGATGGAATCTTATTTCCCTTCCTGGTTTAGTTCCTAAACCACTAACTCATTTCCTTGATCGCGGAGAATTTAGTCTATTTGATTGTTCAGTAAATGAACAATGTACTCAACAAAATGTTGAGACACCATTACTTCCTGGTCGAACCTATTGGGTATATGTAGAAGAAACACAAACTTTCAGATACAGATTAGAACCACTTGAACCACAATGAAACTCACAAAACAACTCATAATATTTGGACTAGTGTTTTTATCTACTCTTATTCTTGTCACCGCGGTGCCACCTTCACTAGGTAATTTCATGCAATTATATGGAGACGTTGTAGAGCTTCCGGAAAATGGGCCATTTACCATGATTGCACAAATTGGAAACCAAGAATTCGAAACTCCAATTAGTAATAATAAATATGGTATCTCACCTACATTCAAAGTGTTTAGTTCAGAGGGTACAATTTCATTTTTCATTGAAAATTCACTGGGCACTCGACGATCAGCAGGAACTCTCGCATATGCTGCGGGGAGTGTCTTTCGACGTAACTTCAACTATTCTTCTGGAGAAGACATAGCAGTAGTTACACCTCCTCCTGAAGATGGGGGAGAAGGTCAAGTTGAAGATGAAGTTGTGCAAGATCAGGATATCAACCCTCCTGATGAAGATCCAGTAGAACCAGCTACTAATCTTAGCCTTCAACAAAAATATGCCAACCTTACTATTGATTTCGAAGCAATTGAAGACGAATACGATGATCTCAAAGACGATTACCTCAAAGCCAAAGATCGCAATCAAACTCGTGATATCGTAAGAACCGGTGAAAAAATCAAAGACATTCTAGATAAAGATATAGATGATCTACTCGAAAAAATAAATGATCTTAAAGATGAGGCAGATGAAGCCAACGATAGTGATATCGAAGATGATGTAGATAATCTCAAAGATGATGTAACTGATCTTGAAAAGCAGATTAAAGAATTACTTGGTATAAAAGAAGAACAAAGACGTGTTCTTACACCCACACCTCCTGTAACTCCTCCTTCTGCAACAACCTGTACTTATAGTTGGGATTGTGCCGGCGGCTTTGGCGCCTGTCTAAACGGTGTACGATACCAAACTTGTCGCCGCATAGATGATTGTGACGTGCGGCAGCGAGCAGGCGCACAAGTTATCACTACCCCCAAACCACAAGAACAGCAAGCCTGCCAATCTGCAGTAACTCCTCCTGTACGTGAAGATGCACAAAGCCAAGTGTGCACTCCTTACAAAAAACGCTGCTTTGGCGATGATCTTCAACGCTGTAGTTCGGATGGAAATAGGTGGGATACTATTGAAACCTGTTTTACATCTTGTGATGCAGTTACTCTGAGCTGTGAAGAAGAAACATTGCCAAAAACTCTAGAACCTTCACCAGATGCTTCAAGTTCAAACAGTTGGCTTCTGCCCTTAGTTGGTATCATAGTATTATTAGGGGGAATGGGTGCATTTTTTGCATTCTATGTGAATCAAAAGAAATTTGCTCCACTCAAAGAGTACATTACTGATTCGCGTCTACAAGGCTATTCGGATTCTCAAATTCGTTCTCGGGTCATCGGAGAAGGGTGGGATGCGCAACAAGTTGACAAGTTGCTTAAAAAGTAGGTGGTCGATGTGGATACCCTATTAGTATTAGGTATTGGATTAGGAGGGTTAATTTTCATTGGAGGAATACTCCTTATTCATCATCGTTCAACACCAAAACGTCTTCAACGCTTACTCCAAAAAGTTCAATTATCCACCTCTCTTGACCCGTCTTCATTACTTAAAGAAGAATATCTTGAAATGTATGGGCTGTATCTTAAACTTCCAGAAAAACATAAACCTAACTTTTACGCCCAAGTCATTGCGATACGTACTATTCTTGAAGACCAACTTAAAGCGCAAAAACGGCTTGAAGTGCTTGTAACACAAATCGATTCCATAGATCAGCCCTCCAAAAAAGAATTGCTCGATGAGATTGAGAACAATTATCGCAAACTATCTGAAAAGGAGAAAGAGAAATATACTGCAAGCGTGATGCATTTGCGTGAAAGTGTACCTGTTAAAAATGAATAAAATTAATTTTAAAGGATTAACTAATTATCTTTTCCAATAGATTTTGTTCGTATCGGGAATTTCCCACCACAGAAATCTATATAAAACCCTCAACCTCTCCTCTTCTCATGGAAATTAAAGATATTAAACCCAATCAAGGTAAAATCGATATTGTTGCTGATGTTGTTGCCAAAGATCAACCTCGTTCATTTGAGAAATTTGGAAAGGCAGGTCGTGTTTGTAACATTAAACTTCGTGATAATAGTGGTGATGTCAAATTTACATTATGGAATGATGAAGTAGATTCAGTCAAAATTGGTGATAAAGTTCAACTTCAAAATGGCTGGTGTGCTGAATATAAAGGAGAAAAACAACTTTCTGCAGGAAAATTCGGCAAACTCGTGGTAGTCGGTTCTGCTGCATCTCAAGTCATGAGTAACGATCCTACTATGATTCAGCGACAGCGTCAAGCGCAAAATGACGATGACGACGAAGAAGGTTCCGACGATGATGAACCAGAAGTAATTGAAGAAGAAGAATTCGTAGAGTAAATTCCTAAACTCAATTCATGATCTCTTCTTTATTTTGTTCCTTATTTTATTATTTTTTGACTTTATCCCAATAATCTCTTGCTCACCAATCTTTAAATACTTCTTTGGTTTCTTCTTCATCATGCCAATGCAGCCAACACTTCGTCTTAAGAAACGCTACCTTACATTCAAAATAGAATCTACTCCCGTTGTCCATTTTTCACCACAAGAGTTAGAAACAACAGTGCAGCAAGCTCTTCTTCAGTTTTTGGGCGAATTTGGTGTCGCCAAAGCGGGCCCCATCTTTCTTAAAGAACGATGTAAAAATAATCTTTGCGTACTCAAAATAAATCATCATAGTGTCGAAGCGGTTCGAGCTGCGCTAATTTTAATCAAAAAGATTAAAAACACCTCTGTGATTATTCATACTCTAACAACGTCAGGGACATTAAAAAAAGCGGTAGAACGCAGCATATAATTGAGGTGGCATAATGAATCCTAGTACTAATAATAAACAACAACAAATGATCGATAAGATGGGCTACGATCGTTCCATTACTATGTTTTCTCCGGATGGACGTCTTCTTCAAGTAGAATACGCAAAGAAAACTGTCAAACAAGGCTCAACTGCTATTGCTATTGCCTGTAAAGATGGGGTTGTGTGGGTTACAGACAAACGCATCACTTCAAAACTCTTAGTTCCTGAGGCTCTTGAAAAATTATTTCGCATCGATGATCATATCGGCGCAACTGCTGCTGGAATCATCTCTGATGCTCGCGTGCTTGTTGATCGTGTACAACTCAAAGCACAACAACATTTTGTCACCTATGATTCTAAGATTGATATTCTCTCCATCGTCAAAGAAATTTGCGATTTAAAACAAATCTGTACACAAAGCGCGGGATTGCGTCCTTTTGGTGTTTCTATGCTCGTTGGCGGCGTTGAGGAAGATGGAACAGTCAAACTATTCTTAACTGAACCCTATGGGTTGTATTTCCAATATCGGGCTGCCGTCATTGGTGAGGGTGAAGAAGAAATAGAACCAATCTTGCAGAAGCGTTATCGTCCAACATTAAGTGTAGAAGAAGGAATTCGTTTAGGTCTTGATGCAATGAAAGAGTTTCTTAAAACTGAATTTAATTTCGAACGTGTTGATGTCGCTGTGATTCGTCAGGAAGATCGACGTTTTACCCAACTCTCAAATGATGAATTAAAGAAAGTGTTTAAAGTCTAGAGTGAAAGTAGAGGTATAAGCAGTAAACTCAAACCGTTTACCCTTTTCTTTCATTTATTTCTTTTTTTCATCCCGTTTATCTTTTTCCTTTTTTCCCTATTTGGCATATTCTGGGTTGACTTCAATTTTGTTAATTCTCTCCCTTGTTTGCACTTACTAACCTTATCTTTGAATCCTATTTTCTCAAACCAATCCGCAAAGCTTTTAAAGAAAAACCAAAATTATTCCCTACTTATAAGAATGAAAAGAATTGGAGGCTCCGTTCTGGGTTTCTTATCATAAGGACCCATCAAGAGAACGGAAGATTATTACCGTGAGTCAAGTTACTGTTCAAGAACGGGATATCGTTATTCCCGGACAAGTTCTGGCGGAAGGGCTCGATTACCTGCCCGGCGAAAATACCTACCGTAGAGAAGATAAAATCTACGCCAAAGTGTTAGGATTATTCTCACTTTCAGCGCGAGTAGCGAAAGTTACTCCTTTAGCAGGACCATATGTTCCTAAAATAGGGGACAAAATAATTGGTCAAGTTACCGATATCACCATGAGTGGTTGGCGTGTTGATACTGCCACTGCGTATTCTGCTATGTTAAATGTTCGTGATGCCACAACTCGCTTCGTCAAAAAAGAAGAAGATTTGAGTCAAATCTTTGCCATTGGCGATTTTGTTGTTGTTGTAATCACTAATGTAACCTCTCAAAATTTGATTGATCTTTCCATGAAAGAGCAGGGGTTATTCAAAATTGAAGGTGGTCGAGTTATGCGAGTTAATGCCAATAAAGTGCCTCGTATTATTGGTAAAAAAGCAAGTATGATCTCATTGATCAAAGACAAAACTGGCTGTGATATTACTGTAGGTCAAAATGGTGTACTTTGGGTTAAAGGTAAAACTCCCGAAGGAGAATCTCTTGCCCAACAAGCAGTGAATCTTATTCAAGCAAAATCTCATCTTGAAGGTCTAACTGACCGTGTTGAGAAATTCTTGGATGCTAAAGTCAAAGAACTAGGTCTGCCTGTATATCAATCCAGCCGATCTTTTCAAGAGGAATAAAAATGTCAGCACGTTCAACTTCAAATCCCCAACCTTACACTGCTCGTATTGACGGTCGTAAGTTTGATGAATTACGTCCCATCGAAGCAAAAGCAGGAGTTATTCCTAATGCTGATGGTTCTGCGTATCTTAAAATTGGAAATACTGTTGCCTATTGCGCAGTCTATGGTCCTCGTGAACTCTTTCCAAAACATCTTCAAGATCCTAAAAAAGGAATTATTCGCTGTCATTACAGTATGATGCCTTTTTCTGGTTCAGGAGAACGTATTCGGCCTGGTGCCAATCGTCGTGCGCAAGAAATCTCTATGGTTATGACTGCTGCTCTCCAACAAGTAGTTGATCTAAGCGCATTTCCTAATGCAGTTGTTGACATCTATGTAGAACTTCCTCAAACTGACGCAGGAACTCGTTGTGCTGCAATTTCAGCAGCATCCATCGCCCTTGCTGACGCAGGAATTCCTATGAGCGATATGGTGAGCTCCGTCGCTGTTGGTCAAGTGAATGGGACTGTTCTTGCCGATTTAAATTACGGCGAAGAAGCATACGAAGGATCAGTATCTGATATTCCTATTGCAGTTATCCACAACACAGGCGAGTTTACCTTACTCCAAATGGATGGTGAAATTAGTAAAGATCATCTTATTAAAGCATTAGAAATGGGAAAAATTGCTGCTGAAAAAATTTACCAAGTACAACGTAAAGCGTTACTTGAACGCTTTGCGAAGGAGTAAACCATGGCATTTATTATGAATAAACAAACGATTGCAAATCTCGCTGCGCAAGGTAAACGCCTTGATGGTCGTGATCTTGCTCAATACCGAAGTCCGATCAAAGTAGAGACAACAATTTCAAAAACCGCAGAAGGATCAGCTAAAGTTCAAATCGGCGATACGGTAGTTCTTGCCGGAGTCAAACTCTCCATTGAAAAACCCTACAACGACACCCCAGATGAAGGGGGAATTATGGTTAATGCAGAACTCGTTCCTCTTTCAAGTCCAGAGTATGAATCGGGTCCACCAACTATTAAAGCAGTTGAACTTGCTCGTGTTACTGATCGTGGTATTCGTGAAGCAAAAGCAATTGACATGAAGAAACTTTGCATTACTCCTGGTGAGAAAGCATGGTTTGTTAGTGTTGATGTTATTACTCTTAATGATGCAGGTAACCTTTTTGATGCTGCTGGTCTTGCTGTTCTTGCTGCATTAAAACATGCTCGCTTCCCTGTAGTAGACGCTGCAACTGGCGCAATCAACTACAAAGAACATACGACTAAAGAATTACCATTGGTGAAAGAACCATTACCCGTTACTGTCTATAAAGTCAATGGGAAATTAATGGTTGATCTTACCCGTGAAGAAGAAAAAGCCTACGATGCTCGTCTCACCGTTGCATCTGACATGGATGGTACTATCTCTGCAATGCAAAAAGGTGGCAACACTCCACTTACACTAGGCGAGATCTCACAAATGGTTGACATTGCTGTTGAAAAAGCGCGTTTCTTACGCGAACAAATTAAACACATTAATTAGGAGAATAATACTATGGCACCAAAACACCACGACGAAGAATCACATGAAGTCCATGATTTTACAAAATACGAAAAAGCTCGTATGATTGGATCTCGTGCATTGCAACTCTCTATGGGTGCGCCATTTTTCGTTAAATTATCTGACGACGAATTGCGCGCATTGCGTTACGACCCTATTGAAATTGCGCTTGCTGAATTCAAAGAAGGCGTGTTGCCCATTACTGTACGTCGTCCTGGCGCAGCAGCTGTTGTTTAAGTTTTCTTTTTTCTTTCTATGGTCCGAGCAGCACAACGTAGAGCAACTAGAGAAATTACAGCTAATTCTGTAAAAGAAGATTCTCAACTTATTCAAAATGAAGGGGCCAGTCGTCAAATATATGTTTGGAGTTCTACGGCTGCTCTCATTATTGGAATGGGGGAGACTGTTTATGATATTTCTGATGGTTCACTTGAACGTCCTCTCTGCACTCTGGCAGGTTTAGGTGTCATTTATGTTGGTGAAAGACTGATTAGAACTGCACAAAAACAATTACGTTCGCATGCTAAAAATGTAAAAGGTGATTTCGCAATTGCTGGTATTAAAGATAATGAACTTTATTCAATTGTTCGTAATCCCATTTATACTGGATTTCTCGTTGCCGATATTGGTAGTATTGCTCTTTCTCCTTCTTATATTGTTATGGGGGCAGCAGGGGTAGCTGCTTTAGCATTAGGTGAAACTGTGTACGCAGAAGAGAAACGTCTTGAAGCTCGTTTTGGAGATGCGTATAGAGAATATTGTCAGCAGGTTCCGCGATTTATTCCTTCATTCTCCACTTTGGGCAATACTTATGCTTCTTTTTTACTTCAGCATCCTCGTTTGGCAGGTGTAATTGGGGGAATAGAAAGGTTATGCACATGAACTCTACCATCACTTCAGAAAAACTTGCACAATACTTTTCCATTACCAAAGAAGCTCTTGACAAAGCCAAAGTGGCATTTGATCCAGCACGAATGGTGCAAGCCGCTGATTTCTTCGATATGGCACAACGCTATTATGACGATGCAAAATTTTTTCACGAAAAAAAACAAGATGCTGTGCTTGCCTTTGCTGCATTAAATTATGCGCATGGTTGGTTGGATGCAGGTGCGAGGATTGGCTTGTTCCAAGTCAAAGATTCTCGTTTGTTTACCGTCGATGATAATTAATGATTCTAATCCCTTCCACGTTGGGGCATATACATTATAACTACTTGTGAGTACTAACTACGCGAAAGATTTATAAAGGAATAAATTTTTTCTGTTACTATTGACAAGAAGTCACTATCCTCAAGGTGAAAGATGAAGGGGGAATTATAATGCTCGTTCAAAAAGATTTTTTAAACAAACTCAAGGACTTCGGTCTCAACTCATATGAATCCAAACTCTGGATTGCTCTTCTCTCTCGTGGAGTTTCCACCGCAGGAGAACTATCCGATATTTCTAATGTTCCTCGTTCTCGCGCTTATGATGTTCTAGAATCTCTTGAAAAGAAAGGTTTTATTGTCGTAAAAGTAGGAAAGCCCATCAAATATCTCGCAGTTCCCCCTGCCGAAGTTGTTGAACGGGTAAAAAAACGTGTTGTTGAAGAAGCAGAAGAAAAAAGTCAAACTCTTTCCCAACTCAAAGAAGGCGACGTTCTAGAACAACTTAATACTCTCCATTCAGAAGGTGTTAAACTTGTTGATCCCACTGATAAATCCGGCGCATTTCGCGGTCGTGATAAAGCTCATGAACATTTAGTATCAATGGTAAAAAATGCGAAAAAAAGCATTAATATCATGACTTCTAAAGATGGTGCAGTACGAAAATACGATCTTTTAGTTAATCATCTCAAACGAGCTGTGAAAGCCGGTGTTGACGTTCGCGTTAGTGTTCCTGCTGGAACTGACAAAGAAGTTATTGCAAATTACGCTAAAGTTGCGAAAGTAGCTCAACATCAACATAAAGATACTCCTGCTCGTTTTTGCAGTGTTGATGGAAAAGAAATCTTCTTTTATCTTACTGATGACGCTAAAGTGCACCGCAGTTATGATTCAGCAGTTTGGATTGAAGCACCACAATTTGTCAATTATTTCGAAGGGCTCTTTGACAAAGAATGGAAAGGCAATTTTAAACAATAATTTTTTGTATTATTCTTACTTTCTAGTTTTGGTAATCATGAGACATATTCCGCGAATTTTAGTTGGTATTCAAATTGAAAATGGTCGAGATTACAATACCTATACTACTCTTTTTGAAATGGTTTATCCTCCTTATGGCAACGGGTCTATGCGCGAATTTGTTGGAACTATAACCGATTTTGCTCAAAATCTAGATGAAATACTTCCCTTGCTTGCAGATGCATTTACTCAAACACCTATCTTTGCTAGAACTACAAAATATGCAGTTCTAAATGGTGGTTACTCTTTTACTGATGAGTCCTGTTCTGCTCAATCAAAAAAGCCCTATACTCCTATTCCCGCCCATTTGCTTTTCCATTTAATGAATTTATTTAAAGAAAAAAATTCTCACCTTGAACCTTCACTCTATGTTTATAATAGTCTAGCAAAATGTTATTTTCCCTGTAAAATTTAAGTGGGTAAGATTACTAAGAAAAATTATTTCCCAGAACTATTCTCACTCCTAATTCCCACACCTTTTTATATCTCAAGCTCTCTTACTCCAAAATGCCTGTCTACAAACAAGTTATTCTCGTGCGTCAAGATCTCGCTTTACCAAAAGGCAAAGCCTGTGCCCAAGCTGCTCACGCTGCCGTTGAAGCTGTTCTTAAAAGCGATCCTGAGATGGTTAAGGCATGGCGAGAGCAAGGTATGGCGAAAATCGCTCTTAAAGTCAAAGATGAGGCTCAACTTGTAAAACTCTTTCAAGCAGCGAAAGATAAACGTCTCGTTGCGTCTTTAATTACGGATGCGGGAAGAACCGTAGTTGCTCCAGGTACAAAGACGTGCGCGGCAATTGGTCCTGATGAAGAAGAAAAAATTGATTTGATTACGAAAGAACTGCCTCTTCTCTAAAAGAACTCCTCTTCTAAAAAAACTTCTTCTTCCCTAACACTTCCCTCCTCAAATTCTATCTCAGTATCAGTCAAGAAACACTTATATACCTCAAAAAGATACCTATTTCGAGAGATAGATGAAAAGAAAAGAGGTTTATGCTGTAACAAAACTAGACAGAGTTCTCTTTCTCTGTTTATTACTCTTAACTCTCCTTTCTATTTCGGGTCTTGCTGTACCCATAAGGGATACAGTTTGTGAATTAGATGGTTCATTGCGTTGTTCTGCTCCTAATAGTGTCCTTGTTGGCTCAGCTGGAGCAAATCAGCCTCCTCCGTTTGTGCTAGGATATAATAATCAAGCTGTTAGTATTACCAATGCAGCATACCTCACATTTGAGAACCATCCTTTTGAAAGTCAAACGGGAAATCTTGCATTATGGTTTAAGTTAGATCCAATCATGGAACCAAGTATCACTGCTCCTGTAAAACTGTTAAAGATTTTTGAAACGGGAAACAATCAAAATTATCTTGCTGTTCTCTATAAATCAAATGGGGAGATGGTTGTGCAATCAACTCGCAACGATAACCTCAATGTTCCAGCAAATAAACTACAATGGAAATACATTGTCCACAAACCTCTTACTGTTGACGAATGGCATCACTTTACTTTTAGTTGGCAGCGCAACCAAGCAGGTATTCCTGATGATGTAAAAGTATTCATTGATGGTGAAGAACTGCGAAAGAGTAACTTTGTTTTTGAAGACAGTTCTGGTTTGAGAGCAACCTGGCAGCGAGGACATATTGCTAAATTGCCCTCTTTATTTCCCAATACGCGAGTTATTATTGCTAAAGGCTCTGCATCTTCAGGAAATACGCTCATAGATCAACTTAGTTTTTCACCAGAATATGTTACTGCTGTTTGCCCTTATTGCGAAGTACTTGATGATGTTGTTCTCTATCAAAAACCTCTCTTTACAGATAAAGGGACTTATTCAACACTCCTTCCTTCCACTAAGCCACAACCCTCTGAGATCATCGAAAGCCTCTCTCTCACTGCAACCCCTGGAGAATATGAACCTACTAGTTTTGCTATTTTTACACAAAATGAACCTCTTAGAGATGTGACTGCCCAAATATCCTCTTTGAGATCTGCAGCAGGGAATTCTATTCCTATTGAGAATATCGATTTACGAGTTGTAAAAGTGTGGACTCGTGCTGGATTTGGAGCTAATTCTGCCGCAGGTTTTACATTAGGACAATCCAAACTTCAATGGGACGAATTTGGTATTAATGAAAAAGGCATTCTTGTCGCAGATATGTTGGTGTATGATGATGGTCAGGATCTAAAAGCATTAGAAAGATATAATCCCGATGGAACCTATACTGCTCCTCGCATAGCCACTCAACTTCGAACTACTATTTCCGTTGGAGAATCCAAACAATTTTGGCTCACAATTCATGTTCCTCAAGATACTCCTGCTGGTCATTATCAAGGAGTTATCGCACTCCAAAGCCCATCTCTTGCAACTCCATTAACAATCCCTCTCTCTATAGAAGTTCTTCCATTCACTCTTGTTGAACCAAATCAAGTTCGCTCTATTTATTACCGCAATTATCTTGGTCTAGGGGCTCTTCCTTCTGTGGGCGCTCCCGTATTTGAAAAAATTAGTGAAGAACGATATCGTGCTGAATTATCCGATATACGGGCACATGGTTTTAACGCAGTTCAGTTAAATTCGCAGCCAATGAGTGAAGAAGGGTTACGTCGTTCGCTTGAATTAGCCCGTAATGTTGGTTTTAGAATAGTTGATCAAACTGTTGCCAAAGGCGGTCGAGGCATGAGTATTGAAAGACAACTCGAACTCACACAACAGGCAGGTTTTGAGAAAATTCTTTATGCGTTTGATGAAAAAAATGAATATGCTCAAAACACCTTCGCCAACATTCTTGTTAAACTGTATGATTATCATCAAGCGGGCGCAAAAGTTATGAGTTCTTTAATTTGGCAGACTGCAGTAGAATATGAAAATCCTCAAAGTGTAATGTATGATCTAGAATATCAAAATGCCCCTTTACGAAACGTACGACCTGAAGTTGTAACCACTGGGCCTGATTATGCAGTTATTGCTCTTCCAAATGAAGCGCATGAAGGTCGCGGCTTTGAGCGGTATTTAGATATCATCAATGGACGAGACGCACCAAGAATAAATGCAAAAGAAATGTATTATTGGCAAATAGGGATGCATAAACCATTTTACGCAAGGTATAATACGGGAGTTCTGGCATATTTCTTACGAAATTATATCTATGGTTTTAAGCCATATGCGTATTCCCATCAAGGCAGTCCCGGTTTTGGATATGGTTCTCCCTATGACACATTTGATAGTGCGTATATGTACGATGAACTAACTGAAAAAGGAGACGGGTATGTGGCTTCTCAAATGGCAGTCTATCCTTCAGCGCAAGGGCCAATCCCCACATTAGAATGGGAGGCTGTACGCGAGGGAATTGATGATCTCAAATATTTAACAACACTCGACAATGCGTTAACTAGCTTAGAACAACAAGACCCTCGTCTCGCATCTCAACTTCGTGCAGAACTCAATACTGCGTTAGATCCATTTCGCCATCTAAACTCCTGGCGAATTATGTCGGGGGACGATTTTGACCAGTTACGCACAACCATTATCTCTCTTTTACGTCAAATTCCCGAACCTATCTTGACTGCTATAGTTGAAGTGGATAATGTTAATGGTGTTCTAACTCAAAACAATAACAATATCATAGATAAAATAACTCTTGTTCAACAAGATTCTCTCCAAGAAAATCAGCAAATCAATCTAGATGTTTGTTTGACATATCCTCAACTCATGCAACTTGCATCTCGTCTTGCTCAACAAGATGCACGCGGGGAAGATTTAGCCCCCATTAAACGAACCATTTTACGCACGTTTAATCTTGTCTGTTCTTAATGGCGTGAAACAGTTTAAAACGGGGTATTATTTCTGAACAACTCCTCGTTTGTAGAAACCTTTTTAAATAACCCATTATCTTAGCTTGATATTACCATGAAGATCCCAAAAACAATTACTCGTCTTTGTAAGCACTGTAAGAAGCATACTCAACAAAAAGTTGCTCTCAACAAACGTAAAGCTGCGAGCTCATTAAGTCGTGGCTCAAAAGTTCGATCTCGTTTACGTGGTCTTGCACGTGGAGTAGGAAGCCATGGACGTTATTCCAAACCTGCCGTTACTAAATTCAAACGTGCTGGTGCAAAGAATACCAAAAAAACTGATATTCGCTACACTTGCAATGAATGTAAAAAATCTTCCTGTCAACCTTCTGGAATTCGTTCCAAACGGGTAGAATTAATCTAGGTGTTACTATGGTTGCTCAATTAAAAAGTAAATTTATCAAAGTTCGTTGCTCTAAGTGTAAAAATGAACAAATTATTTTTGGCAATACCAGTACTGTTGTTATGTGCCTTGTTTGCAACAAAGAACTAGCATATCCTACTGGCGGGAAATCAAAAGTATCTGGTCGCGTGCTCGAACTTTTAGAATAAATTTATATTTTTTTCAGACTATTTTCTAAGCTATCTTTCTTCTCTTGATATAATTAGAATTCTCATAACATTTATAAAGAACGAACTGTCAGACCAATACTATGCTTTACAAGAAAATTGGATATCCTCCTGAAGAAGAGATAGTGCTTTGTAAAGTCACAAAATTACTTCCTAACTCTGTTTTTGTAGATTTGTTAGAATATGAACAGCGTTCTGGTTTAGTTCATATTTCTGAAGTAGCGCCAGGTCGTATTCGCAACCTGCGAGACTATGTAAGTCAAGACCGTCAAATTGTATGTAAAGTTCTCAAAGTATACAAAGATCGAGGCCATATTGATCTTTCACTTCGTCGTGTTAACTCTACTGAACGACGTCAAAAATTAGATGAAATTAAACAGGAACTTAAAGCAGAGCAGCTTCTTGTAAATATTGCTAAGAAGCTAAAACGATCTGCTGAAGAAATCTACAAAGAAATCTCCCCTAAAATTTTGAAAGATTATGCTTATATTCATCTTTGTTTTCGTGATATCGTCTCTGGCGAAGTAACTCTAGAATCCCTTGGCATAAAAAAACAACTTGCCGATGAAATTACTGAAGCCGTAATCGATAAATTCAAGCCGAAAACAATTATTCTTACTGGAGAAATTCGTCTTTCTACTTTTGCTACTGCTGGTGTTGAAAAAATCAAACAGACCCTTCACTCCATTGAGAAAATCTCTGATACGATCAGTTTATCTTATCTTGGTGCTGGACGTTATAAACTCACTATTGAAGATTTTGATTACAAACCCGCAGAGCAAACACTCAAAAAAATTCAAGATCTTGTAGAAAAATTCATTGATAAAGTCTCAACCGGAAGTGTTGAACGCGAGAAAGCGGAACAAACCTAATCCTAAGTATAATCATAACTATAACTTACTCTTACTATCCCTCTGCTAAACACTATCTCCTGCCATGTCCGCAAATATTCTCTTTTGTCCGCATTGTAAAAAGTATACCCTAGAAGAAAAATGTCCTTCTTGTTCTCTTGTCACAATTTTACCTCGACCCCCTAAATACTCTGCGCAAGATAAGTATGCTGCCTACCGTCGAGAAGAAAAGAAAAAAGAATTAGCTCAAAAAGGATTGTATTAATCAAAATAAGATTGTTTTTTCTTAATTTTCCCTCATTTTCCCTTCTTCACCTCTTTCTGAAAGTTTTATATACCTAACTCACATCAATCTTAAAATGGTGATAGAGAGAGAATTACGTTCATTTGATGGGACAAAAATCCATTACGTTTATTCTCAAGGTTCAAAACCCCTCTCACTCGTTTTCGTCCATGGTATTGGTGGTAATTGGACCGTATGGCGTAAGGAAATGGAACATTTCCAACGTCGTGGATATTCAACTCTTGCCATTGATATGCGTGGTCACGGCAGTTCAGATATGCCTGACGCATTCTCAAAATATAAAGTAATGTGCTTTACTCGCGACTTACACAAAGTAATTCAAACGGAAAAAATAAAAAATTTTGTTCTTATCGGTCATAGTATTGGCGGGGCTCTTTCCATTCATTATTGTATGCATTATCATAAAACTGCGCCTTGTTCTCTTATTCTTGTCGAAGGTACATGCGTATATCCCTTTCAGCGTCATCAACTTTTTGATTTAGGACCATATGCCACACATCTTTTACATTTTATTGCTAATCACAAACCAACTCGTCAAAAACACTTTTCTCATCTTCCTGATATTGAACTCTCTGACAAAGGCGGTCTTTCCAATTTACGTTTACTCTTTCATCTGCTTCATCTAACTCCCATCAAAAGTTTAGTAAAAACAATTGAAAATGTTGAAGAGTTTGCTTTTAGCAATAAGAGCAAAATATTCACCTCTTTGCGTCATCTCACTATACCCACTCTATTACTCGCTGGGGATCATGATAAAGTCATTCCTCCTAAATATTCCTACATTATTAAAGACCTTAAAAAAGATGCAGAAATCAAAATTTTACATAATGCTCAACATCATGTAATCATAGATCATCCTCGTATGGTCAGTCATGAAATTGAACGGTTTCTCATAGAAAAACAGCTTATTCAAGCTACAAAGCTTTAAAAATAAGCTTTTTTCCTAAAATATATGCCCTCAGATCCTTCTCATCTGCTACATCCATTAGTTGCAGCCTATACTCCTGTTCCAATAATCACTCCTCCAGAATCTAGCTCAAATGGGTATATGGTTCTCTTCGTTCATGGGCTTCCAGGTCATGGGAATGGGGGATTTATGCGCAATGCTTCGGAAAAATTAGTACAAGAGGGATATGCAACTTGCCGTTACTCCCTTCGACGCGACAATTCTGTGTGGGAACATGTTAAAGATGTACGCAAGGTACTTGGCTCGCCTCTTCTGGCTTCAGTAAGACAATTAGGGGCTTTTCGTCACGTCAACTTTGAAGATCATGTATCTGACTTAGGAGATATTATCGAAAATCTCACTACTTCTCATCAGGGTTCCTCCTCTTCTTTCACTTCTCAAAAAATAATTATTGCGGCACATTCTTATGGTGCAGCCGTGGCATTAGCCGTTTCCAGTGCGTTTGATGCAGATGAGTCACCTATCGCCGGATTATTTTTAAGTAATCCATTCATCAGCAAAAGTGTTCGTCATCACGTTCTTCCTGGATTTAGTGGTATGCCGGATGTAGAAGAATTAACCCAATACGCCGCGTCATATTCTGGTCCTATAATGCTTTTGTATGGGGCACATGATACCCTTGTTCCACCTGAAAATAATTCTATTCTGATTGCAGAATCAAGAGTAAATCATGCTACAGTTACAATCCCCCTCCCTCTTACAGGCCAACCAGATCATGATTTTACCAGGCCGCAAACCCGTGAAGCGTACACTGCAAATCTTCTTACGTTTGTAAACTGGCTAAATCAAAAAAAGTAATCCTCAAAAATTAATCTATCCATGATATCTATTCTTAATTTTTGATTGATGGGGATAATCATCAAATCGATATAATGTGATAACTGGTGTTGCTAAATGTGCCATCTTATGGCATGTTGCTTTATATCCTTCATTCACCTCTTGAAGTGTTTTCATGACAAGTGTTTCGTATGTTTTTGTGAGAGCAGTTGAAACATTAACTCCCTTCTTAAGTTGAAATTCAATATGTAATTGCCTATTATGTTTAGCATCAAATTTAGTTGTAAACACAAATGCTCCTGATGTAGTTTGCGCAATTTGTTTGTTGCGATAAATACACTCTTCAATATTCTCTGGGTAAATCATAAAAGCATTAAATTTGAGAGGGCCATCTTTTCGTCCTTCAATAAAAAAGAATGGAAGAGGAAGCGTAATTGTATGATTAATATTAAACTGTTTCAACAACTTTTCCATTTGCCGATAAGAATAAGTCCCACCAATATCTTCTAAATTATATTTTATGACGGGTTGAGCAGCTTCAGGTAGAATTGTTGTAAACACTAACTCTCGATCTTTATTTGCAAAGACAAACAAATTTAGTGGATATTGAAAGAGCATAGGTGTTTCATCCACATCACCAAATATTGCCCGTCGAAACTCATGATTCGCATCAGCTAATTGACGAATAAAAACAGTATCGTCATTTTCAGTTCCACCAAGAATGCCAATGTCTGATGCACCAAAACCAGATCGCACTTTTGCTCCTCCTGCATTTTTATGAATATATGCTCGCCAACTTTCAGGAAAATCTTCTCCTCCTCCAATAAAATGAACCTTGTACTTTTTCCAATTGAATTTAAGAGAATTTGCATAATCCACAAAATCTTTGATGAATGGGGGATAACCCGTAATCAAGATTTGCTCAAACTTACTTCCAATATCATTAATTGTTTGTAAAATTTCATCTTTATCAGGACCAATATTAATCACTGGGTTATGTCGAGACGCAAACTCGTTAAAATTTAATCCCGTAACCCAACTTCCTAGAATAAATCCATTAATAATTAATGTTTTTTTGGTATTTACATTAAAATTAAGATCTAACCCTACACTAATTGCATTCTTTCCAAAGTCGTCTTCTGCATGTGATTTTGCCCAATAACATTGTCTCCCTGAATGACCTGAACTTTTTACAATCATACTAATATTATGATAATCTCCATCAATACACATTGTCGAGAGTTCTTTTGCGCTATATACGTAGCCATGCTTATTCGTTTCGGGAACTTTTGTTAAGAAATCCTGTTTTGTTTTAACACTGCGTGGATCAAAATTATGTTTTTCTAGAAAATGTTTGTAGTGAGGAATACGTTGCGCGTTAAGTTGAAACGAGTGGATAAGATAGCGTTCTTGTAATGTTTCAACAAACTCCGGTTCAAGATCAAGAAATTGTGCTTTGAATGCTTCGTAATCTTTGCCTTGCTTTTGCAACTGTTTATGCACCATAGAAAAAGGTAAATTTCTTATTAGTGCATGCTTAATACGTCCCATTATAAGTACCGTTCAAATTTATTTTTCTTGTCAACAAGAATACACTTTGGTTTAATAGGTTTGTTGGTAATCTCAAACGCCATTATAATTATTTCATGTCCTTTCTTAATCAAATGAGAGCACGCGCCATTCATGCAAATAACACCTGAGTTTTTCGGACCAGCAATGGTATATGTCTCGAGTCGAGCACCAGTGGTGTTGCTCGTTACCAGCACTTTTTCACCAGGCCAGATATTGGCTTTTTTGAGCAAGACTTCATCAATCGTGATACTGCCAATGTAATGCAGCTTTGCCTCAGTGACTGTAGCTTTATGGATTTTAGATTTAAGAACGATGCGCATGAAAATCAACCTCTCTTTACAAATAAGGGCCTTGTACTGTTAAAAACATTCTTCACTATTATTGGGGGGTGAAAGTTCAAAATATTTATATACCAGTCCCAATTTAACCATTTTATGCCTATTTTCAATGTGGGGGCTGCGCTAGCACCACGAGAGTCATTTGATGGACTTATCGAGAAATACGGTTCTCCCACGTTGAATGCTCCTCAAGTCGATATTGAGAATGCGGTAGCTCATCGAACATGGTTAGCATTAGCAAAATACGTTGAATTTCTCAACCCACAGTTCCTCAATGGCTTGTTTCAAGGAATAGAACTTCCTACTCAAGGGATGAGTATTGATGAACATGTTTTTCCTCCTACAGTTGATCGTGTTCTTTCCGCTCAAGCACGTCAAGCCTATGCTATTTTAGAACTGAACCCTCGTCATTTTGGCAGTGTCGAAACTCGACTTAAGTTATTTGACAATTTAGTCCGCACTACTAATGATCCTCTTGCATGTTTTAATGCAGGTCGTAGTGTTCGTGTTGTTCCAGATCTAAATCCTCTACGAGCCGGATTTCTTGACATCCAAAAAGGATTAGCAAAAGCATTTGGCGCTAATCCAGGCAAATTACTTGAAAGCAGACTCGAACCAGCTAATGCTGCGCTTAATAGATTTCTTAGCGTGAGTGGAGCAGGATATGGGGGCAATTACCTTAACATTCGTGTTGAATATTTCCCTGGTTGTGACATCTCTCCATTAGGTGATCAATATACTTTGGGTGTACTTGTTGCAGGATTGGAACAAATCGCAGCATATAAAAAATTAGAAATTCGCTGCATCCAATCACCATTTGATCCTCAGACAGAAAGACAAAAATTAGGGTTAGCTACTCGCGGCGTTGAGTATGACTTGAGTAATTATCATCAAACTAACGGCCCTGTTTTTATCTATCGTTTAGAATATCATGAAAAAGCAGAGTGGTTCAACCGTATCGGACGTGCCATCGTTGATTTTTCCCGACGTCATATCCCTTCTCGTCAATCAAAAGCAGTACTAACTTCGCAAGAAGCAGTAATGCGACTGTTAACCAGCGAAAGACAAGCAGACGAAGCGCGAGAAGCAGGATATAGGTCTACTCTTGCTGCCGCCGTTGCCCGTGCCGATGCCGCCGAAGCAGAAAGAGAAGCAGAATCCCAACGTAGTGCCGCATTAGAAGCGCAACTTGAAAATGCTCGTATGGTTGCACGTAACCAAGAAGTAGGGGAATATCTTCGCACTTCTATTCATGATATCATCAATGCGTTTAATGTAGTTCGAGCTGAATTAATCACTACGGGGGGAGCAGTATTAAAATCTCTATATTCTCCCGCGGAGGAAATTTTGCCTTCCAATCTTGTTGAAGATAAACGGTCATTGAGAGAAATTGTATCTCCATTATTAGAAGATTCTGTTGAAAGCATAGTCCGATCTTATGCATCCCATCTTGTAGATCAAGTTCAAGCAATAGATGAACAAGTTCTACGTCTTCGTCAGGTTATGAAACCAGAATCCGTTGCTCAAGTAACTGATGTTGCTTATGGTCAATCGATTGATCGTGTAATCAAAAAAGTAAGAACTCGGTTTCCTTCTGCAACTATTGAATACTCTTCCCCAGATGATTCACATACTGTAAGTGTTAATGGAAATTTATTGGAGATGGTTTTATTCAATTTAGTTAATAATGCCATAGAAGGCTGTGTTGAAAATGGTTATGACTCAAATCTTCGTATTCACTGTAGCACCCTAGATAGAGAGGACCATTATCGAGAGCGCATTATCATTTATCAGCAAGCTCCTATTCCTGAAAATATTTTAGGGGATCTTAACGCTGGGGTTGCCAAGAGTTCAAAAGGTGATAAAGGAAGTGCCGTAGGTGCTAGCAGCAGTCGTAAAATGGTGGTTGATGTGATGGGCGGAGATCTTCGTTGGCAAAGTCCAGTAAAAGCAGCAGGATATGGAGCAGCAACAGTTATAGAATTATATAGTAAAGATAAATAAAAAAAGAGAGAAATTAAAATTTAAATATCGTCTCCTTGTCCTTGTAGGCGATCTTCTAAATTTCTCACCCAACTAGGGTTAAGAATTCGGATCGGCGAATTAGGTAATGGATTTTTAGCAAGAAGTGCGTTATAATGTCGTTCTGCATCTTGCACCAGCTGTGCCACAGTTTGACCGTATGTCACTGTTCTGTCTGATCCTGGAACGCCATGTTTCTTGCGGTATGTTACATCAATCCCTTCGATACCTACTACTTTTCCAACGGCACGAGCTGGGTTTCCATTTGCGTCAAGAACTGTTCCTTCTTTCACTGCTCCGACATTCAAAATTCTCGTAGCATCAGTTGTAACAAATGAAAGTAAGTAAAGACCTAAACGAGTCTGTGACGGCTTATGTTTTTGTGACTCGTAGAGTTTTACTAATTCTGAACCTAATAAACGTGCTGCTTCAACACCATCTCCCATTCCAACTCTTCCTTGCGGATCAATATGGACATCATAAATAAACATTGAACCTGGTTGAATTGTTTGTATGAATTTTTCAGGATGATATGCATTAGCTAAAGGAAGGGGCACTACTCTAACATTTAATGGAGAAAGTGCTCTATCTGCATCCTCGACTCTTGCTGCTTCATTTTCTAACATATATACATTTTGTATTGTAGCCATATTAATCACCAATTGATTTCTATTACTTCAAACACTATCATCTGCTTTCATTCTATTCATCCATCCTGGATTACAGTAACGTAAATTCTGGGGTTCTTCTAATTTTCCTTCTCTGATCGCAGTATAAAATCGATCTAAATCTTCTGCAATTTCTCTAACGCCTACCTCATAAGGAACAACACTTCCATTTCGGTCAAACCCTTTTTGTCGGAAGAATACCTCTGCTCCAGCTAAATTTGCAACACGCCCATTCACAGGTGCATTTTTCCCATCTGGTAAACGACCAAGATAGTCGATTTCTGTTCCAGCAGGAGCATTAAAAATCGCATAAGGATTCGTAGTAACAAAAACTAACGCTAACGGAGAAATTCGTTCGTCAAAGATTGTTGGGTCGCGCGGGTCTTCTTCATATAATTTTTGGAGACGTCGCGTAATGCTCTCAGCAGCATCTAACCCCGTCACGCCATCGCCTTGTTCTATATGGTAATCAACAATGGCAATCCCTTTCCCAATAATACTTGACCCTAACAAAACCCGGGGATCATCTCTTACTGCACGCAGGTTATACGCTTCGATAGCCAAATCGCCGTGGCTTACAGTAGTTTGCAATCTCCTCACAAGATCTACATTATCTTCAAGAACACACAACCGATCTAAAGTTCGAAACGTTGACATTTACTACTGAAAAATAAGAAAAAAGTATATAAACACTTATATTCTATAAAATATAGGTTAAAAAATCTATTTCACACTAATCGTCACAACATCGCCATCAACACTGGCTCCTCGTGTTGTTCCTTCTAGTTTAAATACGGCATCCCCAGAACCAACAACCATTGAACCAGTGAAATAATACACTGCTGCTTTCTCGTTAACCAAATTATACGTTAACTTACCTCCTACCGAAAGAGTCCCATCACCAGCAGGCATTACCACATCTTTGAGAGCAACGTGACCAACATCTAATTTCTTAAATGTTAAATCAGAAATAACAATCTCCATATCTCTGCCTGACTCCAACGCAACACCATTCACACCAATGCGACGTGCTTTTCCTGCAAGAGATAATGAAGAGCCACTTAACACAAAGTCTCCTTCAAAATCGCCAATATCTAACGTAACACCCTGTAAATTATTCAACTCTAACCGATCATTATTAACTTGGATAGAGGTTGTTAAATCGTCAAACACTAATTCCATTTGTTTTACACTCACTTTCTTGGAAAGAGCAGGAACTTTATTAAACGACAACGTGACTGGAACATCACGAGTACCTCGTGAGACTTCTTGTTTAAACACTTTCTCTAAAGGATTATCATCAGTAGATACACTGCTAAATTCTTCTGCCTCTTGGCTATCACCAAATAATGTTGATCCTGATTTAGAAGGTGAACTCTCTTCAGATCTGGTATCACTTATGGCTCCACCGGTAATGGTTCCATCTTTGAACACAAACAGTAACGCTACCGCACCAAGCACAATGATACCCATTACTATGTAGAATTTGATATTGGAATCCTTTTTAGGATATTTATCGTACATTACTCACACACCTCTTTATAAATCAGAAAGTGTCTTTAATTTAATAAACTTTGTGGTTTCCCCTTTTATGACCATTAGGTTTTTAAATAAAGCCTACTCCCAAGCATTATTCGAGAGGTGCGTCGGTTAACGCTTACGCATACTTGGGAAAGTCTAGATATCAACTAGCATAACACTTCTCAGCTCGATCTAACATTAGGTGAACTAAACATGGCTCGTATGCATTCCCGCGCAAGAGGAAAAAGTGGAAGTAAACGCCCAATTAAACAAGTATCAACATGGGCTCCATATAAAGAAAGCGAAGTAGAAAAACTCGTTGTAAAATATGCTAAAACGGGAAAAACCAAAAGTGAAATTGGTATGATTCTTCGCGATAGTTATGGTATCCAAAGTGTTCATGCCCTTACTGGCAAACGCGTTGCGGATATTGTTGCAGAAAACAACTTAACCAAAAAACTTCCCGATGATGTCATGGCATTAATCAAACGCCTTATTGACATTCGCGCACACATGGACAAGAATAAGCAAGACATGACTGCCATTCGCGGTTTAACTCTTACTAATTCCAAAATCCGTCGATTGACCAAATATTACAAAGCGAAAGGAATTATGGCTCAAGATTGGCAACTCGACATGAATAAACTTAAGATCTATCTCGAATAGATCGTTTGTTTTTGATTTTTTTTCCATTTCTTCTCTTATTGCTCTTTCAACTTCTCTTTTTTTCCAAAATATTGTTCATCACCACAACCCATAAAAAGACTTACTTCTTCCATTAAAACATGCTTCCAAAAATTCTGATTGGTGTTCCTACCTTTGATGGGCAGAAATATTGTAAATTTCAATTCATTCAATCAATTCAATCATTAACCTATCTTAACGCCGATGTTTTAGTTGTTGACAATAGTGATCATGAGAACTATGCCAAAGAATTAGAACAAGTAAAAGTTCCCTATGGCAATCTCACTGTACTGCATCAAGCCCCCAAAGGCACACGTATCGAACGTATTATCCAAAATCGAAATACTATTCGCGCTTATTTTCTCGAGCACCATTATGACTTCCTACTTTTTTTAGATAGCGACGTCATGGCTCCCAAAGATGTTATCGAACAACTTATTGCGCTCAATAGCGATATTGCCTCTGGTCTTTATCTCACACGTCAACAAATTGCGCCGGGTAAATTTGATATTATCCCTACGGTCTATGTACCACATGGTAAAGACAGTGTGCAAACTCTTAGTCAAGAACAAGCAGTTTCAAAAGGCGCATTTGACATCCTTATTTGTGGTCTTGGTTGCACGCTTATTAAACGTCATGTCCTGTTTGCGCTTTCATTTCATCAATATAACTCTGAATCTTCTACTGGCAGCGAAGACGTTGCTTTCTGTTTAGATGCCAAGAAAAATAACTTTTCCATGAAAGCAACCAGCAACGTCTTATGTGATCATGTGGGAAAAGAACAGACTTTAACATTTAAACCCAGTTTTAGTTATTCGTTGATTTAGGTATGGGGTCTTCTCGTAGCAAAACGGATTATGTACTTGATCTTGCATATGGTGCAACTCGCTACCCTTGTGCTCTTCTCTTGCCTCATGTCTACGTTGGGCATTTTGCAAAAGACGAACGCGCAGAGCATCAAAAAATCTTTTTCGAGCAATTACTTGGTCTGAATTTTCATCGAACGCCTTGGCAATTGGTTTTTCCTGGTCAAACTGCCGGACTAATAAAGAGAATTCCACCTAGTTTAGATGGAATTAATGAGTATCATGTACGTTTCTACAACGATGGGGTCATCGATTGCGAACTTGAGGTGGATCGATTTAGTCGGAATCATTGGGCAGGTCCGCGTCAGCAGGGAGCAGAGCTTTTAGAAACGCTTCTCGAAGGAATGAATCATCTCCCGGCTCATACAAAAGATATAATTCAGACTCTCTTTGGAAGCAAGCATTATTCTGGTAATTGTGTCAGAAAATGAAAAGAAAACAAGAATAAAAAAACAAACTTACAACATTGTCCGAATACTTTCAATATTGGACGCAACATCTCTTCCCTTGCGGGTAAGTTCGAGTAATTTTAAACGTCCTTCTTTGCGGAAATTAATTAAATCTGCCTTTTGCATCTCTTGTAAGATCTTCACCACGTGAGAATATGTACAATCAATTTGTTTTGCAAGAACAGAAGCGTATACTCCAGCATTCGCGTTTTTCAACTCAACCAGCATCATCGCAGGTTTCTCTCTAAAAAATACATCAAAAATAGCTTTATTTCGTCCCAAATTGGCACCCCCAATCTATCCCACCACCTCGACAAGTTGGCTCGAAGAGGTATATTTAAACCTTTATTGATTCAAACAGTTATTTCGCAGGATATATGTTTTATAAAGCTTTTGTTATAAAAATGTAGGTCCCATTATGTTATTTTATCGACGAGAAAGTGCTGTTACAATTATTGCTTTAAAATTTTGTTCTAATTTTTCTATGTCGTTTAATGTAAATCCCTCTGTAATAATCTTACTTTTACCTCTTTGTAAATATAATTCAGCATTGGCAATATCTTGTTGTAATCGAATTAAGTTAGCCAAACCGACTCGTTTACATTCCTGCCACAAATTTTTGTATCGATTTTCAACATCAATAAAACTGCATTTTGTACCTCGTAAAGAAATTATTGCTTCAGCAAGACTCACTAACGCAATTTGGATATTTTTTGGTAATGTACTTATTTGTGCTTTTACTTGAATAATATCTAAAGACATTTCATTTTTCTAATTTATTTAGGTTATAAAGTTTCTTTGCCTCTCTGTGGGAGTAAAGCAGAACCAGAAGCCTTTTATCTAACACCTAATCCAATATCAAGATGGTTTCGCCTTTCGTCGAGAATTATTTTCCTCATTCAACTATTAGAGAAGGACAAAAAGAGCTTGTTGATGATATTGAAAATGCAATTAAAACACAAACTCCTCTTATAGCTCATGCCCCGACAGGATTGGGAAAGACCGCAAGTGCATTAAGTGTAGCTATTGCCTATGCTCTTAAAAACAAAAAACGCGTTTTTTTTGCTACCAATCGTCACACGCAGCACGCAATCGCATTAGATACAGTTCGCAAAATTGGACAAAAGATAGGCCAACCAATTATTTGTGCTGATTTAATGGGGAAGAAAAATATGTGCTCACAAGAAGTTGCTGACTTATTTCAAAGTGATTTTAGTGAATATTGTCGATCAATTGTTGAACGTGGTGAATGTTCTTATTATAACAAAGTCAAAGAAAAACAAGCACTCAGTGTAGAAGCGAAACATCTTGTTTCCACACTCAAACACGTTGCGCCATCAAGTTCAGAAAGTATCCTTAAAGCTGCAGCAAATCACGAAATGTGCGGATATGAAATTTCCATCGCTTTAGGAAAAGATGCTCAAGTGATTATTGGTGACTATAATTATCTTTTTAATAGTTTCATTCAGTCTTCGTTGTTTGGCAAAATCGGACTAACCTTAGAAGATACTATCATTATTGTTGATGAAGGGCACAACATTCCTTCTCGGGTTATGGATATGATGAGTTCATCTCTTTCTATTACCCAACTTAAATATGCTATTCAAGAATCTCAAAAATTTGGTTTTCGTGGTCTTGTATCTTGGATTAGTGAGATTGAACGAATCATAAATTCATTAGCAGCATTTGAAAATGATCAAAAGGAAAAGAAAGTGAATAAACAAGATCTTCTTACTCCTCTTACTAAACTAATTGATTATGACTCCTTGCTTGAACAACTTGAGACTGCTGCTGATGAAGTCCGCAAAAAACAGCGTAAATCTTTTCTTGGAGGAATTGTCCAATTTCTTCAATCGTGGAGCGGCAGCGAAGAAGGCTATGCGCGCGTCCTTATTGAAAAATCAGGATTTAATGGATCTGTGCTTACTCTTCAGTATCTCTGTCTTGATCCGAGTATTGTCACCAAAGATATTTTTGACCAAGCATATGCTACAGTTATCATGAGTGGCACTCTCAAACCTCTCTTTATGTATAAAGATCTGTTAGGTATTCCTAAAGCAGCCGTAAAAGAATATGCTTCCCCTTTTCCGGCAGATAATAAATTAAGTATTATTATTCCTCAAACCAGTACCAAATATAGTTTACGCAGTGAAGCGATGTTTACCTCCATTGGTCAGATCTGTGCAACTATTTCAAAACAAATTCCAGGAAATGTAGCTCTCTTTTTTCCATCCTATGATCTTCGTGATCGTATCGCAACACATATTCACACATCTAAACGTCTGCTCTATGAAAAACCAACCATGTCAAAAGAAGAAAAAGAACAATTTTTGGCGACATTTCATTCCCTTCGCCGAGAAGGCGCAGTTTTGTTAGGTGTAGCCGGAGCCAATTTTGCCGAAGGAGTTGATTTTCCTGGCGATTTACTCAACGGCGTTGTGGTTGTAGGCATTCCTCTTTCTCGTCCTGATATTCGTACCCAAGAACTCATAACCTATTATGATCGTAAGTTTGGCAAAGGGTTTGACTATGGGTATGTTTACCCTGCTATCAATAAATGTCTTCAAAGTGCTGGTCGGTGTATTCGGTCCGAAACAGACCGTGGCGTTGTCATTTATCTTGATGAACGATTTGCCCACCAACAGTATTTTTCTTGTTTTCCTCGAGAAAGGCTTCTTGTTACTAAAGATTTTGAGAAACATTTAAGCTTGTTTTTTGCTTCAAAGTAAGAGATCTACTCATTTTTTTGCCTATTGCCTAAAATACGTATATTATAGCAGTCTCAACTAGTATACAAAAGAGTAACATTTATATACGTGGTAGCCTATTCCGGTTCTGGGAAAAAGAGGTGATAATTTTTTTCCTGTCGGGAAGTTAGTCTTCGTATGAAGACCTCGTCCTTAGTTTCAAGGGGCTCCTTTAGAGATTCTACCACCCTCACCCCCTCTTTGGAGCCCCATTTTCTCTTTTCTCTGTAAGATTCTTAGTCAACATTTTCTTCGATCAAAAGGTGTAACAAAGACAAAAATGAGCCTTTTCACCCCTATGTTATATATGTAGTATATGCCTAATTCCAAAGAATAGAGAAAAGCTTAAAAGAAAGTGACTTTCAATTTAGGATATGGATCAATATCAACGCAGCGGAGAAACTTTTCAATTAGTAGGGTATGCTGTTCATGCTCCTCTAGATTCTGATGCTTCACCTGCTGACTCCGCTGAAATAGTATCTGCTGTTCGTGCAATTCTTGGTGATGAAACTTTTCGACGTGTTCGGGCTGGTTTTCGAACTAATAGTGATGGTATTGATATTCATCGCGTTTCTGCTCCGGATGCAGAAAATTCTGTTTTTGCTTTATATGCGACTGCTCAACAAATGAAGTCAGCAATTAATCTTTTAAGATCATTTGATAACGATGATTACCTTCGTTTTGTTGTTCAACCTGATGGGTCTATTCAAGGGCCAAGGCTTCACAGAGACCTAGTTACTTCTTATCTTGCTCAACCAATCTCTTACTTACTTCCGGCTCAAACGACATCCCTAGTTACTCAATCAACTTCTTCCTCTTCCGCAGTACCATCTCTAGAAACAGTAGTTGAAGCGGCACCCCCTAAAATTACTTTGTCTAAGCCGGTTTTAGAAGATGAATCACCACAAAAGTTGGTTTTATTGAACCATGGCAACGTAAGACATTTAGCACGAGCATTTAATGAAGCATTACAAGCAGCAGGTTATAAGTCAAGAGGAACATTGGAATATCATGATGGTCATGTAAGGGTTGTAGCAATACCTGATGGTTTACAACTATCTGTAGAAGTGTATGGTTTAGGAGAAACAAGTCTTCATGATGTGGTTATACCTCACTTAGAAACTCATTTTGCTCCTTTTGGAGATGGAGCTCAATATGCGTTACGTAGGTCTGTTCAAGATCGTTATGCTACTAATTCTAGGGATAAATCTATTGATGTACTTTTCCAAGCTCCAGAAATAAGACGAACTCGGCCTCGTCTTTAATCCTTGCTCAAAAACCAAAATTTTTTCTTATTTTTCATATACTTACTATATTCTTAATAGCTAAAACATATATAATTAACAGTTCACACTATATTCTATGAAAATAGCATCTCGCTGCATTGATTGTGATGACGTCATCACTAACCCTATTTGTCCTGATTGTTTAACTCTTCAAATGAAACAAATGGTGGGCGAATATGATCCTGTTCTTGCAACCCAGATTGACTCAATCCGCATTGACGGTGCAACCTCCTGCATCTCTTGTGGAGAGGGTATGGGTTTATGTGCACATTGTTTTAGTAAAGACATCTATCTTCAAGTCAAAGAAGTCAATCCTATCATTGCCAAAGAATTCCTTGCCAGATTTGATTTCGACCTAAGAAAAAGAATAACTTTCTTCTGAACTATTTTTTTTCTCTATCACTCTCTCTCTCTCTCTCTCTCTAAGAAAAATAAATTATATCTCATTTAACACTTAACTCACTAAATTACACTGTTGTGCAATATCAGTTACAGAAATCTCAAAGCGTACACCTGGTGAATTGGGTAAAGTAATTGTTTTACTCGTCTCCCCTTCTCCAAGAGCAACAACGGATTCTTCCAGAATTTCCCTTCCTCTTTTTTTGGTAATTAAAATGGGGACTTTTGCCGGTTCGGTATTACAATAATCAGCACCACGAAGAATTTCCCATTCAATCCCTCCTGCAGCAGTGTAATCTCCACCACCAATTCCTAAATCATATTCATGTCCATCATTCGTTTTAATGTGAACTTTTTTAAGATTACATTTCAAATCACAATTTGACTCTTCATACAAGTCCGATAATGCCATGCATCCGCCATTTACACAATAATTGCCTCGAATACATTGGGTATTATCGGTGCATTTTTCTGCGTCACTTGCAGCTCTATTTAATTCTCTACCTTCATTAAAATCGCATAACTGATTATTATTTGCATCTAAACAACAACCCACTTTAGAAGGCATATGGGGTGGCAAACACAAAAATTGAATTTTATATCCATCTTCGGAAGATTCATTTGCGGATACATTAAAGAAAATAGCTCGTCCTGCATTTGCTCCATTAAACATGAAGATGACTCCTACTATAATCAAAATTGCAAACATTCCAATATAAGCTGCTTTTGCCGGAGCAGCTTTTTCCTTGCGTCCTGTGCTTTTCTTACTTGTTGTTTGACCACTTGCCTCTAAATAGTGTTGATAATTCTGCTTCATTGTTTCTTTATACGCAGCTTCAATTTGATCTTCTGGCCATCCTGCAGCAAGTAATGTTTGTTTAATTTGAGGGTATTTTCTCCCTTGACGTACATGGCCTGTAATATATTCTACAATTTCAGAATTTGCTGTATCTGCTGATGAAGTTGTTTTCTTCTGATCTTTGGTAGCAAAATAATATACTGCCATACCTATGCTTATAACGAGTAAAATAAAGAATATGGTTGTAATTGTACTAGTAAACTCTTCTTCTTTTGCAACTTTCTCTTCTACTGTATCAAGATCTTTATTTGTTTCTCCAAGGTTAGTTTGTAATCCTGCTAAACCTGTTGAGACTCCTGTAATCTTTTTACTCAACCCTTCCTGGGCCTGATTAAGATCCATTTGGATACGATCTACATCATTACGAAGCACGGCAACTTGAGGTGTAAATGCGCTTTGTCCTTCTTGAAGAGATGCAACCATCTGTTCCAAAGTTGCCAACCTTGTTTGAATTGCCGCAGAATCTTGACCCATGGTGGCAAGTTGTGCTTGCAACTCCTCATATTTTTCCTGTGCTTGTTGTGCTTGAAGCTGTGCAGCAAGTTCTTCTCGATTTGGTTCTTGAGCAATAGGTTCAGCTACAACATCATCTTGGACAACTGGATCTTGTTGTGAACAAGTATTATCCTCACTACAAACACAAGTATAATCATAATTTTCATCATCAAATTGGTCACAAAAAGAACAATCACTATCTATACGACAGACTTGCCGTAGCGTACACGTATGAGTCACTGGGCTGCAAATAGTGTCCACATTATACTCTGCTTCCCATGCGCTACAATCTTGGTCACGAACGCAAGAATAACTAGGTCCGGTATCAATTTCTGAGTGTACTAGTATAGCACAAAGTAGAATTAGTACTAGTCCAACTGTTAATAATCTATTTTTCATCCTCTTTTACTAACCTGAAGGTTCTTTTTTCCATTTATATACTTTTGCCTTCCTTGCCGACTTCTAATTTCAAAACCAATATAAACCCTTCAATTCTTTCTTTCCTTGCTTATGGCTCTCAACATCGTCAAGCTTGGTGGTTCCGTTATTAATCCTGATGGGAAGTATGATCTCGCTGCGATCGCCCGTTTCATTAACACGACGCAGCAATCCAAAGATAAATTCATCTTCATAGTGGGTGGAGGTAAACTCTGTCGTTTTGTTCAAACCGCCTCTAAACCATTTCTTGAACAAGCTCTTCATCAACAAGAATCAGTAAGTCTTGCCAATGATGAATTAGGAATCGCCGTTACCAAGATAAATGCACGTTTTCTTCTAGAACAATTTCAAAAAGTGTTAGGTTCGCAAGTTCACCCTCAAATCATCCTTGACCCTAGTCGCAAAGTATCCAGTACTGCCCGTATCTTTTTTGCCTGCGGTTGGAAACCGGGCTGCAGTACGGATCATGACATGATGTTACTCGCCAACGCATTCAGAGCCACGCGTGTGTTTAAAATTAGTAATTTTACAATTGTGAAAGATATTGCTCCTGCAACACTTGCCTCATTAAGTCCTGAAAAACAAAAAGAAGCTCTTACCAAAGCCCAAGATCTCCCCTCCATGACTTGGAAAAAATTAGAAAGTTTGATTGGCAAAAATTGGTCTGCAGGAATGAATACACCATTTGATCCCCACGCTACTCAACTAGGATTAAAACTATCAAAGACGTTGACACTCTACATCGGTCAACAAGAAGAATTCTTCCGATTCATGAAAGAAGGTAAGTTTAAAGGCACCGTGGTGAAAAGATAATTTTTCTAATTGTGGCATATTCGCCGTAGTTAAAATAGAACCTAGAAATTCTAAACCCGTCGAATTCGATGGGGTTAAAATCTAAAAGGGTCGATTTCGACCCCTTTGACACATCCAACAACAAGCCTAAATCTATTTAAACCAAAACTTTCTCCTTCCCTCCATGTCTCTCTTCAAAGATATGCTCAAATCGGGCGAATCAGTGTTTCGCGACACTGTTCCACTCAATTTTGATTTTCAACCTAAAGTGGTCTTTGCCAGAGAAAATGAGCAACAGCGTTTTGCCATCGCCATTCGACCTTTATTTGAAAATCATAACGGCCGTAATGTCTTTGTTTATGGGCCACCTGGCGTAGGGAAAACCACTGCGTGTAAACATGTTCTAAGAGAATTAGAAGAGACCACAGATGATATCATCCCTATGTATATCAACTGTTGGAAAGAAAATTCTACCTACAAGATTTTCTTTAAGTTATGTGAAGATCTAGGCTATAAATTCATTCAGAGCAAAAAGACTCCTGAACTGTGGGCAATGATCATGCAACGCTTGAACAAAAAGAGTGTTGTGTTTATTTTTGATGAAATTGACAAACTTGAAGATACAGACTTTCTCTATACTATCCTTGAAGACATTTATCGCAAATCCATTTTTCTCATCACAAATTATCGTGATTCCTACAGTGAGATGGATGAACGCATTAGAAGCCGCCTCAATCCTGAGTTTCTTCATTTTCCTCCCTACACAGAAACGGAAATTGGTAAAATTCTAGAACAACGTAAGGAATATGCCTTCGTACCTGGATGTTGGGACGATGATGCATTCAAAGAGATTGTCGAGCATTGCTCTGAAGACAAAGATGTGCGTGTTGGTCTCTATCTCATGCGTGAAACTGGAAACATTGCTGAAGAGAAAAGTTCGCGTAAAATTACCTGTCTTCATGTTGCTGCAGCCATTGCCAAAGCCCAAGAATTTCAAATCAAATCAAAAGAATCTCTTGAAGAGGATCTCCAAGTCATTCTCGAAATCATTAAAGACAACAATGGTAAAAAAATTGGTGAAATTTTCACATCATATCAACAGATGGGCGGAGAACTCAGTTACAAAAGCTTTCAACGTCGAATTTTACGCTTGCAGGATGGGCGATATATCAATACAGAAAAAGTAACTGGAACCGAAGGCAATACCACTATTGTTCATTTTGCCTCACACAAAAAATTAACTGATTTCTAAATCCCTAAATCAAACCATGGCCGCCGAACCAAAAATCAGTGCACATGAATCATCCGCAGGGATTATACTCTATCGCCTGCTTAACAAAAAACGAGAATACCTTCTTCTACAATATCATTATACTACTTCTTATTGGGGGCTGTGCAAAGGACGTATTGAACAAAATGAAGATCCTGAACAGACAGCACTGCGCGAAGCAGCAGAAGAAACAAGTTACACCAAGATCGAACTCCACTCTCGCTTTCGAGAAAAAACCTCTTACTTCTTTCTTCGGGAGGGGAAGTACATCTCTAAAAGCGTACTCTGGTTTTGCGGCAAGGTGTTGGATACTCACGATGGCAAAGTGTCATTTGAACACACCAAGCTCATCTGGCTACCATACGAAAAAGCAATTGAGAAATTAACCTATGACAATGATAAAAGAATGGTGCAAGAAGCAGAAGAGTTTTTGAAAAATTTTGAAAAGAAATGAACAACAGTTCTAAATTCTTATCCTTTCTGTCCCAACCCAATATCCACCACAATAATCTTGGCATTATACTTCTCCAACCCAGGTTTAGTGTCATGAAACGTAAACACAGTGTCTACATCACAGATTTTATTTGCGACATCTCCGGTATCTGGATGAAGTCCTGAGGGTACATCTAGTGATATTTTCTCCCCAGGTATAGAATTAAAAAAATCAATGCCCCAACTTACAGGTTCACGTATATCTCCCTCAATACCAATTCCAAGCATTGCATCAACTAAGATTAATTGGTGTTTTGGTTGAAAATGAATCTTCTCTAAATCTTCTTTATTTTTAATAGGAACAATTGTTGCTTTTTGCCAAATTGCATCGTATTCTTTGAGTGCTTCAGGAGTTAACTTTATTTTCTCACCAAAAAACAAAACCACTACGGGCACAGTCTCAAGTAAATAACGCGCAAGAGCAAATCCGTCTCCCCCATTGTTTCCTTGACCTGCAAAAATAATCACTCGTTTTCCTTCAACTTCATGGTGAATAGTTAATAGGTGTGCAACTTCGCGCCCCACATTATCCATAAGATCTTTCGCAAAGACTCCTTGCTTCTGCGCTTCTCGTTCAAGCTTGCGTAATTGAGCAACTGTGATCATACGCCATCAAGAGACGTGTTGCTATAAAAAGATTTAGCATCAAAAGTCTATGCAGAATAATCAATGCTATTATCCCAAATAGTAAACCAACAACGGCACCACAAATCCAATCAATGAACCAACAGCTACTTGGGCAGGCGTGTGTCCCATGGCAAAATGAGTTTCTTTATGTAATTTTAATTTCTTAAGAATGGTTGTGATCATCACGCCTTCTTCTCCTACGGTACGACGTACACCAAACGCATCCCGAATCACAATCATTGCCAGAACAAGGGTAATTGCAAACGCCGTTGACGCTCCCTCATCAAGATAAATACTTGTGGAGAGGGCAACCACAAACGCCGAATGCGAGGAGGGCATACCTCCAGTAACAACAATATCTTTCACATTAAGACTCTTGTGCTGAAAGAAATAGAGAATCAACTTAAGCAGCTGCGCGCCAAAGCCAGCAAGTAACGTTGCAAGTAAGACGAAATTCATAGACTGAATCATTCTTTCCTGATTTAAATAAATGCGTTTTCATTCCAACGTAGAGACGAGTCATCCATAAATTATTTAAGGTGAGAAAGAAAGAGTCACTCATGCCCAAAAGTTATCACGTTGGAATCATTCTTGATGGCAATCGCCGCTTTGCACAAAAAAACCAAAAGCCAACACTTGAAGGTCATAAGCTCGGTGCACAAAACGTAAAAAAACTCATTCTAGAATGGGCACCTGCCTGTAACATCAACCAGCTGACTCTCTATGCGTTTTCTATGCAGAACTTTCAGCGTTCCAAAGAAGAAGTATCCTATCTCTTCAGTTTGTTTCGTTCATTTACGCAGGAGCTACTCAAGTCAAAAGAATTTCATGATCGGGACGTTCGCATCCGTTTCTGTGGTCGTCTGTATCTCTTTCCTAAACCATTGCAAACAATTATGCATAAACTCATGGAGAAGACCAAGAACAACACTGGTCTGGTAGTCAATTTGTGTATGGCGTATGGTGGCAAAGAAGAAATTATTGATGCTGTCAAAGACATTGTTACACAAAAGATTCCCGCTTCCAAGATCGATGAGAAACTCTTTGCGTCGCATCTCTATCTAGCTGATGAACCAGATCTCATCATCCGCACCGGTGGCGACCAACGCACTTCTAACTTTTTAATCTGGCAGTCATGGTATAGTGAGTGGTTCTTTGTCAAAAAAACTTGGCCTGAATTTAGTGAAAAAGATTTGAAGAAAATCATTAAAGACTTTGAAGAACGACAGAGACGGTTTGGGAAGTGAAACTGATCAATCTAAGTTATCGATGTTTTTAGCTAGTGCATTTAATCCTCTTAACAGATCATCATAAGTGTAAAAAGATACTTCCCCCAGATTCCTTGATTTAAACTCTCTTAGTTTCTCCTGTTCATAATCTTTTTCACAACCCATAATCAGAACACCTTTAACTCGGTTTATATCTTCTACTTTTAGATTACCTATTCCTTTTAGAACGGCTGATTTTTCATCACTTACTAAGTGAATCCAATTGTTCACTTGATCTAGTGCGTGTTGCATTTCTCTCTTTGTTTCACCATTTTTCTTCATTATTTGGAATGAAGGTTTTTCAATTTCTATAAGAAGAAGATCTTTCCTGTTTGTTACTATACAAAAGTCAGTTTTATACTTACTCAAGATAGGCATTTTGTTATAAATCATCTCTGGCGAAAAAAGACTTAGTATTAATGTATTCCTTTCAATAAATTTTTGAACTTCTTCTTCTCCAGGGTTACTTTCTATTAATAGTTTAAATGCATCAATTATTTTAATTATTGAAGCTTTTGTATAATAATTCTGTGCAGATATAATTTTTTGACTGCCATTTTTGACTTTTCCTAATAAAGCGTGAAAGTTTTCACGTATGTATTTGAGACTAAATGAAGAATTCCTACACTTACAAGAGAAAATATCTGGTAAATCCTCAAACCAGATATCTCCTTTTTCCTCAAATACTTTATCTCTCTCTAAACCTACATAAATCTTAAGTTCTGCTTTGCAGTTTTTACAACCAAGTTGAATTGCTATTTTCTTTGAGATGGCGGGGTCAGCTTTTAGAGCAGCAATCCTCTCTTTACTTAAGGGGGGAACTTTTTGATAATGAAAAGTAACTGACCCGATTGGGATTTTTTCACCATCTTGTTCTAAAAAAATATTAAGTGTCGTCGGTTCGGATAAAATTATATCCTTCTCGAAGTCGCAGAGGAAAAGCGACCAACCCGTAGTTAAATCTCGAACTTTAATTGAAAAAGTATTTCCCCTATCAACGTTTAAATTTCTTTTATTGATTCCTTGTTCGTGATATTTTAAAGACATTTTTTGAATTAGAAGTCCGTTCTGATCCAAAAATTCTAGATTTGTATCTTTTAAATTTTTAACGTCATAAATCGCGAATACTAATTTTTTAAATTCTTTAAGATTTATAGGAAAGATGAGACAAAAACAGTTAGAGTTAATACCTATTAAATTGTGGTACCAACTTCTATAATCTCCCTCTCTAATCGACTCTCCTTTCTCACACAAACCTAAGAAAGCTACTCTGGGAATAATATTACTGCTCATAAACCCATTTAATAGATTGAGCTTAAATATGTTTCTTCGCTGTCACCATAATCAATATAAACCTCCTTCTCTGCAAAACAACCATGCCTACAATTCATGTTCTTAGCGAAGACGTCATCAATAAAATTGCAGCAGGCGAAGTTATTGAACGGCCTGCATCCGTAGTCAAAGAGTTAGTAGAAAACTCCATCGATGCTGGTGCAACCAAAATCACGGTTGACATTGAAAATGTAGGCAGAGATCTCATCTGCATCACTGACAATGGGTCAGGTATGAATTCAGAAGATGCAAAACTCTCCATCATTCGACATGCAACGAGTAAGTTAAGTACAGCAGACGATCTTTTCAACATTCAATCGCTTGGATTTCGTGGAGAAGCTCTCGCTTCTATTGCTGCTGTAAGTACTCTTTCCATTTCGACAAAACAAAAGAAAAACATCGAAGGCTACATGATCACCATTCGTGGTGGTACGATTCAAAAAGAAGGTTCATGTGCTCACGAGCAAGGCACAACTATTGAAGTAAAATCACTTTTTTTCAATACACCGGCGCGTCTCAAATTTCTCAAAACCGATGCCGTGGAATTGCGCCATATCATTGATGTAGTAACCCAATATGCATTGATTCATCCCGAAATCTCTTTCACTCTTACTCACAATAACTCCTCTCTTATCGAGGCACCTAAAGTCGAAGATCTACGCCAACGCATTGCGTTTCTCTATGGTGTATCAATAGCCAAAGATTTAGTACCTATTCAAACCAAGGGTGATGGCTTTACTCTAAACGGTTTTTTAGGCACACCAATGCAATCACGTAATGACAAAGCGCAACAGGCTTTGTATGTTAACAAACGCTGGATTAAGAATACTGATTTACGTGATGCTGTGTATGAAGGATATCATTCGATGTTGTTTCATGGTAAACATCCGATCTTTGTGTTAGACATCGAACTCGATGCTCAACGTATTGATGTTAATATCCATCCCCAGAAATCAGAGATCAAAATCGAACAGCGTGATGAGATTTGCAGTGCGATTACGCAAGCGGTTAAACACGCACTTTCAACGAATAATCTTATTCCTGATGTGACGCCACGGTTTGAAAATGTTAGTGGATTTTCTAAACCAAGCAAGTACTCATTTGAAAAAGCAACGCAACAAGTATTGCCGATTGAGAGAGAAGAAAGAACACGATCAATTCCACAAGTAAAAGAAAGTGCCGCAGTCTATCAACAAGACTCAGACTCTTCCTCTGCTCCTAGTTCCATTAGCAATTTTCCATTTACCTCATCTCCTGCTGAGTTTCATTCTTCTCTTCCTACAATGCGTTTGTTAGGTCAAATTCACAAAACATTCTTTGTTGCCGAAAGTGATGGTGGAGCATATTTTATCGATCAACATGCGGCACACGAACGAGTACTCTACGAGGAATTGATGGGCGATCTCACTTTGGGTCAAATTGCACCGCAAGTATTGCTTCAAGCAGCAGTAATCGATCTCGCCCCACGGGATGTTCCCATTGTGACACAGCATCTTTCTTTCTTACATCAGCTTGGTTTTACACTCGAATCATTTGGAACCAATAGTTTTTCACTCAAAACGCTTCCGAGTATCTTTGGTCGACAGCAACCTAAAGAACTCTTTGCTGACATGTTGGGCATTCTGCAAGAAGAAGGGAAAAACACGTTGGAGAAACTACGTGAAACTATTCTCACTCGTATGGCTTGTCGTGCTGCCGTGATGGCGGGTGATCCAGTCACCATCCCCGAAATGGAATTGATCCTACATCAACTTTCTCAAACCCAACATCCCTATACCTGTCCCCATGGCCGTCCAACGGTGATTAGAGTGAGCGCAGAAGAGCTCGAGAAGAAGTTTAAAAGGAAAGGGTAAAAGTGTCTCAAGTTTTTTAAAGAGACTATTCAAGATCAGATTGTATGGTTTTTTCATTAATGCCGTTATTTGACCGCTATGTTCCTGCCGAGTTGCGTTCTAACATAAAAGAAGCATACCGAGCTTTTGAATATTTTCGCGAACGAACACGCCATCCTTTTGAAGAACGCTTTTCTCAAATTGAGATTGAAACCAATACTAATTGCAATCGCGCATGCCGTATTTGTCCTGTACGTTCCGCACCTCGTCGAGGGGGATTGATGGAAGATAGTCTCTACGCAACTCTTTTAGATCAACTTGAAGAGATGGATTATCGAGGTCGTCTTGCACCATTATTTTATAATGAACCATTTCTAGATTCACGTCTTGCTAATCTGATGGCGAAAGCAAGAGAAAAGCTTCCTCTTGCGGAGATCCTAGTCTATACTAACGGCTCATTGGCAACCGCTCAGAATCTAGCAGAATTAGTTGAAGCAGGTGTTGATGGTATCATTATTAGTCAGTATCAAGATAATGTGGGACGAGATGATGCCCGCCCACTCCTAAAAAGTTTAGATCCAAAAATACGACGACATGTACGTTATAGGATATTAACAGAAGAAGATCCTCTTTCTAATAGGGGTGGTCTAGTAAGAGTACGTAATCCAACGGGAAAAAATGTCTGTTTTCAGGCCTCTACCAATGCCATTGTTGATTATCGTGGTAATGTGGTATTGTGTTGTAATGATTATCAGACAACACATGTTTTTGGTAACATAAAAAATGCTTCAATAGTAGAAATTTGGAATAAGAAAGAGTTTAAACAGGTCCGAGCTGAACTGCGGCGAGGCATATTTGAATGGGAGATGTGCAAAGAATGCGCTGGAGAGAAGTGAGTATTTTAATCTCCGCCCCAACTTTCCTTTACGAAATCTTTATAAATCCCCCTCCCTCATTAGATCCAAATAAGAGGATGAGACAGATTTCTCGGAGTCGACTATGACTACTGAACAACTAAAAACAGGTACAACTACATTAGGAATTGTTTGTAAAGATGGTATTGTTCTTGCTGCTGATAAGCGTGCAACCGCTGGTACCATGATCGTTGACAAACGTGCTGATAAAGTCCATATTCTTTCTGATAATTTCGCCGCTACAATTGCTGGAAGTGTTTCCGAAGCTCAATTAATCATCAAACTTATTCGCGCAGAACTCAAACTCAAAGAGATGCGTACATTAAAATCTCCTACAGTCAAAGAAGCAGCAAATTTACTTGGTGGAATGCTCTATGCAAGTCTACGCCGTATGAGTATGTTTCCTGCCGTTGCTCATTTTGTCCTTGCAGGACGAGATAGCACTGGTCTTCATCTCTATGATCTTTTTCCTGATGGCAGTGTTACTCATGTTCCTGATTATATCTCCTCTGGATCTGGTTCCGTGTTTGCCTACGGAGTTCTCGAAACACAGTACAGAAAAGATATGTCAACCGCAGAAGGTGTCAAACTCGCAGTGAAAGCAGTCAATACTGCTCTTAACCGCGATAGTGCTTCAGGAAATGGTATAGATGTTATTATAGTCACTGAAAAAGAAATTAAGCGTGTTATGCAAAAAGAAGTTGAGGTTACTCTCTAAGTTTCTTATTTCTTCTTTTATAGTATACATTGCTAATATTAACTTTCACAATTAGAATTAAATTTAAATTAGATTAACGTAATTTACTAAAGGTGCACATATGGCCGATATTTTAAAAGAAGTAATTAAAGTTTTACCAGAAGGAACTATTGCTGATGCCGCATTTGAAGGGGCAAACATTGTTCTTTATACTAAAAATAAAGAGTACTTCCGCGACAATGAAGGAACTATTCGTAAAGCCGTTTCAGAGTTTAAGAAGCGTATCGAACTTCGCCCTGATCCCTCTCTTTGCATCGATCAAGAAATCGCCAAAAAAGAAATCGCGAAAATTATTCCTGAAGAAGCAGGTATTAAAGAGTTCATCTTCGACCCTCCTCGTTCTCAAGTCATAATTCACGCTGAAAAACCAGGTCTTGTAATTGGTAAACAAGGAGAACTTCTCCGTGACGTCGCCAATAAAACATTTTGGATCCCTCACATCAAACGTGTTCCTCCTATCCGTTCCAAAGTTATTGAAAACATTCGTTCTGTTCTCTATGAAAATGCAGCCGAACGTAAAAAATTTCTCGATCGTACTGGTCATCGTATTTATGATGGTTGGTTGCGTGAGAAAAAACATGAATGGGTTAGGCTCTCCTGCTTAGGAGCTGCTCGCCAAGTCGGTCGCGCCTGTTTCTTACTCCAAACTCCTGAATCAAGAGTTTTACTAGATTGTGGTATTGATCCGGGAGAAGAAGGTCCAGAAACCTACCCTTATCTTGATGCGCCAGAATTTAACATCAGTGAAATCGATGCTGTTATTATTGCTCACTCCCATCTCGATCATTCCGGTCTCGTTCCCTATCTATTCAAATATGGTTATCAAGGTCCAGTATATTGTACATATCCTACTCGCGATGTAATGGCTCTTCTTCAACTTGATATGATTAAAATACAACGCAATGAAGGAAAAGAACCAATCTACACCAGTGATGAAGTGCGTCAAATGGTGCTTCATAGCATTTGTTTAGATTTTGATGAAGTCGCTGATATTACACCTGATGTACGATTAACCTTTTACAACTCCGGTCATATCCTTGGCAGTGCTATCGTTCATCTCAATATTGGCAACGGTCTGCACAACTTTGTTTATACTGGCGATATAAAGTATGCTCGTACCAATGTTTTAGAACCTGCCAACACACAATTTCCTCGTGTTGAGACATTGATGATTGAATCAACCTATGGTGGTAAAGACAACACTATGAATGAACAAGAAGCAGATGAGTACATGGTTAAAATCATTCGCGATACATTTGCGCGAGGTGGTAAAGTTCTCTTACCTGTTCTTGGTTCAGGTCGAACACAAGAAATCATGGTTATTGTTGAACGTGCTATGCGCGAAAAATTAATTCCTGAGGCGCCAGTCTATATTGATGGGATGCTCTGGGATATCACGGCTATTCACACTGCTTATCCAGAATATCTCAGCCGCAATCTTCGTCAACAAATATTTCATCAAGAAAATAATCCTTTCTTATCCCCTATTTTCAAGCCAATTGGTTCACCAAAAGAACGTCAAGCAGTCTTAGAAAGTGAAGAATCTTGCATTATCATGGCAACCTCAGGAATGCTTACTGGTGGGCCATCTATGGAATACTTTAGGGAATTATGTTCCAATCCAAAACATACTTTGATCTTTACTTGTTACCAAGCTCCCGGCAGCTTTGGCCATCGCGTTCGTGAAGGTGAACGTGAAATTGGTTTCTCCCAAGCAGGGAAACAAGTCGTCAAAGAAGTTAAAATGGAAGTTCAAAAAGTAGAGATCACTAACCATTCCGATCGCCGACAATTGCTTAATTATGTAAAGAGATGTAATCCCCAGCCGCGCAAAATCATTGTTGTCAATGGAGAGAGTTCGCGATGCCTTGATTTTGCAAGTTCAATTCACAAAACATTCCGAATAGAAACGGTGGCTCCAAAGAATTTAGAAGTAATACGGATACGTTAAATCATACTTTGATCTTCATTTTTTTACTCCTGAACGATCAATTACTGCGTGAATTTTTCTATTTTCTTGTAAATATTCCTGATTATTATTTAGGAGTGTTTCTTCTCTTATTTTGTCAATGTCTGGATTAATTGCTCTTGCTATTTTATAATAAAGATCTGAATTCTTATTGAAAAAAATCTTTCCATTATCTGCAAGTTCAAACCAGGCAAATGCATTATAGTGATTCAATAAAATTGATTTTTCAAAACAATAGGTATCGTTATGAAATCTACCCATTAATTTTAACTTAAGCCCTTTTTGAAACCAACCCTCTGCAGTTGAAGGATTTATTTTCAAAAAGTCTTTTATCTTTTCAACTAATCTAAAAGGAAAGTATTCTTTTCGCTTGGTTTTAATTATGGAATCTATCCCCCCTTCTATCAAATTTTCCAATTCGTTATCTTTCTTAGATTCTTTCATTTTTTTCTTTTGTTGTTTAATTTCTTAAAAATAGGGTAGGTGATTAAGACAGTTAAGATATAATAAAAAAGAGTTACCAATAAACATACCCCCAATAAACTCCAAAGCCCGTTTATTTGAGGTTTTAACTCTTCATATAAGACAAAAAACAAAGCGGAAAGCAATCCAGAAAACACTGCAATTAAGAAAAGAAAGTTATGTTCTTTGAAAGTGTACTCATCCATGATAGGTTTAAAGATCAAACGTATATAAAATTTGTTAGGAATTTTACGCAAGCAGCAGATCAATATATTGTATTGGTCCTTTGTAATCTTCTCTCATAATTCGACGTACTTTATCTGCTGGAAACGGTTCTTTATACCCACGTCGACATGACAATGCATCATATTCATCAGCGGCTGCAATGATTTGTGCATCAGTTATAATCTCTAAGTTCATCTCACGGCGCTCACGGGTTCGGCGTTCCACACCCCGACGATAATCCCACCCAGTCATGTGAGGAACACTTGTCATAAAAGAATAGCGTTCGACTTCTTGGGGATCTACACTTCGATGATAACGATGATAATTCCTAGGCATCATAACTGCCCGTAATCGTCTCTCCATTTCACGTCGTTGTCGTCCTCGTGGATAAGATCGTGATTGGAATTCATGATGTGCAACGACCATCAAAGGTACTTGCGCAATACTAAAATCACCTAATTCATTAAACCCGATTCGCGGATGCTCTCTCATTCTTCCATATTCCTCATCATTAAGAGGGCCAGGTTTAGCAAGTATACAATGCGAAACTCCTAGTTTACCAATGTCATGCAGTGCTCCTCCATATCCTAACCCCAGCAAGCGAGCATCATCAAGCCCCATCTGTTCACCAAGATGAATCGCAAATCTACCTGTTCGTACAACGTGCCTATAGCTATCTGGATGATACGATCGAAGGCCTTTAAGACGCAATAATACTTGTGGGTCACGTAGAATTCGCTGATAAATTATATTCCCTCGTTGTGAGAACTCCATAGTATAGGGTGCGTCTAATTCTATAAAAATCTTACGAGAAAAATGAGTGGCTTTAAAGTCTTCTCACAACCCCATTTGTTGCATCTAGTTCAATAAGATCACCGTCCTGAAGCAATGTCGTGGCATTCTTGGTCCCAACGACACAGGGTTTGCCTAATTCTCTTGCAACGATTGCGGCATGACTTAATATCCCTCCTTGATCGGTAATAATACCAACTGATTGTTGCATCAACATGACGTGAGCTGGTGTGGTCATAGGACAAACTAATATATCTCCTTTCTCAAGATTTTTATTGTCAGTATGCGAATGTATTACCTTCGCCTTACCTTGTACCACTCCTACATGCGCACTTTGTCCCTGAAGCAACGAGCTCGAACGAGAAGAAGTAATAACGGGCATAAACAGGTTGTACATTTCAGCTAAAGTAGTATTGTAATCGATAAACCAAGTACCAAATTCATTAGAAGTTGAGGTCTCGAAATAGCCTTGAAGGTAATCCTCGAAGAATTTTGCGTTGAGTGTGTGGGTAATTTTCTTTCTTGTTACTTCATCATTGACACTGATTAACCTGAGTATCTCTTCGATTTGGTGTTGTGCATCAAGATCAGGTTGACTTAATTTTAATTGTTTTAAATCGTAGGAAAAAACAATAGGTTGCTGTGAATCATGAAACCCTTGTGTAAGCTGATGATGTCCTCCTTTGACAATTTCACCAAAAATACCCTTTGAATTCACAATAAAAATCGTGGACCACAATGAGGTTTCTGGATGAGGAACAAAATCTGCTCGATATTTTGTAGGATCAATTTGTTGTTGGTTGAACCAAGAAATGGAATTTGATATTGTCTGTCCACGTGTGCGTAATTTTGGCAACGCAGGGTCAGTAGGCATAAGTCTTAATGCACATAATTCTGTTCCATGCTCAGCGACAAATTTCTGAAATGCCAAACTATTCTGATCAATATCAAGAGCACTGAATTGATAGGGTTTATCAAACGGCAATCCTATTAATTCATTTAAAACCCGAAGCCGTTCTCGCTTCTCATTATCCTCAACTCGTAATTTTTGTGCTTTTGAGTGTTTGATCTGCTCAAACCAATCTGTAAGAGAAATCTGCGTTTGGTAAAGATGAGGCAAATCCATAACTACTAGTGCCAAGTTGAAGGTATATAAACTTTTCAGGGATCAAGAAGAGAAAAGACTATGACTTATTTGTTGAAGTTAATCGCATGTAGTCTTGCATAATCTGATAATGGTCGAACACAAATTTATTTTTTTCTATCTTGATTTCATCTAAACCTAATAGCATTACTCTTGTTTTACCTGCTTCATCTTTGATACTACCACTTGCAGACCCATATACTGCTGTTGAAATCTTTGGTCCACGCGGGTCTCTATCTGGAGAATCGTATATCCCTAATTCTCCTGTTATAACTAGCTCAAGACCAGTTTCTTTTCTAAATTCACGAAGCGCGCACTCTTCAACAGATTCTAATTTTAGTTTCAGTCCAGATAATCCTGAAAGATACTCCCGTCTTCCTCCGGGTAACGCATAACCTGAAGGATAGTTGAGTCTCTCTATGCATACAATTTTATCTTGGTACAAAGCGATCACATCTGCGCAATATTCAAGAGCAACCATTTGAATACCCCTGATTAATACTATGTATGGTATCTAAAACGGAGGGGAACAGTTTCTCCTCAATCCCAAGGAAAACTTTTTGTGGTTTCTCTGTTGCGATTCTATTTACCACATCTTCTAGCCCTACTAAGTTAGTTCTTACTACTTCATGTGTAGGGACAGAGTCGCTACTCCCATCATATGAGGAGCTTGAGTACTTACTTGCAAAATATGCAGCAACAATGTATTCTCCATTTGGATCAAAATCATTTGCTTTTCTCACGTTTCTTGCTAAGATTGGCGTGTCTTGAAGATTTGAAAGAGCAAAAGCCGTTGCCTCTTCTTTCTCATCAAATGTTCTCAATGCATCATACATCATTCTTCCTTTACATTTTTCCATTTTTTCTCCATTCAAATCTCGTTTGAACAAAACAAAATATGTCATTTTTTTACCTCCACATCTTCACCCTACTTAGCGTAGAAAGTACGTTAATATATAAACTTTGTGTAAAAAGTACGTTAAGTTGGCGTACAGGGGACGTAAATTTATAAACTCCCTAGAAATAAACCCAACATGGTTCAATACGAACACGCACGAGTAGCAGTTGATCCTGTAATAATTACGATTCATCAAAATCAGCTTAAAGTATTTCTTGTAAAACGTGAAAAAGAACCTTTTAAAGGAAAGTATGAACTTCCAGGCGGACTTTTACAACCAACAGAGAAAGCTGAAGATACAGTTATTCGAAAATTGCGCGAACTAACTAGCTATAAAAATCCAATATTAACACAATTTCATACATTTACCGATCCTGAACGTGATGTGCGTGAGCGTACAATTTCCATTGGTTTTATTTGTCTTCTTGAACAAAGCACTATTCCTAATATTACTGAATTTCATCTAATAAAAAATTTGCCTTCTTTAGCGTTTGATCACAAAGAGATGATTCAAAAAGCTTTGGAATTTCTCAAATTAAATATTTCTCCCGCACTCCTAAAACACATTCTTCCTCCTTTTTTTGCTCTTAATTCTCTTCAGCTAGTTTATGAACTTATTGAACAGCAATCATATGATAATAGGAATTTTCGAAAGAGAATGATTGCAGCTGAAATTGTAGAAGAAACAGATAAAATAGAAACTGACGTGTCACACCGTCCTGCGAAGTTATTTCGATTTAAAGTGTAATTGTTAAATTTCTTTTAATCCGCCAAGGATATATCAAAGATCCCACATATACCTCCGGACCACCATATTGATCTGAAGTAATATCAACCAGAAGTAGATTATCTAATAGAAGAAAAGTATGGTTATATTCTCTGTATCTTCCCTGAACTATCTTTCCTCCTAATTTCTTCTGCAAATATACTGTTGCTAATCCACAATTAAGTGTAGGAAATAATTCTTGTGCTCTGAGAAGAAATAACTCAATATCTTCAATGCAGGTATATTGTTGGTATAAATCACGTAATTCATTAGAATTAATGGTGCCCTGCTCAAAGTCTTTACGAACCGTCAAAGCAACTTTTCTAACTCTTTCAAGATCCATGAAAGTAATTTGGCTCACTTAGATATAAAATTTTATAAACAGCTCTAAAAACAACCCTCTTGACGCCAGTGTCGCATAACTCGGAAGCAGCAAACTGCTGAGGAATATTGCGCAGGTCTTGAAAGAACTATCCAACATAACCTGTCCCTCTGGGATTGTCGGTTCAAAACAACCTTTTAGAAAAAAGCTTGACCAAAACAAGCCTAACTGGTTATGAAAGTCCGGCCACTGGCGCTCATTTTCTTAATTTCTACGCAAGAGTTATAAATACGCCCCCTCCCGGTGATTAAAATGTCTCAATACATTGAGCTCAATGACTTCCTAAAGATCAACAATGTTGCATCAACAGGAGGACAAGTGAAAATCATCATCCGCTCTGGCGTTGTTAAACTCAATGGTGTTATTGAAACGCAAAATCGCAAAAAACTCGTTGTTGGCGATAAAATTACAGTTGAGAACAAAATATTCATCGTCGACCAAAGTGTCGTACGAGAACACCCATAGGTAATCAAAATGACATTAATCAAAACCAAAGGACATGAATTTAATCTATCTCCAATTCGCGATTCGTATGATCGTCGTGCTATCCAATTTAAAAACAGTATTATTGCTGCACTCAAAAAAATCGGCGTTACCGAAAACGATGTTGACATAGACGTGCAACCTAATGCTCGAATGGCAGGTCAAGCATCTGCCCGTTGGTATGCTGAAGGATATTTAATGCAATATAGTCATCAATCTCAACCAAAATACGCTGAAAATCTCGCCGTTGTGCTCAAAGTTATTGAAAAAGAAGTAGCTCTTCTTCTAGAAGGTGTTAAACCATTTGAAGATTTCATTTCTACATTCACCGAGAAAAAAGACATTGATAAAACCCGCAAAGAAGCGCGTGAAGTTTTAGGCGTTGAACCAAACTGCATTGACTTTGAGATTATTACTAAAAAATACAAAGCTCTTGCTAAACAGTATCACCCCGATGCCCCTACGGGAGACACTGAAATGTTTAAGAAAATTAGTAATGCGTTTAATGCGCTTAAACGAGAATTGCAATAAATTTGTAAGCGAAGACAATGGCATTTTTAGACCATTCAGGACAGATAAAAACATATACTGAAACAAAGCTTAAATTATTGCTTTTTAGTCATCCTGTAATAAAATTTATATTTTTTATAATCTTAAATTATGTTCTTACTCTTGTTTCTAAATATTTTCCCAGTAATTTTTTCCTAAGAACACTCACCACTATCGTAAACATCGGCATTGCCATCTACTTTGTTTTAGCTATAATCTACATCCTTCATCGAAAATGGAAACATCTTATGAGCCCCAAGAACGTGTTCTCTTTATTGTGGGCGTATGTCTTTTTTGTTATTGTTATAATCCTCGTTTTTTCAACAATTTTTAGTGTTATAGAATTAACCGGATTGGGTTATCTCAAATATGGAAGTTGCTCAGACCAATTTGATACCTTACTGGTTGATCAAGACCCTCTTGCCTCACACGATTTTTTCTATTTTTCTGCAGTGACCTATTTCACTGTAGGTTACGGCGATATCTGCCCCATGGGTCTAATGAAATTTGCTGCCATCTTTGATGCACTGGTTGGACATCTCGTTTCTGTGATTATTGTGGCATTAATCATCAATAATTATTTACGTAGCAGAGAAGACCAGAAATAATATTATCTACTAAAATCAAACTTTTTCTTTTTTTGAATCTCGTTTCTCTTTTACTCTTCCTTTAATCTTTTGTATCCTTGCACCCACAGCCCGATGAAACTGCTTTGTTTTTTCAACCGCTTTTTGAGTTCCTTTTTTGACTGATTCTTGATAAAATTGATATGACACATATCGTCGCACTGCATCACTATATTCTTTTCCAACCCACCAAACACCTAAAAACAATAGCGGCCAACTTACAAAGTAAATTATCAAAGAAGCGTAGCGAAGTGCTACATCATCAAAATGGAGAAAAAAGAGAAACGTAGTGACCTTTCCAATAATAAAGCTCAAAATAATCAGAAAAATTCCTAAGTAGAACTTAACCGAAAAACGATATTGTCTGATCATTCGAGTAGATCATGCACACTCACAACGGCGCTGCGCACTTTATCTCCTTTATTACAATAAGGGCAACTAGGAGTATAAGATTTAAACTTGTAGTGGCAACGGTCGCAATTATAGCTAATTTTGCCTTCTGCTTGTTTTTGGGCACTGCGTTCTTGAGTTTTTTTGTGGCAACCATAACACACATATTTCTTTTCTTTACCTGGAAGAAGTAATGCTGATGCTGGTTCAACCATAGTGCCACACATAGAACATTCAATTGGAACTCGTAAGATACCTGTCATAAAATTTTGGCACCAACACTACTATAAAAATCTTGTGTATAAATTTATTTTATGCTCGCTAAACTTTATATACGCGGGGTCTTTTTTACCCTATACCGTGGATACAAAATCTATATTAAAGAACATACAACCTACTACCTCACAGCGTAAACTCTTCTATGAAACTGCATCCATTGTTTGTGATAAAATAAACGCCGTTAGTCCCTCTGCTCATGCCAGATTAGGGGGAAGTGGTGCGAAAGATACTTGGCTTGCAACCAGCGCAGATATTGACATCTTTGTAGCGTTTCCCTACGAACAATATCATGAAAAATCAGCAGTTCTCTCAGACTTAGTAGAAAAGTCCCTTCATAAATCATTTCCTGATATCCCTATCCAACGTCTCCATGGTAGTCGTGACTATTTTCAATTTCAATATCACCATTACCTGATTGAAGTTGTTCCCATTATAGAAATCACTAAAGCATCTCAAGCCTGTAACATCACAGATGTATCGCCCCTGCATGTAGCATGGGTTAAAGATCAGGGTAAAAATCTTGTTGATGATATTCGTCTTGCCAAACAGTTCTGCAAAGCGCAACGAGTCTATGGCGCAGAATCTTATATTGGGGGTGTAAGTGGTTATGTTGTTGAGATCCTCGTCATTCATTATGGTTCATTCGAAAAATTTGTTCAAGCTGTCACCAAATGGAAAGAGGGACAAGTAATTGATCCCACTCAATTCTACGCCAAGGGTATGGCGCGATTTAATCTAAACTCTTCCAAAATGCGTTGTCCTCTCATTGTAATTGATCCAGTAGATAAGAATCGTAATGCTGCCGCAGCGCTCAACATGTCACGTTGGCAGCGTTTAAAAGTGGCAGCAACTAAATATCTCAAAAATCCAGATACTTCATTCTTTACTCTATTTCCTTTCTCAGTTGATTCTCTCAAAATCAAAGCAGGAAAAAATAAACTGCTTTGTTTCCATGTGATTCCGTTAGAAGGTAAAATTGATGTAGTTGGCGCAAAAATGATGAAAACGCATGAATATATTGCGCAACATCTTGAACCATTTGGGATCGTTGAAACCGATTGGGAATGGTCTAATGGGAAGAATGCATTATTTTATTTTATTCTCAAAAAAAATAAACAACCTGCAACTCAACGTATCCAAGGTCCACCTACACACATGAAAGAAGCAGCTACCGCATTTTGCGCTAAACATAAAGAGAATGTAGAAGAAGATGGCAAACTTGTTGCTCACATTGCAGTTCGTTATCCTCTTCTTGAAGATCAAATCAAAGTACTTCTCGAAAGTGCATATGTTGCTTCGCGTATTAACGGCGTTGAAGATTTGAAGATAGTCTAGTTAATGTAGTCAACTTAGTAGATGCTCTTTTCCATTTTCGCTTTGCTTTGCGCGTTACCACTCCACGCTTTTCATTTAATTCTGCTAAAGAATCAACCGTAACAAAATGTTTAAACAAACGTGTTTTGGAAAGAACTCGGGCAATTCGTGCGAAAATACGTGTTCCTCGTCCTGCCTTAGTTGCAGCTTCAACAATCTTTTCCTCTCGTGCAACCAAAGCTATCTCTTTTCGCGCCTCGAGTCCTTCATGTAGTAAGTCCTGACCTAATATTACTCCTCGTGTTGCCTGAATTCCTCCAAACAAAAATCCAATACCTCGAAACATAAGCCCTAGCGGTAAAACTGCCAAAATATCCAGCCAGTAATTTTTAAAGAAATAGGCAGTGCTCTTGGCACGAATAGCAAGAAAAATAAGATCAATGACAAAAATAGCAATAATAATCCCATCGATGATCTCAACGGCAAAATTAAGAGTATGATTTTCAATATGAAAGAAAACTTCATAGATAATAATTGCTGCAAGTACAACAATAGCATAAGGAATAAGTTTTGCGTTTTTCTGTTCTACTTTCTCCCAAAATGGATTCATAGTATGTAATATCTCTTTTCCTCTATTTAAATCCAATTTACCTCTCCCAAGTGAAAGCCAAAAGTATAAAAGCAACCTCCTCTCTCCATTTTTCTATGTCGATGCCTATTAAAGCAAAATGTCGCGTGTGTGGTCAATTTGCTCCACCAGAACAATTTAAACTTCATTTTGAATTACGGCAAATGGTCTGTCCTAACTGTTTTAGTGGCAAAAAGAAACCTGCCGATGAAGCTAAAGAGAAAGAAGAAGCGCAAAAGAAAATGCCTCCTGGGTGGGATAAAGAGGACGAGTATCTCGAAAAAATGGCAGCGAAGAAAAAGGAAAGTCCTACTCTTAATGCATATACTCGTGTTCCTGGCGCAGATCATTACATGTGCCGCTGCCCTGTCTGTAAATATCAATTTAAGTATGATCCTGTCAAGAAAATTCCTGCTCGCTGTCCGTATTGTGGCGCAGACTTGCCTGCATTTAAGTCGTTTAGTTTGATGTAGGTTTTAAATTTATTTTTCTTAATAGAATCTTTTTAATTAGATCTCTTTTTTTAGTTATCATGAACGCTTCTCAATATTTAGACTTCGTTCGTAAACAACGTACTACTCCCGCTAGAAATGAAAGAGCCTATACTGGTTCTATTTTTGACGAATTAGAAAATTATTTTGCATACAACCCTCATGCGCGATGGCTTGAATTAGGTTGTGGTTCGTACACGCAGGCACACCGGCGGGCAGAGGAAAATATGTGTGCTCCTCATGATGTAGAATCCTTGGTAAAACGAGGATGGACTGATGTAACTGGAGTAGATTTAGTTCCCCTTGGAAAAAGAGCAACTGGGTGGAGATTTATTGAGGGAGACTTATTAGAGGAGGAAACGTGGGAGGAAATTGGGCTAGGATATGATATTGTAAGCACGACACATCTAATTAGTTTCAATAGGCAAAAGACAGTGAGTCCAGGATTTAGACCTAGGGGTATGGATGTATTCTCAAACGAATTTCTCCCAGAAAGATTGTTAGATAGCTCCCATTATTTTTCGGGGGTAGATTATTTGTTACAAAAAATCTTTGGTGCTTTAAACAATGGTGGTTTAGTAAGAATTAATTCGGAACATCTGTTGAGAAAAATAGGGGCGTATTTTGTGCCAGAAGAAGGGTTTAGTTTATCAGGCAATGAGGGGATTGATTTGAGATATTTGTGTGCAAAACCGTGGACGGTTCCATGGTTGGTACTTCCCTAGATTTTTTTCTACTCCCTTAACTCTGCCACATTTTGCATCGATACCATCCGAGCAAACGCGCCTTTCTTTTTTAATAACTCTGCATACGTTCCTTTCTCAACAATCCTGCCAGCATCCATAACGATAATCATATCGGCATGTCTAATAGTGGATAATCGGTGGGCAATGATAATCGTTGTCTTCTTTCCAGCAATAGAAAAGATCGATTTCTGAATGGCTCTCTCCGACTCCGAATCAAGTGAGGATGTTGCCTCATCAAAAATATAAATCTCTGGATTTTTCAACAATGCGCGAGCAATCGACACGCGTTGTTTTTGACCACCAGACAAACGAATCCCTTTCTCTCCAACAACAGTATCATAACCTTTGGGAAATCCTGCAATAAATTCATGAGCATGAGCTTTCTTAGCAGCTGCAATAACCTCTTTAAGCGACGCAGTAGGTTTAGCAAATGCAATATTTTCTTGAATGGTTTTATTAAAAATTTCTACATTTTGTGAAACTATCGCGATATTTTTTTTATACTCTTCAATAGAAAGATTTCGCAAATCTGTATCATCAATTTTAATTGCGCCCTTTGTCACATCATAATGTCGTAATAACAATCGCACTAAGGTAGTCTTACCTGATCCTGATCGACCGACTAATGCGACAACCTGCTTAGGTTTAATCATTAAAGAAATATCATGAAGAACTTGCTCTCCTTCAGCATACGAGAAAGATACTTTATCAAAATGAACTTGACCTTCCACACGTGTCACTTGTTGTGCTTTCGTGACATTTGCAATCGCCGGTTTTTGTTCATAAATTCCTACTAATCTATCAATAGATTCGACTGCATCTTCTAAATAATTATACAATCGACCAATACGAAATGTGGAGAGAAATGCTCTCTCTGTAAGAGTATATACTAACACTACTGTTCCTGTACTAATGCTTCCCTTTAAAACCATCCACATGGCAACTCCTAAAGTTGCCCCGCGACCGAAAGTAATAATCATATCCCTTCCAAAAAGATATCTCTGTGAATGGACTTGACGTTTAATCCCATTATCAAAATAGCTATCTAATAATTTGTTAAATGTTGAGAGCTGACGATGTTCTTGTCCATAATCTTTCACCGTGGTAATATTAAACAGACTTTCTCCTAATTCTCCCGTCGCATCCTCAAAGTCACGGTGATACTGCTTTCGAAACGGTTGTACTTTTTGCGACGCATAAATCGTAATAAAAATTAAAATGGGTGTAAACACCATAAAAATTAATCCAATTTCCCACTTAACATAAAAAAGCAATAGTACCGTTAAAAACATCTGCATGAGTGTAGGAATAAACTCATTAAACGTAAACCACACTAATTCCGAGAGTTTCTGGCTTCCTTTGACAATTTTTGATACCTGCGAGCCCGTATTATATTGTTCATGAAACCCAAGATGTAGTTCCAATAGCTTTTTCTTAATACGTTTAAGAATCAGTGTTTCATATGTTAATCCCCATTCCCACTCTGCATTCTTGGCAAAATAATCAATGACTCCTAAAATAATATAAGAGGTCACTATACCACTAAAAAATAAGATCAATCTGCTTGTATCTGTAGCATCTGTTGTAAGATGATCCACAATTTCTCGAAGAAAAATAACCGGAACAAATTTTACTGACTCATAGAAAAATGCAATACTAAACCCTTTGAGAATTCCTGTCTTGATTTCCGGAACAATCGTAAAGATCTTTTCTAAAACATGTCTCTCACGCATACAAGAAAGATTTCCTTTTAATTTATATAATTATAGAAAGACATAATCTATTGCTCATGGAAGAAAAGCGCCCCCGCGCGGATTTGAACCGCGGTTCCAAGCTTTTTGTATCAAGAAACTCTAAACATGAGTTTTCTTACACCGCAAGCTCGTGTCCTATTTGCTTCAACTTTTGATCAAACTTTTAGCTTGCCTAAAAGGTTGTCCAAGCTAGACTACGAGGGCAATAGGTAAGCAAAACCTGCCTTTCTTTAAAAAGGTTATGAGAAGATATAGTTTGTCCAAAAAGATTTACTTTCGAATCTCGGCCCCACCGCTTGGCACAAAGCTCATAATCTCATCTAAATCTGTCAGCCCTAATTTATTCTTAATTTTTTTTCCAGTATCACTTTTCTTCTCTTTACCTGAAACCAAAACTACATACTTGTCTGTTTTTGCGGCAACTGCTTGCACCGGACCGCCAACAACCTGTCCCTCTACATTACCTATCGCATACTCCATTTTAGGATGGTAAAATTCACGCTTTCCATAGATCATAAAGCTTCCTTTACTCATATATTCTCCGGGTTTTGCCTCTTTACTTACCTGATCAGGTTTAACACTAAACACCTCTGCAGCACCTAATCCTAATTTCCACGCTTTCGAGAAAACGGCAACCGCTTGCGCTGTCTCTTGAATTGTCTTCTCGCCTGCCTGTTGTCCATTCTTAACTACAAAAAATGGAGATCCTGGTGCTTCCGTATGAAGTACTATGTCTTCTTTATCAAGATGTTTCTTAATGATAATCTCATTAGTGGTTGCATCCTTACCACCAATACACAAAAAATTCTCTGAAGAAAAAAACCAATGAAATTTCTCATACCATTCTTTCTTGCGCACAACTTTGGATTGTTTTTTCTCTTCTTCTGCAAAGAATTTCGCTTCTTCAGTTCGTAATTTCTCCAATTTTTTCTGCGTATCTAGGATGATTGCTTGTGCGCCTAAAATCTTCTTCTTTGATTTTTTCGCGAGATCAAAATAAATTCCTGCATTTTCATCTACAGATTTCTGCAGGTCGAATTCCATTTGCATACACTACTAAAAGAGAAAAGAGGTTAAAAATGTTTAGTTAGTTAACTAATATCTCACTATTAAAGTTACCATAAAACTCTCACAATTCTTCTATTTGCCTGCTGCTTCTATTTTGTCAAATCCTAATGCCACAAAACCCAATAGATTCCATGCGCCTTCTTTACCATTGCGTTCCATCCAAGGAGCATACCCTGCATTAATACCTAAAGGCACTATTCCACCTACTTTAGCTCGTAGATTAATTTCTAACCCTAATTGAACCGGCATCTCAAGTGCGGCTGCTCCTTCTACTGCGGGTCTTTGGGTTGTTAATCCCCAAACTCCTGCGCCAACACGGTAATGAGGATGAAGAAGTATGCTTGCCGCTGCACGTGCATCTAAAAACAAAGGAGTTCGAACTTCATTAAGATTTGTTCCTGGAAATGGTATTTGTGGGCTGACAAATGAACCTCCTCTCCAAGCATTATATTCATCTGCATGCCATTCGCCTCCTAATCGTACATCTCCCGTGAGATTAAGTCTTTGTCCAGTTCCAAGTTGGGCATGAAATAAACTCCCTACTGTATGTTGATAATCTGAAAGTTCTGGTGAATGTGATCGATATCCCGGACGAAATTCTTCTTCAACAAGAAGTCGTAATTCAAATCCCTGACGAGTGCCAAAAATAAGATCTGCATCCATTTCTCTAAATTTAAGATCCAGTTGCGGTCGTACCAAAAGATGATTGCTTGGAAGCTCTCGCGAGGTATCCGAAGTTTCATCATACATCTTATACGCGCCAAACACACTCGCGCGCGCATCAAATAATCCTGTTGTTAGCGTGACAAAAGTAGTCATACCTGCTTCATGAGCAGTACTTTCTTCCTCTTTTTTTCTAGAACCGTGCTCATAATCCCGATAATTACCCCATGATATGTAATTCATACGCACATCTAATCCTGTGCCAATCACACCTCGGTGATGAAATTGCGCAAAACCACTTAACGAATCTGCCTGAATTAAAAGATCCCATGGACTTTGTTCCAATTCTGTGTAATAATTAAGTCGTACAACCGGCGTAAATGTTCCCTCACCATTTAGCGGCGTATCTGCCCCTAATACTGCCATAAAATGATAAGGTTGTTTTGGTTCATACGTTTGCGCAGACGCGGTGTTCAAAGTCACAGTAGCCGTAGTAGTGAACAGTAATGCAGTTGGAAGAGAATAATTCATTTTTTTCTAATTCATCACCCAATTTATTAAGATTGTTTCAATTTTACAGACAAAAGAATTTGAAAATAACTATCCCAAGATATATAAATTAAAACAGTATTGTCTCTCTCATGGGTAAAATAGTCTCCATAGGTGGGGGTTCAATTGGCTTTCGACGTACTCCTCAAACTACCAAAATCGATCAAGAGATTATCAACCTTTCTGGTAAAAAGAAACCCAAAGTGCTTTTTATCCCTACTGCAACTCATGATTCTGCTGAATACGTTGAAGCATTTCATAATCATTACGAAAAACGCTTAGGATGCGATGTCAAATCATTACTTCTCTACGATGCAAAGTATAAACATATTGAGATAGAAAAGATGATTTTAAACGCCGATATTATCTATGTTGGTGGTGGAAACACCCTTAATATGATGAAGACTTGGCGTAAGTTTGGTGTTGACAAACTTCTTCACAAAGCCTACGAAAAAAACATTGTATTATGTGGCTTAAGTGCCGGTTCGATTTGTTGGTATAACCAAGGCAACTCTGATTCTTGGCGTGACCACAACAAAAAAGCACCATTAATCCTCGTTAAAGGGCTTAATCTTGTTAACGCAGTAGGTTGTCCTCATTACGACAACGAAAAAGACCGCAAGCCATTTTTGAAGAAAATGATGCAACATCATACTGGTGTTGCCATTGCATTTGATAGCTGTGCCGCCTTTGAAATAGTTGGTGATTGGTATCGCGTGATTACATCAAAAAAAGGTGTCGGTTGTTACAAAGTATACTGGAAAGAAGGCAAGTACTATTGCGAAAAAATAAGACAACGAAAAGAGTTTATGCCGCTGAAGGAATTGCTTGTAAAAGGATAGATCCCTCGAAACGTTTAAATCCCCTAAATTATTCTTATAATTGATGAAAAGAGAGGCTAGATCATTCTGGTTATGCTCTTGTTTTTAACTCCTCTTGCTTTTGCAGTGCCTGACATCACTTTTGTTAATCCAACTCCAAGTAATAATGCATGCACTGGTTCGAATACGTCTTTTATCGTGAATACAACCATTACGGAAGCGAATCTAGGGTCAGTAACGTATTCTTTTAATGGAAGTAATGAGAGTTATGAATATTATAATGACAGCTTGGTTTTAATGTTGAATTTTGATAATGCGAGTGGTTTGGGGGAGAATGATACCTATGTTGTTGATATGAGCAGGTATGGAAATAACGCAACAGCGTACGGCGGGCTTTTAGCGAACGGGAATGGGAAGTATAGCGGGGCATTTAATTTCGATGGAAATGATGATTATGTGAATCTTAGTACAGATACTAATTTTGCCCAGCTCCAAGTAAACATGACCATTACTGGCTGGTTTAATGAGAACGGAGCAAATGGCAACCCTACAATTTTTTCTCAATACAAAAGCGTGGGAAGCCATCAACTAGTAAAATTAGTGCGCCTCGATAGCGACAAAGTGAATTATTTTACATCCACTTCAAACGGAGGTTGGCAAATGCAAACTCATACTACGCCGTACACAGCCAACATCTGGAATTTTTTTGCTATTATTGTCTCAGGAAACTATACCAATCCCTCGTTGGCTATCTGGCTGAACGGCGAGAAACAGTCTTTTAGTCTTTCGGCGCTAAGTACGACACCTGATACAACGGTTCTGATCCAAATCGGCTGGTCACAACGGCAGCTAGGAGGCGAGCAGTTTGGTGGTCTGATAGATGAGATACGAGTTTTTAACAAGAGCGTAAGTGATACTGAGATTTATGGGTTGTATGCTGGCAATCTTCGAAAGTATAACTCCAATGCCTGGGAGTTGTATATCAATCAGGCCTATAACGTGACAGACGGATTACAGAATGGCCCCTATAATTATTTTGTCAGCGCGACCAATAATACTGGAAGCGGAACGTTAAGTAGTGTTCGAATTGTTAACATTGGTCCTGCTTCTGCTGCGCCAGAATGGAGTGATTATTGCGTATTATTGATACTTTCATTAGTCATTGGTGGATTTTTTATGATAAGAAAGAGAGTGCTTTAGTAATGAAAAGCTTTGGTTACGAACAGAAAATCAACACAAAAAAAGTGACTACCATTTATTCTCTGCGACTTTTCAGAACTTATCGTATCATTAAGACTTCACTAAAACCCCTAAAATCTTCATCAGCTGTAACTGCCATTGCAGATAAGACTTGAGCTGTGTGTAAAACAAAAGCATCAGCTAGGCCAAACTTAGTTCTTTCCTTACGTATTTTGGTATGGATTTTCCCCACTTCTTCTGCAAATTTGACATCCATGGTATAAATAGAAGAGATAGATAATATAATTTTTCTCGCTTCGCTAAAATTCATCTCTTTTTTCTCAAAAAAGCTACTTAATTCTGCAATGGTGATTATGTTAGTATAAATCTTATTCTCATCATTTTCTAGGATAGATTTGACTTTTTCACCTTTTTTACTTCCATTAAAATACTCAACCCAGGCACTTGCATCTACCACAAATGAAGTCATTCTAACTGTCCCCTCAATTTTGATTCTTTAGAAAAAGAACCCATTCCCTTGCATAAGCCAAATCCACTTTTTGCTAGTTTTCGAATTTCTATTTTAACCGTTTGATTCTCCACTAATCCTTCTTCTTCAACTATTTCTCGTGGGATAGTAACCATTAATGATCCGCCGATTTTACGAGTTTTTGATATTGTTTCCATATATAACTCATAATATAACTTATTATATATAAAGTTTTCTTTGAAATTTATCCTTATTACACCAAATCTTATTTTCAGTCTTAGACGTATTCAAAAATAACGTCGTTTCCTAATCTAGAGATCAAAAAAATACCTCCTCTTGTTGTTGAATTCTTTAATCTGCTAATTCCACTTGTGTATTCACAAGTGGTTTACTGCAATTCTAACATTGCTTGGAATTAGCAGGGTCAGAAATTCGACCCGAGCGAAGCGAGCATGCCGTCCGGTCTATTGACCGGCGGTGGTCGAATTTCTTTGACAGAGGAAGGAAGAACGATATGGGTCACTTGAGTTGATTTAAAGTAGTAATTATTAAAAGTAAACTAAAATATTCTCCATTTATGCAAGACCTTCCATTCAAACCGCGCATGCATGTGTTCATCTGTGTGAATGATCGTACTGGACAACCCAACGATCCTAAGCCTAGTTGTGGTCCTACTATATCCACAGAAATGTACAAAGAAGTTAAGCAATGGACGCGTACACAAGGGTGGACAAATCAAGTCTATGTTACTAAAGTAAGTTGTCTTGGCTTCTGTAATCCTGAAGGTGGTGTGATGTGCGTCTGGCCACAGGGGCGATTTGTCAAGGGTATACAAACAGTTGATGATATGAAAAAAGTCATCTCTGAAGAATATGCAAAAGTTATGAAAATATCTCAGAGTAGGTAGAGAAGAGGTACAGGATGGTAACTAAAGACAATTATATCGAATGCGACGTGTTAGAACAACTTCCTACACTCCATCGCGACAATTACAACTTCGAAACGGAATTCCTTACTTCCCATCTTCCCCAAAATGCATCTGTTCTTCAAGTAGGCTGCATGGATGGAACACGGCTTTTACGACTTCATCAACAACGTCCTGACTTAGAATTATCCGGCTTAGAAATAGAACAGGATTTAGTTCTTACAGCCCAAAGTCTGCTTTCCCAACATAAAATCCCTGCAACGATTATCCATGGAGATATTACTGCTCCGCCCCCTCTCACTCATTATGATTATGTAGTATGTCTTAACCACACACTAGGCTACATTCCAGATCAACACAAAGCCATTGAAATGATGAAAAAGTTAGGAAAACATGTTATCATTTCAGTATATGGCGAGATTTGGACGCCACAATTAGCTCAAGAATATTTCAAAACGCTTAAACTCTCTATTAAAGAAACCCATCATAATAAATTCATTCTTAGTGACGGATGGCCGATTCATCGTTATACTAAACAGCAAATAGAAACATGGGATGGAAAAATAATCAAAACACCGCTGGGAAGTCTTGTTATTTTTTCTTGAATTCTCTCTAAAATTTAGTTTTTTGCTAAATATAAACTCAATAACCCTTCTAAAACATTTTTTCCAGTTAAATTTAATTGTCGCATAAATTGTATCATTGTCTGCTCATCACATTGGCCATAAAGAACATTTTTTGGAATAAATCCCGCAGCTCCAGCATTTTGCCAAAGTCGGATATACTGATCTCTCTCTGAGCTATTACTCATACCATAAACTGGGGTATGTATCTTTTTCTCCCGTACTCTTTGACAAACGTCATATCCGTTCATTATGGGCATTTCTGTATCAACAAAAGCAAGATCTGGAAGAGTACTCTGACCAAAATAATTCAATCCCTCTTCTGCAGATTTTGCGCATTGAACATCAATACTTGAATCAAAAGACCTTCGAATCACCCTTGGAAGAATTACATGTACATCAGGATCATCGTCTACAATGAGGACTATAGACATAAATCACACTAATTAAAGTAACAATATAAACTCTTTGACATATTTTCAGCAGTTTTTGACTTCTTCAACTAACAATGCTTGTTCCGTGCAGATTTGTTCTTCATCAAAAGGAGTAATTTTTGGCACGATTTCAATTTGCTCTACTGCGCCATTTTCTTTAAGATTATACACAATTTTACCTCGATACGTTCCTGCTTTAGGCATCTTTGCTTTAACAAGATCTTCTGACTGAGAACCATCCTCACCTATAATATTAACTATCAATCCCTCAACTTTAGAATTCTTGCCATTTTTAACGGTAAATTGTATTGTCTTGGTCTTTGTATCATAACAAACATGTTCTTTTCCTTTCACCATGGCTAATGCTAATCCAACTTCAACTGGACATTCCGCTTCTTCTTCTACTTGAGCACTTCCTAAATTCATTACGACTACGCCTACAGCTACTGCAAAAGAAACTAGTAAAAACGTCGCAATGATCGGCGTAAGCGCTTTCTTATGCACTCTGCGGTGCTTTCCAATAGGTTTGACCATTATGTGTTATCTCTTTAATTCTATTTGCTGGTATAAATATTTCTCCGCCCTGTCCAACAAACACAAGGAAATCTTTTTCAAGCTTCTTAAGATTATGTGCTGGTAGATTAACTATTTTATTGCTAGCTTTATCCAAATAAGTGACAGAAAGTTCTTGTCTTGAAGGATGTCTGTGTATCCGATCGTAAATAATCTCTCCTTGTTTAATCTCATCAAGGGGAGTAACATCTTTAAAGATAAAACTTGAAAGAGTTAGCATTAATACTCCTACTCCTAAACTAACCAATGGGTTTGCTAAATACCCTATGTTTCCCACTCCATCCCACAGTCCTGTCCAAAAAAAAACGACACCCATCACTCCGAAAAGGAACCAAAAGTACTTCTTCACTTTCTCAGTATGTAAGACCATCATGCCCTCCAATAGATCTTATCATTTTGAAAGATTTTTTTAACACGATGAATAGGAATAAAAAATTCCTGTTTAGTAGGAAGCACTACAATTAAAGCGGTTTCGTCCAACTGACTAATCGATACTGCCGGCACTTCTACTTCTTTTTTTTGAACTTTATCATAATATTTTATTTTAAATTGATTTTTTTGAGGATGAGCCATAATCCCTTCAAATCGTGTTACCAATGCTTTCTCCATACCACCAAGCGGGTCAAACTCTTTGAACACAAGACCGGAAAATGTTAACATTGTCAGTCCAATAAACAAGAACACAAAGGGGTCACCAATCACATCACTTACTACAGGAATAACATAAATTCCTTCCCATACGCCTTTCCATGCTAAGATAATCGCTGCTGCTGAGTACATAGACCAGAGAAAATGACGATCTTCTTCACGTAACATCTAAATAACCTCTTTTGAAGAACTATATTTAGAGGGTATAAATAGCTTTCTGCTTTCTCAATTACCTTTTATTTCATCACATACACTTTCAACGGTGGAAATCCATTAAATCCCACACTACTTACCTGCCAAGTATATGCACCTGTAGATAAAAAGTACAATTTGTCGCCTTCCTTGATATTCGCAGGAAGCTCATAGCGAAAATGTTCATATAAAATGTCGTGACTATCGCACGTTGGACCAGCCAGAATAAACTCTTTCATTTTACGAGAGTCTAATTTTGTCATGATGGGATACTTGATTGCTTCTCCCGCGCATTCATCCAACCCATTCCAGACTCCTGCATCAAGATACATCCATTCACATCCCATAGACTTTGATTTTGTAGCAATCAACATGACTTCGCTTACAATAACTCCCGCAGTACCAACCATGTAGCGACCAGGTTCAATAATAATGCGTGGTAGATTTTTTCCAAAATGAAATTTGAGTGATGCAGAAATTTTCTTTCCATAATATTCTAACGAAGGACTTTGCGAAAGATAGTGCGAGGGCAACCCTCCTCCTAAATTGAGCATTTCTAATTTAACGCCTTCTTTCTCAAGACGTTCAAAAAGATACTTACATTGCGCAATCGCTTGGTCCCATTGTTCCACATCGTGCTGCTGTGATCCAACATGAAATGATAACCCATAGGGAACCAAACCTTCCTTTTTGGCATGATGCGCAAGTTCTCGAATAATATCGGGATGTGCGCCAAATTTACGTGACAGTGGCCAATCTGCCCCCTCACCATCAACCAACAACCGAAAAAAAACTCTTGAACCTGGGGCGTATTTAACCAGCTTAAGCATATCTGAATGAGAATCTGTTGCAAACATACGTATGCCCTTTTTGTAGAAATATTGTATATCTTCTATTTTTTTAATTGTGTTACCAAAGCTAATACGATCTGGTTTAACTTTAAAAGCAAGAAGTTGATCCAATTCATAACGTGAAGCGATATCAAAAGAACATTTTTGTTTTAACAGAGTTGAAACGACAGCCGGATGTGGGTTTGCTTTAAGCGCGTAAAAAATCTGAGCAAAAGGAAGCGCTTTTTGCAGTTGCAAGAAATTATGCTTTACTCGTTGTGGATCAAGTATCAAAAAAGGCGTTTTTTTCCCTTTGGCAAATCTTTCAAATTTCCCAAATCCTACTTCTTTTGCAATCTTCTTTGTTTTAAGATAGTACTCAGGCATAAAACACAGAACTATTTTGGTTTATTTAAAATCTACTTTTTCAAGCATCAATATATCCGAAAGATGCTAACCATAAAGAAAAAGTTAAAACAAAGAAAAATTTATTCGATACGCACTTTTAACACCACCACATCTTCTAATGGTCGATCTTGGCTGTTTGTCTTAACAGTAGCAATGGCGTTAACAACATCCATACCGCCAGTTACATTGCCAAACACTGGATGCATACGATCTAGATAATTGTTATCTGCGATATTGATAAAGAATTGGCTGCCACCAGTATTGGGTCCAGCATTTGCCATAGCAATCGTTCCACGAACATTTTTCATTTCTTTATGAAACTCATCTTTGATATTGTATCCAGGTCCGCCCGTTCCCCATCGACCTTGTTTAGTGGGGTCCTTGGAAAGAGGATCTCCTCCTTGAATCATAAATCCATTCGGGGGTGCTTTAGCAGGACCAATCACTCTATGAAAACGAGTTCCATCATAAAATCCAGATTGGGCAAGCTTGATGAAGTTTGCTGTTGTAACGGGCATCTTATCTTCAGCCAGTTCTAGAGTTATTGTCCCAAGGGACGTTTCAAAAATAGCGTGTCGATTTTTCATAGTTTCACCACATGATGTTAATAATAGAGTCAGTGCTACGATACTTAATATATAGATAGCTTTCATAAATTATTAATGAGAAGAAGTGCTTTATATTATTTTAGTAAATGCATTGACATTTTGGATAAAATCCTGCATTTACTATATAGTAAACGAAATGGCGTTAAGACTTTTTTCGTTTACTATTTGTGGGGGTTCTCTTGTGCCAATTCAACTGAGGTCTTCAATCCCGCTCGTTTTCGGCAGAAGTTTATCCAGAGGTTATAGGTGGGGGCCATCCAAATAGAAAGCATCCCTGCTGATTCAATAGAGTTCTCAACTTTTTCACGATGAACTTCACCAGTGGTGATATAGTCGGCAATGGCGACAATTCCTGCATAAAACGGAGTTTGAAACGTATTAAACGCAATGAGATCTGCAGCACGTTCTCGTAGGAAACGATACGAAGCGTCCTTCACAGCTCCAAATTGATGATACCAATGATCTTGCCATTTGCCATAATAACGTCCTGTCGCGTAATTGACTCCAAAGCTTTGTGAGCGTGAAGCCAGCATTCCTGTGATTGATAAACCAGAGTATAAGTCTAGGGGAACGCCTATTGCTAATGAATAGCTAATACTTGCAAGCCGATCGATCTTTTTGTATTTGCGTTCGGTTTGGGTGACGAGAGAATCAATGGACATTTTACAAGAATTATTTTCCCAGTTCACAAAACCTAAAATGTAATGAGGGTAGGATGTTCATTTCTTCCCTCCCAATGCCTCATACACCCAACGAAAAGTCTCTTCAGTAAATTGTCCTCTTTTTGAGTTGATGCCGATAGTTTTTCGGTTAATCATCTCAAATTCAATCATGTCATATTCTCTCAGATCATATTCTATCTCTTCGAGGGGGATAAGACCTTCTTGAGTCTGACGTTTATACCCTACACTAGCATAGAATAGTCGTTCAAGCTGACTTTGATTAGGGCCGTAAGTATATTTTAAGATTAAACGATCTGGATCCTGGCCAAGATCGGGGATTACATCTCGCTCTGCAAAATCACATCGTAATTCATAGCGTTTTATGGAAGGTTCGTGTAGAAACAACCTTCTCCCATTGCGAAACGTCCCAATGCTAAATCTACCGTCAACTTCTGTGATGAAAAATCTGCCAATATGTGTTCGGTAAATATCCTCAGTAAGTGCTTCGACAACACGATCATGAATTCTTACAATGGTATGTTCTGGGTATTCCATTATGGTCTGCCTCCTAAAATATCTTCAAAAAATAGTCTTAGAATACTATCAGCCTGAACAACAGAAAGATTAGATTGAGCACTGTATTTTCCATCCTGCGTAACTCCAAAAATAAGTCTATGTTTTCTTCTTGAATGTAGGGATAAAAAGATGCTCTGTTTTCCATCACCTGCTAGTGTTCCATCTATACTATTGTTTTGGTATTCCTGTGACAGTTCAAGAACATACGATCCATCACCACCAAATCTGCATGCAAGATCCACAAGCGATCTAGAAGGATTAGAATCTTCCATCTCAGGTACAAACTGCCTATGGAAATATTGGGCAGAAAAATGTCCAAATTCAACTATATTCCATTCAATTCCATTTACTTTTGAGAAGAAACGTCCTACATTATCAATTCTGGAATCAAGAACTTCACGTTGTGGTGCTTGAGGGTCATAATACTGTTGGTTGAGTTGCCTATATTCACTAACTTTACTGTTTGCATATTGTACAACGTCTTGCAGTGTAGGTTCTATGATTGTCATTATCTCTCCTCCAATCTCAAAAAATCATCTTCTAAAACATCGAAGAATCGAGTTTTTCCAGTTAGTTTCGCGTAAACGCTTTCCATAAAGTGAGAGTAGATTTTCTGTACACGATCTCGGGTCGCATCACCATCATGTCTACTTAGAAAAGTCTTCCAAATGTCTTTTCCTCTTGAAACACGAAGAGATTCAAATCTTCCCGTAAGGCCATTTTCCTGAGTTTGAAAACCCCATTGGTCTTCTTTGACGGGATCTAGAGATATTTCTAATCTTGAATTTCGCATTGGTCTCTCGACACCTGCATTATTGATATCACAAAAATAAGCTCTTAATTTTCTACCATCATTAAATAAAGTTTTAACCGTGTAATGTCCTGGAAAGCCTTCTGTCTGAGAACCATCTAAAGTAAATTCATTGGTGCCATATTCTACTAAGTATCGAGCAATTGCTTGTGATGTTTCAGATAATTCTCGCATCTTCATCCCCTACTGTTTCTGCTGGTAACTCTGTCTTACCTTAGAAAAAGATCCAAACAATGCCTCTTGTGCCATCGTGGCTGCATCGTCTACTCCAAACGTAGGGGTCTCATAGTGCGAGTTTACCAACTTATTCCTTTCAACTAAGCGTTGATAATGTCTGAGTCTAACTTCGAGATTTTCTTTGTATGCAACAACGTGCTCAGGCGTTAATTCTCGTCGAATTGTTCTTCTCGATCCTGTCTCCTGCTTCTTAAAATCAACAACTCCATTACTCTCTACTCCAAAAGTATACAATTGTGTGAGTGGTAAGTGCATTGTAGCAACTACTTCGTCATTTTTACCTTCTAAATCAGCGCATCCAAGGCGTTCAAGGATTGTTTGTGTAAATTGTGCATCATACATAATATTCTCCAAAACACCTTTCACCACCAGATATTAAAAAGAAAAAAACTAAAAAAATCAAAACTTACCGATACGCCACAGCCTGATTATTCTCAACTTGCTTTACTTCGAATACAGCATATTTCAAATCTCCTTGACTATCAAATTCAATTGTCGGAGAACTGACACCTTTGTACGAAGTTTTATACAATTCTTGAACAATCTTTGCTTTGTCTGTGCCCGCTTTTTGCATAGCAAGTGCCATCACTTTGACAGAATCATAGGCAAATGGTGCAACGAATCCTACTTCCAAGTTTTCAAATCCTTTGAGGGTGTGAATTTTTTGCGTAAGTGTTTCAGGTACGTCAGATTTTGCAAGCATGTAGAGTGCACCGTTAGTTTGGCCACTTTTAATGAATTCGTCGCCACTCCAAGCATCGCCTCCAAGCAGAGGGAGTTGTAATCCGGCTTCGTGGGTTTGTTTAACAAAACTAACTCCTTGGGCAGGATGAAGTGGAGCAAAGATTGCAAGTGCACCGCTATTTTTCACTTTAGCTAGATCTGTGCGAAAGTCAATACTATCTTGAGTTACACCACCTTCATAGACAATCTCGCCTCCAAGACTTTCAAATTGTTGTTTGAACACTTTTTGAATTCCTTGGCCCCATTCATTTTGGGCATAAACAATGGCAACTTTCTTAGTTCCAAGAGTGTTGTACATGAAGTTTGCTGCTTCCTTACCTTGGAAGCTATCTGATGGATAGACGCGAAACACACGATCGCCAAGCGCAGTTAATCCTGGAGCAGATGCAGTAAACATCATGACGGGTGTTCCTGCTTGCACAGCAACTGGAAGAGCAGGTCCAGCAGATGCAGAACAAACAGGTCCTGCGATGACATCAACATTATTAACATTGACAAGTTTTTGCATAGCAGCAACGCCAGCCGCACTACAAGAATCATCTTCTGCAATCAAGACCAATTTACGGCCATTAATACCGCCAGCGGCGTTAATTTCATTCACAGCAAGAGTTGCAGCGGCGAGTGCATTTTGTCCAAATGAAGCAGCTTCACCAGTCAATGGGCCAATCCAGCCTACTTTAATATCGCCTTGGGCAGCAGCTTGTGTCGTTGGTTGGCTTTTCACAACATTTCCTGTCGGCTGTTCTGAAGAGCAACCAGCAATAAGAAACATCGCTATCACGAGTACACTAAATATGGATAATAATTTTTTCATAGTTGTCACCTGTATTAATTACGTAGTGACTAATAATTGTAAAAAATATAGTTATGCTTATATTTTTGATATAAATATATATTATTAATATTTTGAAGTAAATTTTAAAAAGAAACACCAATATAATCAATACATGAAACGTAAAGTCGTAAAACTCGGACCGTCTACACTAGTAATCTCTCTGCCTAGTGAGTGGATTAAAAAGAGTCACATTTCTCCGGGAATCGAGCTTGATGTTGAAGAAGTACATCACAACCTATTGATCAAGCCACCCGTCAAACAACATCCTTCCATAACAATAACTCTACATGACGAGGCTGACAAGAAAGCAATTTATTCTCAATTAAGTCATCTCTATCGGGTTGGTTTTGATAAGATTACAATTAATTTTACGGAAAGTTCCTCTCTCAAACGCATCCAACATATTGTTTCGCAAAACCTTCTCGGTTTTGAAATTACCAAGAAAACTGTAACCTCTTGTATTATTGAAAGTATTACTGAACCAACTGACGAAAAATTTCAGGTTTTACTTCGTCGTGTTTTTTTACAAATAAAAGAAACACAAGAATTAGTAAGAGAAGATTTTACAGCACACAAAGAGCTCAAAGCAGATGAGCTCGAAGATTTACGCGCCTCGCTTGATCGCCATATTTTCTTTTGTCGTCGTCTGATCTCCAAAGGAATTGATATGGGCGAAACACCTCATCTGGTTTGGGAATTGTTAACTTTCTTGATGCATATTCAGCATGCGTATTATTACATGTATGGGTATTACAAAGAACATAAACAGAAAGTGCATAAAGAGACGTTACACTTGCTGAGTCATCTTGAGCTCTATTTCGATTTTTTCTACAAAGCCTATTTTGAGAAGAAAGAAGAACATCTTGTAGAACGTCGAAAAGAAAGAATACAAATTCAGCATCTAATCTTTAAACAGTTAGAAAGTGCCAACAATCCTAATAAAGTGATTCTGGGCTATCTTCAACAAATCTGTCGTTTAATGCAGGTAGGTATCAGTCCGGTTCATTCTATCTTGGTGGATGAGAAGAGGAAAAATATAATTTAATCTATTTAATATGATATTTTTCCAACAGCTTCAAACTATCATTAAGTCCAGAGAAAGGATTAGCTGGTGGGGCGCCTGTGGGCAATCCTTCACAAAGCTTCATCTGGTCTTGAAATGATCCTTTCTCAAGCACATCATATACATTTGGGACTGAACTATGAAGAAGTTGCACAAGAGGCCAACTAGCATTGTGCATCCTTGTTTGATTTTCTTTTACTCTCCAATCGCCTTCTTCCATTCCCTTTTTCATATTATCTTCACGTTCTGCATTTGCAATTCGATAATTCCATACTAAATCTTGACAATGTTTTTGAAAGTCGAACCCGCGTAATTTCCATTCTTGTACTGTCCTCTTCTCTTGTTCATACTTTATGGACATCATCCAATTATCCATTGGTGGATCGTCTGCAGAGTATGCAAAATTATATGTAAGCATATCTGCATCTATAATATCCCCATTTATCTTGTTCCAGGAAGTTGTCCCGTTTTTTCTAACAATCTTTGAGACAAGATCAGGGTTGTAAAAAGCTGCATACATCGTTTTCTTATCATTAAATAAATACGAGAGTCCTTCAATTTTTGCTAATTGTGTGTGCTCATGAATATCGCCGCTTGTTCTTTCACCACCAGCATACATGCGAGCTATACGCATCTTTTGTTCGTAATCAATTTTCTTCTCTTGGTCTTCCGTTTTTATAATATATGTGCTGGCGCTTAATCCTATGGCGGTAGTTACAGCAACCGTCGTACCCCAACGTATAACTCTTGATAAAGGTCTTGATACTTCATACTTTCGTACCGCTTTCTCGACTTCTTTAACAAGTTCTTCACCATCGTTAAGACGGGAGTCTTCATGAACAAGACATCTATGTAACAACTTTCTAAATGCCTTCGGGATGGGTGTATTACTATTTTCGATTTTATCATACACTAATCCATTCCAAACTCCTGGACTCTGATAGAGAAGATTCACTAACTCAGTTGCATTTGGTTTAAATTCTCCCTGGGGATCAGTCAATTCTTTTTCTAGTACATACTTGCCTGTAAACATTTTGTACAGCACTGATCCAAAAGACCAGACATCCATCTTAGTAGTAAGTTTTACTCCATCATCATTAAATCGTTCAGGCGCGCGAGTTAATTTATTGCCACCGCCAATACGCGTTGCGTACCCTGCTGTGGCAGTTCCAAAATCAAGAAGTTTAACATCTCCTTCACTAGTTAATCCTAAGTTTCCAGGATGATAATCTCCATGTTCTAATCCAACAACTTTATGCAAGTTTCGCAAGCCCCGTGCTCCACTTCGAGCAACCCGTATAACTTCGTCAAGAGAGAATGGCTTGTCTTCTTGCATACGCTCATAAAGAGTACGATCAACAAGTTCCATCATAAGATAATTAGTGCCATCAAGACTGCGTCCCGGAAAGAAAGAAACAAGACCCTCAAGTGTTTGTCCAAAACCACCTAATGCTTCCCGCCTAAATGCGTCCTCCTGTGAAAGGCCGCGTTGTTCGAGAATCTCTTTAGCTCGTTCCTGCGGGTCTAAAACTTTCACTGCAACCGGTCGACCGGTACTGTCGTTAGTATATCGATAGACAATCCCGTTTGCTCCTCGATTAATCGGTCCAACGTGAGTATAACCCAAAATTTGAGGTGGTTGGAAGCCTAATATAACTATTATTGGGTCCAGCGAGCTCATTTCCCATCACCTTCCTCTTCCAACATCTTTCTCAATGCATACTCCAACGCATGAGACGTGCTGCGGAATCGACCAGTCAATATTCCTTCGTCTACTTTACGCAACGTCGCTTCATCAACAGTAATGCTTATTTTTGCTTTCATGTTTAGTGGTGATTTGGTTTTACATAGCGTCTTTCGGGTTATCAATATCGTATTGCTTCTATCGTTCAGGTCCCGGATGGAGCCTCCCCTTGAACTCTTCTGATGTTTACTCTCTCAACCCTCACCTTTGGACGCTATGTATTCTCAAAAGTGTATACTATCCTACTTTATCCTACTTTATCCTACTATTTTTAAAGCTTTTGCAAATATTCTCACTTCTTAGTGACAACAAAACCAAAGATTAATAAACCTCTTATTAATCCAGAATTCCGAAAAGAAAAATGGGTGAACAATTCGATCTAGTTGAACTCAAACGAGAACAAGAACGTCTCAATAGAAAGCTCATCATAGAAGACCAATTGCCAGAATCTATTACCAAAGTCGGTGCAGCAACCACGATCTCCTTACCCAACAAACTTCTCGCAATCATCGTTGTCTGCGAATTCCCTTCCATGAACGTGCTCGAGGAAAAAACATATACACTTCACAATCCCCTTCCCCCCAAAGCAGAATTTCTTGCCTACCGAGAAATGCCTGCAATTATTGAAGCATATAATCAATTAGAACAAGAACCTGATCTTCTTTTAGTCAAAGGTTACGGCATCTTACACCCCCGCAACATTGGCGTTGCGTCGCATTTAGGATTAGTGCTCAACATTCCTACTCTTGGCGTTGCAGATTATCTTGCACTTGGGACCATCGAACAAGACGATCTTATTCTCAATGGTCAACTCTGCGGACATACCCTCTTTCCACGAGAACACAGTAATCTACTCTATATCACGCCTGGTCACAAAATTTCTTTTGACACCGCACGCGACATTGCCAAGAAATGTATTCAATACCCTCATAAGATGCCAGAACCATTGCATATTGCATTGCGGTTGGCTAAAAAGAAAATGAATGAATTAAGTTCTACTTTGGTTGGACAACAGCCTTTCTCTAATAACTAAAAATAAATAAACTAGTATCTTCTCTCATAACGCATACTAACACAGTTATCTTTGTATTGTGCCTAGTATAAAAAAAGGTGAAAAAATGAAAACTATTATTGTAGCAGTAGTTATGGTTCTTACAGTAGTTCTCTTTGGTTGTTCACAATCAAACAACAATCCTGATAACCTTATTGATGACCAAGATGCTCTTTCAGGTCAAGCAGTTGCCAAAAAGCAACCAGTAAGCCCTTGTATGGGAAAAAAAGAAGGTTTTGTTCTGCGTGAATGTCAAAATGGGCAAAAAATACTTTGTGAAAAAGGCAAAGTTAAGAGTGTGAGTTGTACAACTGCCCCAGCAACAACCACAAACACACAAAATCAACCCGCAGGTTCTGCCGCATCACCTTCAAACCAACCTAACGGACCTAATTCAATTTCCATTTCATCCTGTGGAACACCTGCTGGCGGATGGCAAAGAGATACTACCTACACTTTATCTCGAGACGTCATTGCGCAGGATAACCAAGCTTGTTTTGAAATCACTGCTCTTGATCGAGTAACGATCGATTGCGCCCATCACCAAATATTAGGGCTTGGTTCACAGGATGGAATATTCTTAAGGGGAGCAGTTATTAATGATCAACTTCGTCAAATAATTCAACCAACGATTCGCAATTGTGTTATTGCTAACTTTGGGAACGGTATCTCTGTAGAAAGAGCGCAAAATGTGGTTCTAGAAAGCAATACATTAACAAACAATAACCAAGGTTTAAAATTGGAAAGAGTGGCAGGAGGATCCCTAACAAATAATCAACTTAACCTTAACCGTGTTCGGGGGATATATATCACTAATTCTGGCTCGATTACACTTTCATCAAACCAAGTAAGTGAGAATCAAGTAGGTTTAGTTCTTCTCTCATCCACTAACAACCTAATAGAGAACAACCGGATTTGTGCCAATTCTGTGCGTGACCTACAAATAGACCTAGGTTCAGCTCCAAATAGCGGTTCAGGAAATATTTTTAGCACAATTCAGAACGAAGCCGCTATGTATGGTATAACCGGTCAATGGCCTTTACAAACAGACTATATTTCTAACTGTTAGTGCCTCTAACCATTAGTTTTTTTTAATATTCTTTTTTCCTTTTTGCTAAGTCATCCACCGAGGTTGGTTACTATCTGTTACTATATTATTTCTTACTGTTGCGAAAACCAAGAACAAGAAAAGAGCCCCAGGGGAGACTTCCCTACCTTTTGACTTAACGGTTTTGGTCAAGCTTTTTCAAAAGGCTGTTTGAACTCCCGACCTCCTGATGACATGATGCGCTTGTTGTATTATTGAAAACACATCAGCCAAGTGGCATTACAAGTCAGGTGCACTACCACTATGCTACTGGGGCTTGTGTCTATTCGATGAGGGTTCATTTATTAACTTTTTGTGGATAAAAACCTAAAATGAAGAAAAAACAATCTCCAATAAACTCAACTTCCTAATCGTCAAATTACTCTTTCTGTTCTTCTTTAATATGCGAAGGCCATGCCCGTGAACTCCAGAACGTCCGAGCTTCCTCGTAAGGCATATATCGTTTGAGCTTGAACCATTGTTTGATAAAATTTTGTAACGAATACGTTTCTTGATAGAGTTGTTTTTGTCGAATCGTGGAAGTATTACTATACCATCGATGTGAAAATAATCCTTTAATCTCTTTAAGAATAGACGATTTATCAAATGCATCTTTATATTGTTCATGGACATAAGCTCGAATAATCATTTCTACTTCGCCTTTATGTGCAGGTAATTTCTTTCCTTCTCGCACTACCTCTGTATTCTGAATATTAAGAAAATGGAAATCAAGATCTAAATAATACACATGCGCTGACCAGTCTTTACCCTCTGCATCTTTTCCGGAGGGGGTGTCTGGCGGATTTTTTCTCATACGCCACCAAATCCAAATCTCGCGTTCTCCTCCCTGTCCAATCCTCTCACCATAATATGACTCCCAATGGTCGCCATCTTTTTCAATATCTTTCCACCCATTTTCATTTAACCAGTGATGCAACGCCATATAGAACTCTTTAATGTTAAAAATATCTTTGTACTTTACTTTAATTGGACTATAATCCGGAAAAATATTGACCAAACTATCTTTTGGCAATGGAAAGCGTGGCATAGGGTAAATAAAAGATGCAAAGTATATAACTCTTACGCCATCGCTTTCTTACAACCCTTTCTCTTACTCCACACTAATCTTCTCTCAATTCTTCTCTAAGTCTTACCAATTCCGCTTTATCCTTTATGTTTTTCAAAAGATGAAAGACGAAATGAAAGACGAGAAATACTCTCTCTCTCTCATTTGTTTCTATTTCAATTAAAATTCCAACCCACAATTCATTATCTGCCTTATTTTACGTCTCTTACTCAAAATTACGAACTTAGTTCTAGAACGAAAAGTATATAAATCGAAAGATTCTAGTTCCACCTAGTTAAAGGAGGTGTTAGAAGTGCAACAAAAGAAAGTTGAAGATATATCAAACCGTACAGTCTTAACGGTTCTCGTTGTAATTATCTTAGTTAGTGTTGTTTCGCTTGCTATTTATCTAAGTGCACTTGACAAAGCAGTTCCTGTGGTAATTTATGGCGCAGATGGTGAAGTTTCTTTGAATGTTGATTCACCTGCTACATTTAATCCAGAAACAATGTCAGATAGTGAAAAAGCAAAAGTCAGCGTTGGTATTGATTCACCAAATCAAACTCAGAATCAGCAAAATGCCGGTACAACCGTGCAATAAAAAGAGGTAATAGGAGGTTAAAAAATGGCAGATGTTTCAAATCGCACAGTCGTTGCCTTACTGGCAGTAGCATTAGTAGTAACAGTTGCAGGAACGCTTGTAAGCGTAAGTAAATTAAGTACCCTTGGTGGTCAATATAGTTTCTTAACTGGTGCAGCAACATCAGGAACAGGAACTACATCTCTTACATCAGATTACGAAGTAGCAATAAGTATTGATGATAACGCAGTAAGCTTCGGAACTGGTCACGTAGAGATCGGATATACTAACGCTTCTGTTCATTCAAGTGGAGTTTTTAATGATACTGCTTGGTACAACACCACTGGGTTATATCCAGTAAACACAACGCATGCACCAAATGTAGTTGCTGCTAATACTAGCGCAGTTACCAACGTAACCACTGGTGATTGGATGGTTGTATCAAACTCTGGTAACGTAGACTTTAACTTAACTGTCTTTAGTTATACTGCAACCAGCGGTGAATTCTGGCTTTGTGGTTCTGATGGTGGTTGTGCTTCTACTGCAGTCGCTCAATTACTTGTTATGGCTGCTGCAAACGAATCTAACGCTTGCGATGAAGCAAACATTCCTCCGGGGGAATTTCATAACAACCAGACAAACAGCACTTGGCAGAATCTTTTGACAGTAGGTGGTCGTAATAACATCACTCTTTGTCAGGATTTAGATTACGGTGACACTGGCGATGCTATGAATATATACTTCCAAGCATATGTTCCTTCAGATGCAACCAATGGTGCTCACTCCGTGACCCTTACATTTGAAGCAACAAGCCGAAACTCACAAGATTAAGTTCTTGTTTTTTCTTTTTTCATTTATTTTTAAATTTTAAAATTCATTTGGCTAGAACATAATTATGTAACTGTCATCAATCATATCCTGCTCACACATTCAAAATGAAACGCGCCGTTATTCTCTTTGTATTTCTGTTGTTTCTCATTCCTTCAGTTCTATCTATTAGGCTCATGCCACCCTCCTTAGAATTGCCATATGAACCTGGTACTGTTCATAAAATTTCTTTTAGTGTTAATGATCTTAAAAATAATGGTGTGGAAATAGGAACTGGCGGTGATTTTTCTCGTTCTATTGTTGCTTTAACAGATCCCACTACCTGTAAAGATAGTTGTAATCTGGAATTTGAAGTTACTATTCCAGAATTTCCTGCCGATGCTCCCGGAAAAAAAGAATCATATATCACTTTTAGAGAAGTACCGCCCTCTTCGTATGGGCTGCCTGCAGTTTCTGCAGTAGGTCAAATTCGTGTTCCGATCACAGTCTATGCTCCATATCCTACTAAATTTGTCTTAGTAGAAGTTGGAACTCGTGATAATAAACGTCGTTTTCAGCTTGGTGAAAAAGTTTTCTTTGTTACACAAGTTTCAAGTTATGGTAAAGAGACGATAGAAACAGTAAAAGGAAATATGGAAATTAGGTCCGAAAAAGGGGATCTTGTCACGACTGTTCCTCTTACCACCCAATCACAGCTTGAATACAGTTCCACTGCTAATTTATATGCAGAATGGCAAACCGCAGACACGTTGTCTCGTGGAACCTATTTTTACAACGCTGTCGTTGATTATGATGGAAATACTGCATCTCATTCACGCGCCCTTGAACTGGGAGATCAAATAGTTGAAGTACGCAAAATAGATCCAGATCAGTTAGTCTCTGGTTCCATTAACAAAGTAGATGTGGTCTTATATAACTCTTGGTCTTCCAATCTTGTTACTTCAGTACAAGCAACTATCACTTCTCCACAAGAAGAAGTAGTTGCCACTACGACAAGTAGCACCATTGAAGTTCCTACGGGGGATATTGCTCGAGTTCCCCTTTTCTTAGACTTAGAAACAGTTTCACCGGGAGAGTATAATCTTAAATTAACTACTTTATTTGGTGAAGGCAGAACCTACACTCAAGATTTTAAACTCAAAGTAAATGAGAAACCTATTGCTTCAGTTAATAAGTCTCCTCAACAGGGTCTACCTAATGAGCAAGAAAATTCACTGCTTGTTCCTCTCATATTGGGAATAGTTATTGTTGTTGCGTTAGGTCTTTTAATTTTGCTTCTAGTAAAAAAACATAAAAATGGTCCAAGTAGGCCTAAAGATGAGTTTTAGATAGATCTCCTTAACGGTCCACTTTTTAACGAGAAAATGTGTAAAACCATCTAACTAATCTACCTCAACAAGAGAAAAGGTTAAAAACTATTATTTTTTCTTAAATACCATGAAACTTTCCAATCTCATCCTGTCTTTAGTGTTGCTTGTATTAATTACAGGTTTTACTCTGTGGCAAATACTTTCGCATACTTTGCCTCAAGACATCTTTACTTTACCATTTGATTTTGTTGTCAAAGAGCATGGAGTTGGTTTTAATTTAGATGAAGATAAATTTCATTTTGGAGATATTCCTTTAGGTGGTGGGGGATATCGTCATTTTCGTATTAATAACACTCATGATTACACTCAAAAAATCGACCTTCAAGTAGTTAGTGCTAGAAATATTACTACTTGGTTTAGTGTTGAACCTTCCTCTTCTTTTTTTCTCGGTTCGGATCAGTCAAAGCAGTTTACTGTCCATTTATCAATTTCTCAAAACGAAACACTCGGAAATTATTCTGGATTTTTTCTTGTAAAAACCTACAAAGCCTGGCCTTGGCAGGAACCAACAGAAATGAATCTCCCTCCTGCAATTCCACAAGGTAATGAAAATAATCTGCGCAATGCAACTGATTTGCCAACTATCAAAGTTTCATAGACTTTGTAATCGTTAGGGGAAAGTAGGCGCAATATTCTCGCATGCCCTTTGTTAAATTTCTATATGTTGAATTCTATAATTTTACGAAAGCCTAATAAAGCTCTTTTTATCCCAATCAAAAATGCTCGTTGGAATTGTAGGAAAACCTAATGTTGGAAAATCCACCTTCTTTAAAGCAGCAACCCTTGCGGAAGCTGAAATTGCGAATTATCCTTTCGCTACAATAAAACCTAATTCTGGGGTGGGGTTTGTTCGTCTAGAATGTGTCGATAAAGATTTTAACACCCAATGTAATCCTCGTACGGGGATGTGTCTGCATCATTTTCGCTTTGTACCTGTTCAACTCATTGACGTGGCAGGTCTTGTTCCCGGAGCACACGAAGGAAAAGGGATGGGCAATCAATTTCTGGATGATCTTCGTCAAGCAGACGTTTTAATTCATGTTGTTGATGCAGCCGGATCAACCAATGATAAAGGAGAATCAATTCAAATCGGCACCCACGATCCTGCGCAAGATGTTCGCTTTCTTGAAGTTGAACTAGATATGTGGTACTTAGGTATTCTCACCAAAGGCTGGGAAAAGTTTGCTCGCACTGTTACACAAGAACGCGCAGCAGTCCATATTGCTCTAGCCAAACAACTCACGGGTCTTAGAGTCACCGAAACTATGCTTGAAGAAGCCATAGCAAAACTCTCTCTTGACCCTCTCAAACCTCTTTCATGGAGTGATGAACAGCTCCTCCAACTTGCTACCTTTCTTCGTCAAAGAACCAAACCTATGCTAATCGCCTGTAACAAAATAGATCTACCTGGTGCACAAGAAAATGTTGAACGCTTGCGCACTCAATTTCCTCAATATCATTTTGTTGCCTGTTGTGGTGATGCGGAGTTAGCCCTAAAACAAGCAGCAAAAGTAGGTCTCATAGATTACGTGCCAGGCGATGCGTCGTTTTCTTTACTCCAAGCAGATAAACTCAACGACAAACAAAAAGCAGCTCTTAGTTCAATCCAACAAAACATCTTAGATCGTTTCGGTTCAACTGGAGTACAAAAAACACTAGACCTTGCAATCTTTAACCTATTAGGGTACATGGCGATTTTTCCCGGAGGAATAACCAAACTTGAAGATAAAGATGGCAATCGTCTTCCAGACTGTTTTTTACTTCCTGCTGGATCTACTGCCCTTGACTTTGCCTATAAACTTCATACGGATCTTGGAAAAAATTTCATCTGCGCTAAAGATGTCCACACTAAACGCACAGTAGGAAAAGAACATCTACTCAAACATCGAGACGTCATTGAAATTGTATCAGGACGTTAACCAGGTTATTCTATGTTTGATGATTAGTTTTCTTACCATAGAATTGAATAGTTCTCCATTTTCTGTATTATTATCTTCTTATTACTTTTTTCTTCGTGACATCAATCAAATCCATATATGTTTTAATCCGTATGTTGTTCAAGCGAAATGATTAAAAGTCTCTTTTCCCAGAATACACCATGGCTTTCTGGAAGAGTGTAGTTCATCGAATACGACATCCTCTCACTTTAAAAGGATCCGCCCACCACATTTCACTTGGGCAGGCCAAAAATTGGCTTGAAGAACAACTTACTTCGATCGAAGAGCAACGTAAAACAAAAGTAGCTCGCCGTTCTTTTTCTTCTTCTCTTGATAAACTAGTTCCCCAATTTCAAAAAGAGTATGATCATGCTCTTAATTCCTTTCTCTTCGTTGAGCGTGATAACATTGTCAACGCTACTTCTTTAATCTTACTTACATTCCAAAAATTGTCTTCCTCTCTTTCTCTAGATCTTCTCTTTTCATATAACAAAGAACTTCTTCAACAGTGTCATCGTCTCTGTGCCATTTTAAGAACTCATCCTACCACTGATCTACTTGAACCACTTAATCAAAAATTAGTTTTAATTATAAAAACCTCCTCCACTTTGGATCAATTTTGTATAAAACAAAGAATACCTCTCTATTTTCTTCTTCAACGTCGCTATGAAGAATTAGAACAAACCGTTGAATTACTCCAACGATCTCAGCAACAAAATCATTCCCTTAACGAACAGAAACGAGATCTTGATAAAAAAATAGAAGAGAAACGAAATGAAGGCCTCATTCTCCAAAAAGACCCATTATTTCAACCTGCTAAACTAGCTCAAAATCGTAAAAATAATCTAGAAAGAGAATATTCCTTGCTTGAGCAGGAAATACTTGCTTTTTTCTCCCCACTTCTTCCTCTTTTTTCTGATTACACTCAAAAAAATGAACAAAATCAAATCGTAACAAGTTATTATCAAAACCCCATTACTGCATTAGCTCAAGATGAAACACTTTCTATCATCCATTATTGCGACCACATCTATGCTCTGCTTAAGCAAGACCAAACCAGTCAGACAAGTCAAACCAACCAAACAAGTCAGTCTTCACAACATTTAATTGCAGATCGTCTAAGTCAAATTGAACAGGGATATCTCACAAATTTACAGCATCGTCTTCTTCATAATATTATGGAACAGCAGCATTTTGTCATTCCTGGGCTAACAAAAGATTTTGGAATGCGTCTTCAAGAAGTAGAGTATAAGCTAGATCATTTTGTTTCACAAAAAAATCGTCTATCAAATCAAAAATCCCAACTAGAAGAAAGAATTAAATCTATTAGTGAGTCTGTTAAAAGTCAGAAAAAAGCATTTGAAGAACTCGCATTGGTTGCATTTGGAACACAAATAGAACTTACGCTTGAGCAATCAGCCAATTAATTTACTCTACTTTTTAATATGCATGTTAAACCTAGACTTAAACGTAATATAATTCTGTAATAATGCTTCTAATGCGGGAAGTTTTTTTCCTTCCAAAAATTCGAGGCAAGCTCCGCCACCCGTAGACACATGAGTCATAGTATGTTCTAATCGGAACTTGCGTATTGCTTCTTCCGTTTCTCCTCCTCCGCAAATCGTCGTCGCGCTTAATGTACTCATAACTCGTGCAATATCCCGAGTTCCCTGTGCAAAACGTGTCGATTCGAAATATCCTAATGGCCCATTCCAAACTACCGTGCGCGCTTTATGCAAATAAGAAGTATACAATTCTATTGTTCGTGGTCCGATATCTAACGCAAAAGCGAGAGGAGGAATCTTATTACTTTCAACAACACTGCGTGTTGCTCGCAAATCCATTGAAGAGGCAATGGCAAAATCAACTGGAAAGAGCAGTTTACTCGCATTTTTATTTTTCAATAGCTCTTTTGCTGTTTGCAACGCAGTCGCATCAATTTTTGACATACCTACTGATTTTCCTTGAACTTTTAAAAACGCAAATGCAAGTGCGCCGCCTACTAAAATATAATCTGCTTTTAGCATGGCTTTTTTCATTAATTCTACTTTAGACAGTTTTGCCCCTCCCATCACCCACACTGCGGGATGTGCAGGATTAAGTGCTTTTCCTAAATAATAGATCTCTTTTTCTAGAAGAAACCCTGCCATTGATGGAAGGAAATGAGTGATTGCTTCTACTGAAGCATGTGCTCGATGGGAAGTTCCAAATGCATCATTAACATATACTTCTGCAAAATCAGCAAGTGTATGGGCAAATGCAGGGTCATTATCTTCTTCTTGTTGATAAAACCGTAAATTCTCTAAAAACAAAATAGATTCTGGTTTCATCTTTGCAATTTTGGTAACAACTTCTTTCCCTATACTATCTGGGGCAGCAAGAACGGTGTACTTTTGATATCGATGAAGAAGACGACGTAATTCTTTCACCACGGGTGCGACCCGCAGAGTCTCCACCACTTTCCCTTCTGGTCTACCAATATGTGTTGCGAGAATAATCTTGCACTTCTTTTGAAGCAGAAACAGGATCGTTGGCAAACTTTCTTTAATTTTGGTATTATCCAGCACTTTTGGATTCTTCTTATTATCAAGAGGGACATTATAATCAACACGCAAAAAAACAGTCTTATACTCCAGCGGAAATGTACTCAGCAAAAACCGTTTCTGTGTTGTAACCATACACTCAATACCCATTCTAAAGTATATATTTCTTTCTCCTCATTTAATCTCCATTATCACCAAGACCCATTTTCACCAAGATATTTCTTCTTCGCACTCTTCTCAAATCTTTCTTCTAAGATCTTTCTCGGTTCTCTATTTTATCAGAATTATCTACAGATTCACAAGATTCACAATAGAAAAAGTTAAAAAGAACATACTTCCCCAAAAACACAAAAGGGTGGTTTAAATGAGAAAAATTATTACTTCAAGTATATTATTTCTATTATTAGTCTCGCTAATGTTTGTTACATCATGTTGGTTTTCTAGTCAAAATTCCAATACCAGTATTGCTTCTAATGATACTCAAACCGTCGCATTAGACAGTGACGCTGATACTGTTCAAGACCTTCTTGATAATTGTCCTTTGATTGCTAATACTAATCAAACAGATCTAGATCAAGATCGGATAGGGGATGCATGTGACACTTCTAACTCTCTTGTAAAAACAGCTCAAGCTGCACGTATTATGGAAAAAGTAATTAGTTATTCTGCTACAAATAAATTCGAAATTCGCAATAATGATGAAGATCTTAAAGGTGAAAGTATTTATGATGTAACTAATGCTCTCAAAGGAGAAGATGTAGCTTGGCTTGAAGATGGAAAAATATCCACTCCACTCGGTTCTTCATCTTATAGTCAATACCTTAATTTTTCTTCTCAAGATCCTCTAAACCATGCAGTGTTTTTTGGTACAAATCAAGATCAAAAAATAGGCGATTTCTATGTTATTCGTAAACATCAAAATATTGCCCAATATCACTTAGAATTTATGGATGGGCTCGAATCACGTATATCTGGACGTGGTGACTTCTTCATAGATTTATTAGACCAGAATATTGTTTTAATGGGCAAAAGATATACTATCGTCAATGCCTATCGACCGACAGGGCTCAATAGTGTTCATTTGGTCTTAATGCATTCTCCTACTCAACAGCGAGTCAGTGCGCAACCTGAGACATTTAGCGTAGGGGAAAAGACATACACTATTTCTTTGCTTAAAAGTAATTCAGAGGGAGTTATCCTATCCATTAATGGCAAAACTACACCTCTTCTTCATCGTGGAGATTTAACTTTACTTGAAGCTAATTCTCAAGGTAATTCTTATCTTGGTGTTGGTAGTTTTCAAACCCAAGGCGAGTTTAATTATGCTGATGTTTATCTTGGTGCGCAAAAAATAGTACTTCAGGATGATTTAATCAAAGATTTAGATGATGGGGGAACCCTCATTGTCAACGACAATCCTCAAAAATTTAGCACTGTAAAAGTCAGCGGAAACATTAACGGACAAGAATTAACAATTTCTACGATTGACATTGACATGAGGGCAGAAAAAGAAATTTACATCCCTGCTCATGGCACATTGAGTGAAGGATTGGAAATTGCGCAAATAGATCCTGCAATTCTGTTCACCCAAAATTGGGATATTGCGTACGATGGTCTTAGTGACGTTCCTACTCACAAAATCACTTTAGCTCCAACTTCCCCAGAAAGATATGAACTCACTTGGTATGAAGGAACTGGGAAACAAGTCCGCATGCCACTTTTTGAATTTAAAATTCGCGGTTTGCTTTTAGGAGGACATAACCAACCCCTCATATTGCGCGAACGCAGTGATATCCCCTACAATTCTAATGTAGTAGTCACTACGGGACATCCTGAACAGAACAATGCTCGTTCATACCTCATGAGGTATAACGGATGGAACGCATCTACCAAAGAAGTTTCTTTTACTCATGTTGCTCTCAATAAAACATATGTTGGATCAGCAGATGAAAAAGGAAATTACATCTTAAATGTCGGTGGCGCAAATTTCATTGTCAATATCCAAGAACTTAATGGAGGAACAGACAGTAAAGTTAAAGTTGACTTGAATGGTGATGGCGATTTCTTTGACAATGTTTCTATTGTTGATGAGTATGGTCTTACTATCTCTCTAGAAGATGTTGAAGAAATATTTCCCAACGATCTAAAAGATGAATATCATCTTCATCTCACTTCACCCAATCCAGTGAAATTTGATAATGTTGTACCTACACCTCTCACTATCGATATTAAAAATACTGGTGGGGCAGTAGGAGCTGCAATCCGAGGATATAATCTCGTCTTTGAACCTCGTACCTTTCATAGTTCTCATGGGTACAGCTCTTTAGGGACATTTATCTCTCTTAAAGCAAATCCTGGATTAGCTCACGAAATAAATTTAGACTATCCTCAAAGCCAGCGTTATCCTGTTGTAAGAGTAGTGGGGTATTTAGACGACGCCAAAGCGAAATAGGATAAAAATGAGAATTAGTAAATCTTCTATTTTTTTTATCTGTTCTTTATTTTAATCTGCTAATTCCACTTGTGTATTCACAAGTGGTTTACTGCAATTCTAACATTGCTTGGAATTAGCAGGGTCGGAAATTCGACCCGAGCGAAGCATGAAATACAATTATGGTTGTATTTCAGCTCAGAAAAGAGA